>CAZHRQ010000381.1:0-1503 GCA_964535075.1 uncultured Rhodobacterales bacterium | reverse complement strand
ACGTCGGGGTCGCTTGGGTTCTGAGCAATTGGAACGGCAGCCCGAACTACGCCTACACTGTAAATGCCATCCGGGCCGTCGAACTCGGCCACACATTGACCCACGAAACGGGTCACAATCTGGGTGCGGAACATTCGAAATATCAGACCGCTGATCCGGGCCCCAACATGGACCTCGACGGCCTGTATTCCGCCGGCTGGTATTTCACCGGCACCAATGGCGTTGATTACCACACGATCATGGCGTATGACGATGACGGTTTTGGAAACAACTACACCGAGGCACCACTGTTCTCCACCCCGCTCAAAACCTATCAGGGCACCGTCGCCGGCGATGCCACCAATGGCGACAATGCTCGTCTTATCGAGCTGACCAAGGATATGATCGCGGGTTATCGATCCACGAAAGTGAATCCTGACCCAGTTGATCCTGACCCAGTTGATCCCGATCCAGTTGATCCCGATCCAGTCGATCCCGATCCAGTTGATCCCGATCCAGTCGATCCCGATCCAGTCGATCCCGATCCCGGCTACGGCCCCTTCCCGAATGCCAGCGCCTTTGTTGCTCAACAGTTTCTGGACTTCTCCGACTACCAGGCGAGCAGTTCTGAGATCGCTGAGTGGACGCGCCTGCTTGAAAACGGAAGCCTCACCCAGAATCAGCTCGTGGAGCTTTTCCTCGACAGCAGCGTTTACGATAGCGTCATCGCCCCTGTCATCCGGCTCTACTTTGGCTACTTTGACCGCATTCCCGACACCGCAGGCATTTTCTACTACCTTGATATTATGCGTCGTGGCGGCCCGCTGACCAGCATCTCGCAGAACTTCACCCAGTCGCCCGAGTTCCAGTCAACCTATGGCGCCTTGAGTGATCAGGGTTTTGTCGAATTGGTGTACCAGAATATCCTCGGGCGCGGCGCCAACAGCGAGGAGATCGCCTATTATGTCAATCGCTTGGGGGCCGGGGAGACGCGCGGCGTCATTATGACCAACTTTAGCGAGTCGCCCGAGTACCAGGCGCGTAGCAAAAATTGGGTGCAGGTGGTCAAGCTTCATGCCGCGATGCTGCGGCGCGCGCCCACGCAGAGCGAGTTCAATAGCGATGTGAACACTCTCACTAGCAACGCCACTGCCATGCTCGCGTTAATCGACGTCATGCTCAATTCAGCCGAATACGCGGCGCGCTTCTAGCCCCGACTTACCTTCACTGCCATCTCCCGGTCGCGCGCGCCACGATCCGGGAGATGGCCGTGCAAATGCCAGCCTAGTGCGCTAGACTGCGCGGTTTTTAAGTTTCGGCTCGAGCCGCCGCCCGCAATGACCCTCAACGCCATGGTGCACGCCCGCGCGCTTTGGAGCTACCGTGGCTTCGTGCTCGGCAGCGTCCAGCGCGACTTCCAGGCAAAATACCGCGCCTCCATGCTCGGTGCCGCTTGGACGGTGCTCAACCCGCTGTCCATGATTCTTATCTACACCCTAATCTTTTCCCAGGCCCTGCGCGCCA
>CAZHRQ010000380.1:247-1503 GCA_964535075.1 uncultured Rhodobacterales bacterium | reverse complement strand
ACCGCCGCCCCAGGTGGCGTAGTTTCGCGTAAACGAGCGCTCCTGCTCGCCGATGATCTGTTGCGCTCGGCTCATGGCCGCTCCCCACAGCGGTACCGGCACCGTACTGCCCATGACGCCGCGCATGCCGGGATAACGCGGGATCACCACGTCCCCGCGCCGTTCCAACTGCTCGTTGGACACCCAAACGATCCCGATCAGCCGATCGGTGTAGCCGCAGAACCACGCGTCGACGAAGTCGTTGGTGGTGCCGGTCTTGCCGCGGCCATTCGCTACGTTCCGGGCCCGGCTACCCGTGCCCCGCACCACGTTCTGCCGCAGGATGTAGTCCATGGCGCGCGCGGCATCGCGGCCCATCACCCGACTGTAGATCTGCGGATCGTAGCGACGGACCGTGTTGCCCGAAGGCCCCACCACGCGGCGCACTCCGTAGGGCGTCACCCGGTCGCCGCCCGTCATGAACACGCTGTAAGCCGCCGCCATCTCCAACGGATTGACCGCGTTCGCTCCCAACGCGATCGGCACGTAGGGCTGCAACTCGTTGGTCATGCCGAACACCGAACGCGCAAACTGCACCACGCTCGCCGGCCCCACTTCTTCGATCGCCCACAACGCCGACTGGTTGTTCGAAGTGGTCAACGCGCTCTGCACGCTCAGCGATCCGCCCCCGGAGCCCACGCCGCCCGTTGGGTACTTCTTGCGCCCGTCGGCCATGTCGTACACGTACTGCGACGTGCTCATGGTGCTGCTCGGCCCGATCGCCTTGAGTTCGAAGGCGGTGGCGTACACGAACGGCTTGAACGCAGAACCCGGCTGCCTGGACCCTTGCGAGATGACGTTGAACTGGCTCCGGCCGTAGTCGACGCCGCCGACCATCGCCTTGATCTGCCCCTCCCGGTCCAAGATCACCATCGCGCCGTTGGTCACCAATCGGCTCGCGTTGTTCTCCACGGCCCGCCGAACCTCTTCCTGAGCGGCCTTGTGCATCTCGTAGTTCAGCGTGGTCTCGATCCGGTAGCCGCCGGACTCGAACGGCACATTGGGGAGATCGCTCCGCAGTTGCTGGAGAACGTAGTCGACGAAGTACGGTGCGTTCTTGCCACCCGTCACGCTTGGCGGGTCCGGGCGAAGCCGCAACGGTTCGGCCAGCGCGTCTTGGTACTCGGCCCCGGTGATCCACTTCTTCTCCCGCATGATGTTCAACACCAAGTCGCGATTCTCCATCGCCTTCTCGGGGTTGGTCACGGGGTTCTCGG
>CAZHRQ010000380.1:0-237 GCA_964535075.1 uncultured Rhodobacterales bacterium | reverse complement strand
AAGTAGACGTCGGCGGCGGCACCGATGCCGTAGGCGCGCTGGCCATAGAAAACGTGGTTAAGATACAGCTCCAGGATCTGGTCTTTGCCTTTGCGCCGCTCGATCATCGTCGCCAGCGCCATATCCTTCAGCTTTCGCTCGATCGAAACTTCCCGGCTGGTGTACAGGTTGTAGGACAGTTGCATCGTGAGCGTGCTGGCCCCTTGCATCTGGTCCTTGAACAGGTTCAGATACGCC
>CAZHRQ010000379.1:0-1504 GCA_964535075.1 uncultured Rhodobacterales bacterium | reverse complement strand
AAAGGTGCGGGATGCATTGGACAATCTTGAGTCGATTTTTTCCGTACTGCGCAAGCGTGTTGCTGATCTCCAGGCGCGCATGGATGACCTCAACAGCTGGAAGGAGTTTGACATTTTGCAGGTAATTGAGGATTTTCAAAAAGTGTTTAGCGCCATTGAGAAAAACAGTAAAGGGCATTTTCGCATTATCGATAATATTGCCGCGCAGGAGTCGCGGGATTATTACGTCGATTTTAAAGTACACAGCAGTCAGGGTACGCGCATTCGCCTGCCAGCGGTGATGATCGACGTGGTCCGGGATTTGTTGGCCAATGCGCGCAAGTACACCGCACCCGGCGGTCGCATTAATGCTGGCGTGTGGGGGGATGAGAGCCGCTTGTGCATTAGTGTCGAGGACTCCGGGCGAGGGATTCCCGAGGATGAGATCGAATCCGTGATCGACTACGGCTGGCGCGCCTCCAATGTCCAGGATCGCCGCACCATGGGCGGCGGCTTGGGCTTGACCAAGGCCTATTTCATTTGCAAGCAACTCGGTGGACGGTTTTGGATTCGCTCGGAGCTCGGTCGTGGCACGCGCATTCGGATGGTTATTCCAACCAATCCAGGGGGGCCGGTTGGCGACTTAAGTCGACGCTCCCACCAGGCGCTAGCCGATGACTGATGCTGGTACGCCCGGCCACGCCGCGGACGACTTTTTCAACCTCTACCGCCAGGGACTGGTGCGGGTGGCGGTGTGCGTGCCCGAGGTGGTGGTGGCTGATCCGGCGGCCAACGCGCGCGCCAGTCTGCGCCTCGCCCGCCAGGCCGCTGCCGAGGGTGCGCTGGTAGCCCTGTTCCCCGAGCTTGGACTCGCTGCTTACAGCAATGATGACTTGTTTCAGCAGCAGGCGCTGCTCGATGCCAGCCTCGCCGCACTGGATCAGCTCCGCGCCGCCAGCCGCGAATTCCCAACAGCGCTGGCGCTCGGTCTGCCGCTGGCGGTGGATGGGCGGCTGTTTAACTGCGCGGTACTGGTGCACCAGGGCCGCTTGCTGGGCGCGGTACCCAAAAGCTATCTGCCGAACTATCGGGAATTCTACGAAAAGCGCCAGTTCAGCTCGGCGCGCGAGGCGCTGAGTCGGGAGATTGTCTTGCTCGGGGAATCCGTCCCCCTTGGCAATGATTTGTTGTTCGAGGCGCGCGCGCTACCCGGCTGCATCCTGCACCTGGAGCTGTGCGAGGATCTCTGGACGCCGCTGCCGCCAAGCACTTATGCCGCGTTGGCTGGCGCGACCCTGTTGCTGAATCTGTCGGCCAGCAACATCACCATCGGCAAGGCCGCTGAGCGCAACGCCCTGTGCGCGGCGCAATCGAGCAAATGCCTGGCCGCCTATCTGTACTCCGCCGCCGGGCCGGGTGAGTCGAGCACCGATCTGGCCTGGGATGGCCATGCGGTGATCTTTGAAAACGGGCAATTGCTGGCCGAATCCGAGCGCTTCGCACCCGGCGAGCAGGTAATTCTAGC
>CAZHRQ010000378.1:0-1508 GCA_964535075.1 uncultured Rhodobacterales bacterium | reverse complement strand
GCGCATATTGATGGAGATTGGCATTGAGTTTTTCGGTACCCGGATCAATTCCCGCTCGTTCGGCGAATTTGCCCAGGTCGTGCAGCAGCCCAGCAAGTGCGATACGGCTGGATGCGGCCAGGAGTTGTTGATGCGTCATAAGTAGCTGTCTCATGTTCGGCTTGGTTATAGTGTGCACCACAACACTATGCCTTGTCAGCTCCAGCAAGCTTGCCGTCGCGGGTCTCGATGTCGCGCGAATAGCGGAAGATCATTCTCACAAGGCACGACTGATGTGGTGTCGGTCTCGCGGGCAGACGCGGGTATTGTCATGCTTTCTTTGATCACAGTCGGTTGCCAGTGCGCGAGCGGGTGCCGGTCGCGGCAGGGAGAATGCGATAGTGACCCAGTCCGAAGCTGCTCTGTTTGCCCAGGTGAACCCACTGGCCGAGTACGATCATTGGCCAAAGCGCGTTTAACCCGGAACCGCTGAGCCTAAGGGTGCCAAGCAGTCCGCCCAGTTGCATTTGCGTGTGTTGACGAGATGACCAGCGCGTCCAGTCCACCCACCGAAGATGGTCGGACTCCCAGCGAATGTCAGCGAGGGCCGCCTGTAACTGGCTGGTGGTTGGGGCAGGCTCTGCGCCTGGTGTCCTGGTGCTAGGGGAGTAGAGTTCTGCGAGCAACGCAAGACGCGTTGTTAGGGTGAGGAACAGGGCATCGATGGAGAAACGCTGCTCATTGACGAATTGGCCACGGTGTTTGATGCGCAGTGGTGTGAGTAGCTCGATTTCCAGCGGATCTGGTCGCGGGTCGGGGCTGCGCCATCGGCTTTGCACCGGTTGCAGTTCACCGCGCTCGCGGTCGAGAATGCTGATCCAGTCCTCTTCGCCAAGGCGTTGTTCTTGGGTGACATCGATCAGCTCAAAGCGGCTGTTTTGCGCCCCAATGCCGTGCTCACCGGCACGCTGCCAGCTATGAGTTAGGTAGGCAGGTAGGTCTTGGCTGGATCCGATCAAGGTCATGCCCAGGCTGAGTGACTCGCCTGGGGCGACATCACGCTGGCCCGCCGGTGGCGGCTCCAGCACAAAAGGGTGCGGCAGCGCGCTGTAGCGTTGGGCTTTCTCGCGCGAGCGCGGGGGTGTTTCAAACACCCGCGAGTAAATGCACTGTCCCCGTAGCAGGCAGCCATCGCAGTGCGGTGCCCTGGTAACGCAAACACTGCGTCTCAGGCTATGGCCAAGCAGACCGCGCCAAGCCGAACCACTGAAATAGGGCAGCCGGATGGGGTCGAGGGCTTTGAAGTGGAAACGCAGTCGGCACAGTGGCAGGTCGGGGATGGGCCAATCAGTGGGAGTGGCGGAGGCAAGCTCCGAAGGAGGCACGTGAGACATGGCGAAGGGCTTGGCGTTAAGATTGTGTAAGTGCCCAGTATACCCGATAGGGGCCATTATTCACGATCCGGCAAGCTTGCGGCTTGATGATTGCCCGAATAATGGCTGTTTCCGATGAGTGGGATACCTTCCCAC
>CAZHRQ010000377.1:0-1508 GCA_964535075.1 uncultured Rhodobacterales bacterium | reverse complement strand
CGTCCACGTCGAAGCCCTGGTTGAGCAGCCGGAAGTTCTCCGCGGCGAGCTCCACGTAGCGGAGCCGGTCGTCATCCCCCAGGGGGTCATCCTCGAACGCCCCCCCGCCGGCCATCTCCTCGTCCACCGGCACGGGATAGAGAATGCGCTGCTCTCCGCGCGTCTTCACGAGGACCCGGGTTCGCACCCCGAGCTTCCGCTTCCAATCCCGGCTGAAGTGCCTCGAGAGGTTCCGTCGAATCGCCTCCTGGACCGAGTAGCGCCCTTCCAGAAGAGCGCCCTGGTCCTGGATCAGCACATCCCGGATCTCCCGCTCCTCCTGCTGCTCCAGCGACCCCTCGATCAGGTCCAGGCTGAAGAGGTATCCCAGCGGCGGGATCAGCAGACAGACAAAGAGAACCCGGAATGGAAACCCCTTCATTGACCACCCATCTCCTCCAGGGCCGCCCTCGCCTGCTCGGCGCCGTCGAACTCGGGATCGATCTCCAGGGCCTTTTCCAGGTGCTCCCGCGCCCGGTCGGGCTGTTCGTTCCCGAGATAGGCCATGCCCGCGTGATAGTGGATCACCGGGTGGTTGGGCGCCTTTTCCAGGGCGTCCTCGAGCTCGGAGAGCGCACTGGGATAACGCCCCTTGTGGTAGTAGATCCAGCCCAGGGTGTCCATCACCCCGGCGCTCTCCGGGGCGTTCTTCTTGGCGATCTGGGCGAACTTCAGCGCCTCGTCGATGTTCCCGCCCGAGTCCAGGATACGCCAGGCCAGGTTGTTGGCGGCGGGCGCGAACTCCTCCCGGATCTCGAGGGCCTGGCGGTAGAGCTCCTCGGCCCGCTCGTTGTCTCCGTCGTGCTCGGCCAGGGAACCCAGGGCCATGTAGGCGGACACCGCCTCGGGGTTCTGCTCCAGCAGGGCCTCGTACTGGCCCCGCGCCTCGTCCAGCCTGCCCTGCCTGCCGTACAGGGTCGCCAGGAGAGGGTAGACCCCCACCATGGCCGGGTTGCGGTCGATGGCCGACTTGAGGCGGGCCTCCGCCTCCCCCGGCTCGTCCTTGGCGAGATACAACCGCGCCTGCAGGTAGTCCAGGAAGGCCAGCATGGCCTCGTTCTCCTCCACCCGCTCCCGGTGCGCCTCGGTGGTCTCCAGGGCCTGGTCGAACTCTTTGGCCGCCATGTCCCTGGCCACGAGCCACGACAGGGCGTCGGTCTGATAGGGGTTGAGCTCGAGCGCCTTGTGAAACTCCCCCACGGCCTCCTCGGGCCTCTCGGTGAGGTTGTAGACCAGGCCCAGCTTCACGTGGGCCGGGGCGTACTCCGGGTTCAGACGGATGGCCTCCTCGTAGGCCGCTTCCGCGGCCTGGGGGTCCTTTTCCAGGACCTTCAGGGCGCCGTCCAGCATGTGGGGGCGCACCATGTTCGGTGCCAGGCGAAGGGCCACGTCCAGCTGCTCCCGGGCCCGCTCCGGGTCCCTCTGGCCGAGGTAGATCTCGGCCAGGAGGAGCCGGGCCTTCAGGTGCC
>CAZHRQ010000376.1:0-1508 GCA_964535075.1 uncultured Rhodobacterales bacterium | reverse complement strand
CGGCAGTCCCCAGCAAGCAAGCCAGCGCAACGACCACGATCCACGCGACCAGCTATTGCGCCGGGCGCGCCGGTGCTGCGGCGTCCGCCCCGTCCTCCACCCCGAGCGCGCTGGCGGCCAGCGGCTGGGACAGCTTGGAGCCGTCGCGGTAAAGGGCGTTGGACTTCAGCCCCAGCCGCCACGACGTCATGTAGGCGTCCTTGCAGTCCTCCACCGTGGCGTGGTTGGGCATGTTGATGGTCTTGGAGATGGCACCGCTGATGAAGGGTTGCACCGCCGCCATCATGCGGATGTGGCTTTCCACGCTGAGGGACCGGGTGCCGTTCACGCCGCAAACACTGGCGCAGTCGGAAACCGGAAGGTGCTCGGGATCCAGGTACGGCGCACCTTCCAAGGTGCCGGCGCCGCAGGCGTGAATGTTGGCGGCGGAGATTTCCGCCTCCGAGAAGCCCAGGGTTGTGAGCAGATCGAAGCCGGGCGCGTTCAGGGTCTCGTCGGTGAGGCCCAGCTCGCCCTTGCACACGTCGTCGCCCAGGGTCCAGCGGTTGAAGACAAAACGGATGTCGAAGGCACCGCCCAGGGCTTTTTCCAACCGCTCCAGCGCCATTTGGGAGAAGCCCCGCGCCTGCAGGGTCTCGTGGGAGATGCCTGGCGCTCCCTTCAGGGTGCCGTGGCCCACGGCGTGCGCCTCCATGGCGGCAATGGCCACGGGGTCATAGCCGAGCGCGTGCAGGGCTTCCGGCACCATGCGGTTGATGATCTTGAAATAGCCGCCGCCGGCCAGCTTCTTGAACTTCACCAGGGCGAAATCGGGCTCGATGCCGGTGGTATCGCAGTCCATCACCAGGCCGATGGTGCCCGTGGGGGCCACCACCGAGACCTGGGCATTGCGGAACCCATGCTGGCGGCCGCGCTCCAGGGCTTCGTCCCAGGCCGCCTGGGCCGCCACCACCAGGGCGCCATCGGGACAGTGGGCGGTGTCCAGCGGCGCCGGCCGCACCGACAGGTTCTCATAGCCCTCGTGCGCGCCGTAGGCGGCGCGGCGGTGGTTGCGGATCACCCGCAGCATGGCCTCGGCGTTGTCTCCATGGCCGGGGAAGGCGCCCAGTTCCTCGGCCATGGCGGCGGAGGTGGCATAGGCGGTGCCGGTCATCAGGGCGCTCAGGGCCCCGGCCAGGGCGCGGCCGGCGTCGCTGTCATAGGGCAGGCCCAGGCTCATGAGCAGCCCGCCCAGGTTGGCGAACCCCAGCCCCAGGGTGCGGTAGCGGAAGCTACGCTCGGCGATCTCCCGCGAGGGGAACTGGGCCATCAGCACCGACACTTCCAGGGTGAGGGTCCACAGCCGCGCCGCGTGGCACAGGCCCGCCACGTCCAGGGCGCCGTCCTCCTGACCAAAGGCCGCCAGGTTGAGGGAGGCGAGATTGCAGGCCGTATCGTCCAGGAACATGTATTCCGAACAGGGGTTGGAGGCGTTGATGCGCCCCGATTCCGGGCAGGTGTGCCATTCG
>CAZHRQ010000375.1:0-1517 GCA_964535075.1 uncultured Rhodobacterales bacterium | reverse complement strand
ACCTGAGCCGTTAGTAATATCAACCGTAACATTGCTACCGTTGATGGTAGACGAAAGGTCTTGGTTGTCGGTACCGGTCAATGAACTTAGGTTCACTGTTTGAGAACTACCGCTTAAGCTTAAAATGTTGTTGTTGAAAGAAAGCGACTGGATCTCGTTCGTTGGATCACTATCCGCATCATTGATAAGGTCTGTCAGATCAACGACCAAAGCACCACCGTCATCCGAAATGGTCAATTCATTGGTCAATACATCAAAACTAAAGTTGGTATTGTAAGCGTCAGTTGAAAGGTCGCTCAGGTTAACATCAAACGAGGTACCGGCATCGGTAATAGTCAATACGTTAGTAGCAGGATTAAAATTAAGCCCGGTATTATAGGCATTACCTGCCAAATTAGTTAAGTCGATTACATGCTGCGTACCCGCCTCTGAAATGGTCAATTCGTTGGTACCCGGATCGAAAGTGATGTTACTGATCACCTCGTTTGCCGGGTCGGCATCAGCATCGTCTTTCAAGGCAGTCAGGTCAACAGTATACACTGAACCATTATCTTCAATGGTCAACTGGTAAGTAGACTGATCGAAAGTAAGATTAGTGTTAAAGCCATTAGAAGTTAGCGATCCTAGATTTACTGAGAAAGAAGTACCATCGTCAGTAATGGTTAACTCATCAGTGGTAGGGTTGAACGTTAAACCGGTGTTGTAGGCATCAGCCACCAAGTTGGTCAGGTCCACGTCAAAAGAATTACCACCATCAGTAATGGTCAGAATGTTAGTAGCCTGATCAAAAGAGAAGGCCTGTACATATTCGTTAGTTGGATCGGCATCGGCATCATCAACCAGGTCGGTTAAGTCAATTACCACATTTCCACCGCCGTCAGTAATGGTTAAAATATCTGTTGAAGGGTCAAACGTAATACCGGTATTGTAGGCATCAGATGTCAGATCACTCAGATCAACCGCACCGCCATTTTGCAAGGCCAGCACATTAGTTGCTGTATCGTAGGTTAACTGCTGGTTATCTGTGTTATCCAGGTAAGGAGAAAGGTCAACCACGTTTCCATCGGTAATAGACAACAGGTTGTTGATGATAGCCAGCGTTTGGTCATTCGTCTCATCGGGTGCAGAAACCCATTCAACCCCATTCCACTTTAGCACATCGTCATTGTTAGGGCTGGTATTAACATCACTTAGGTCATTCAGTACGTTGTCGCTAAGGTCATCAGCATCGTAAACTATAGTGGTGGTAAACACCTGACCGGCTTCTTCAATGGTCAATTCACCCGTTGAAGGATCAAATGCTACCGAGGTGATCACTTCGTTAGTTTGGCTGGTATCCAATACCGCCGAACCGCCGGCTTGAGACGCAAACAACGCGTAAGGCACCGATTTAATGGCAGAAATACCCATTTCTGTAAAATTACTGCCGCCCAGTGGGTCTAGTTCCACCAACAACCACTTATCGGCCGTTACCCAGGAAATATTGGCAAAGTCGCCGTTGAGCACAAAGCCTTCGC
>CAZHRQ010000374.1:0-1517 GCA_964535075.1 uncultured Rhodobacterales bacterium | reverse complement strand
GTAGCGGAGCATCGTTATGAATTCGGGGTTGAACTTGGCCTTGATTTTCGGTTCAACGAAACAAGAATTCATCACGATCGGAGCGTAGCGGAGCATCGTTATGAATTCGGGGTTGAACTTGGCCTTGATTTTCGGTTCATTATATTTGAGGTTTTCTTCGGCGGACTTTTTGCAAGAAAAGATGATTTTGGTGCGGGGATGATATGGAATTGATGTTTAAATACGAACGTTCATTAAAATGGAATAAAGGTTTGCTCGTTCTTTGATAAGTTACTATAGCCTGTCAGCAAAATATTTCTGATTAGGACGTACGATTCCTGCTCCCCCGCTTTTTAAAAAAACAAAGAAATCAATCGTACAGCCCATCATGTCGATGTTACGGCGCCCGTGCCTGATGAACTATTGGTCGCGATGTTTCTGAACGCTCATCAAATCCACCTGGCCCGACAATGCCAACCAGAATCATGGATTTGCCACACACAGAGCAGCGTGGGATTTTAACTGTTGGGTCTGCGTCTTCAACAGGTTCTGCTTCCACAGCGCCGAACACATAGTGCAACAGGGACAGAAGCTTTTTGTTTCGAGAGCTGAGATACCCGAAGTGCCTGATTTTTTTGAATCCCCGTGGCAATACATGTTGCAGAAAGCGACGGATAAATTCGAACACGGACAGCGTCATTGTTTCCCATGTTTTGGTTTTCGTGTTTTTATAGGAAAATGTCACCTGACCGTTTTGAAGTCTGAGTATTCGTTTATTGGAAATAGCCACACGAAACACATAGGGCGCGAAATATTTCAGAACCGCGCTGCCATTGCCAGCACGCTTGCAGTGAACCACCCAGTTAATACGCCAGACTTCGGACGGGATTTGTTGAAACAGCTCAGGAGCCATTTGCTTCAACGCATCGCGTATCATCGCCCGAAACAGTCTGGACAGGATTTTGACTGGCAGAAAGAACTTTTTGTGCGCCCTAATCCAGATTTGTTGATCGTTGCTTATCGCTCCTGCTGGAATCAGATAATGCACATGGGGATGATACATCAGCGTTTTGGTCCAGGTGTGCAGCACTGCCAGTGCGCCGATATTTCCGCCTAACCATTTAGGATTTTGCGCTAATTTGGACATGGCACGCCAGGATTCAGAGAACAGTAACCGATAAAACAGTTTCTGGTTCGAACGGACAAATGGACGCAGTTGTTGGGGTAGTGTGAAACCAATTAGAAAATACGGAACGTTGATCAATCGCTTTTGTTCGCTGGCCAGCCATTGAGTGGCCTGGTCATTCTGGCATTTGGGGCAGTGTCGGTTCATACAGGAATGGTATTTATATTCGATTTCGTGGAAGTCGGGACATTCATAGACGTGGCCACCTAACGCGCGGGTTCGGCAGCGAATAATATCGGCAATATCAATAAAAGTGAAGCCGGTTTCGGTAGGAAGGGCAATTTTTTCCGGAGTATTATTTACAAAATGGTCTTTTAACACTTTAAATCTGTCTTTATTTCCATCCTTGGTT
>CAZHRQ010000373.1:800-1518 GCA_964535075.1 uncultured Rhodobacterales bacterium | reverse complement strand
GGCTGGCGTTTCGCGAGGTGTTGTATTTCAAGCTGAAGGCTGCCCTCGAAACAGCAGGGGTACAGATGAATCCGGATGATCGACGCGCCCTATACCAAGTATTGGTTTTCAAACAAGCCGAGGTGGGCGCATGGCGACGCTCTGGGCGCCGACTGGAGCGCGCGGGCGAGGTGCCGGTGATCCTTGATCTGAGTCAGATCGTCAACAAGACACAGGCCGCGTTGCGCGCCTATCAAAGGGGCGCTGATTTGATCCAGCGCCGGGCGGATGTCTGCTCTGGCGAGCCGGTGTTCCGTGGGACGCGTGTGCCCGTGGCGCAGGTGACGGAGCAATTCCGCGCCAGTGTGCCGGCGGCGGACATCGCCGAGGACTATCCCCAGCTCAGCGAACAAGCGCTTTGCTATGCCGAGCTGCGCGCGCGCATGGGATCGCCGCCGGGCCGGCCAGCAAAGCCTTTGAAAATCGGGAGATCAGCGGTTGAAGCTGCTGATCGATGAGAACCTTTCGCCGCATGTCACGAGTGTTCCGCTCTACAACTTCCACCAATGCAACCTGCTCCACCTGCGCGAGCGCCCGCTGATCGTCATGGAATGCTCCGTCATCGCAGAGTGATCCGGACACCTACATGATCAACCAGTGAGATCTTCATCCGATCCGCAGCAAGCGCGCTTGAAATATGCTACATTTCACCTACTCAAAAAAAATTGTAAAATATTTG
>CAZHRQ010000373.1:0-790 GCA_964535075.1 uncultured Rhodobacterales bacterium | reverse complement strand
CAATGTGTTGATTCTATTTAGATCAATTCTCCAAAAATATTTCAGACACCATGGACTTTCCCGCGCTAGGTCAGTTCGTTAAGCACACACGCAAGGCCAAGGGCATCACCCAGCAGCAGATGGCGCAGGATCTCGACATTTCCCGCAGCACGATCAACGCCTTCGAGCAAGGGCGCGCGGGTGATGTCGGACTGCGCAAAGTGCTAAAAATGTTCGATTACCTGGGGTTTGCACTGGAACCCCTCGCACAGTCACCCTTCCCGACCTTCGAGCAACTGCGCGCCGCCAATGCGCATGAGCGCCAGCAAGCACTCTCTCCGGAGCAAGACCGATGAAACCCTTGCCGGTCTTCATCGCCACCCAACGCGCCGGTGAACTGCTGCAAGAAGGCGGCGGTGAGTGCGTGTTCAATTATCAGACGCAGACATCAGCCGCCTTCGTGTCCCTGACCATGCCGGTGCGGGCGAAAAGCTATGCCCACGGGCGCCTGTTACCCGTGTTTGAGATGCATTTGCCCGAAGGCTATTTGCTCGCTGTCATCAAAAAGCATTTCGGCAAATTGGGCATCGCCGATGACTTTGCGCTCTTGTCGCTCTTGGCACCCAGCCTGAAAGGCCGCGTGACGCTGAGTGATCAAGCGCATGCAGCCACTGCGGAACTGGCGCTGGCGGATGTGCTGCACAATAACTCGCCCGATCTGTTTGAGGCCCTGGTGCAGCGGTTTGCCTTGCACTCGCCGCTCAGCGGTGTTCAGCCCAA
This sequence comes from uncultured Rhodobacterales bacterium, assembly GCA_964535075.1. Taxonomy (GTDB): domain Bacteria; phylum Pseudomonadota; class Alphaproteobacteria; order Rhodospirillales; family CAJXLG01; genus CAZHRQ01. Next base: position 31 of record CAZHRQ010000373.1, on the reverse strand, counting down.
GGTGCTGACGCCATTACTGGATAAAGCCACG
>CAZHRQ010000372.1:0-1523 GCA_964535075.1 uncultured Rhodobacterales bacterium | reverse complement strand
AGTCCTCGCCGGCCGTCGCGGTTCCGTCCTCGGTCGCGAAATTCAGGGTGATTTCCGTGTTGATCATCGACCCGGGCCGGGTGAGCAGGAAGTAGGTCGTTGAGTCGGTGCCGGCCGCGCCCTCCAGATGGTTGATGGCCACATCCGCCCGCGCGGTCGGCACGGCGGCATCCCCCCCGACAAAGACCACTTCACCGTTGAAGTTCAGCCATTCAATATTCTCCAACGCCACTTCGGTGCCGTCCGTCCCGTCACGCACCACCAGCCGCCCCTGCTCGTCCGTCCCCAGGTCGTACCCGGACCGAGCGTCGTTGAACGTCAGCGTATCCTCACCGTCCAGCCCGTCGATGGTGTCGCGTTCTACCAGGTCCTCGAAGGCCACGGTGTCGTCACCGTCCGACGTGATCGGAAAAAGGACCTGGTAGCGCTGGCCAAAAATGTCGTGGTTGACCTCGCCCAGGTGCTCGCTGCCCCAGACAACCACGAAGCCGTCGTCGAACAGCGGGGCCACAACCGGAAGTTCCTGGTCTCCGCCCAGGCTGGAATTGACCAGGAACTCGTCGCCCACGGGTGTTCCGGTCTCGTCGTAGACTTGCCCGTAGACGCCGGACCCGTCCCCGTCCTGGTTGTCCGAGTGCCATGTGATGACAAATCCCCCGCCCGGTAGCGCCGCGACGCTGGGGGACTCCTGCGCTTCGTCCACATAGGTGTTGACCAGGAACTCGTCACCCGCCGCCGCGCCGGTGGCGTCATAACGTTGGGCGAAGATGCCGTAGCCAAAACCATCCTGGAGTTCGGAATGCCAGGTTACGACGAAGCCGCCCTCCGACAGGCCCGCGACGGAGGGATACTGCTGGCGCTCGTCGGTGGTCGTATTGACCCGGAATTCGTCGCCCACCGCCGTCCCCGATGCGCCGAAGCGCTGGCCGTAGATGTCGAAGTCCGTGCTGCCGGGGCCGTCCGAATGCCAAGTGACGACGAAGCCGCCGTCCGCCAGGGCGGTCACTGCCGACTTCAACTGATCGTTTGATGTTTCGGTGTTGATCCTGAATTCATCCCCGTCGGCGTCTCCGGCGGCATCGTACCGCTGGCCGTAGATGCCATAGTGCGAGCCGTCCTGCATGAACGACTCCCATGTGACAACGAATCCGCCGTTTGTCAGAGCCGCAACGGCCGGGAACTGCTGGTTGCCACCCGTGTAGGTGTTGACCTGGAACTCTTCGCCGGATGCGGCGCCTGCCGCATCATAGCGTTGCGCGAAGACCCCGTAGTTGTTCGGGTTGTCTTGTCGGTTGGACGCCCAGGTGACGACGAAGCCACCATCCGACACGGCTGCCACGGAGGGGTAGTGCTGGTTGCCCCCTGAATACTGGCCAGCAAAGGTGTTGACCTGGAATTCGTCGCCGGCCGGTGCGCCGGTCTCGTCATACCGTTGCCCAAAGACGCCGTAACTGACTCCGTCCTGACCATTGGAGTGCCATACGGCCACGAATGCCCCGTCCGAGAGGCCTGCCACCGCCGGG
>CAZHRQ010000371.1:451-1525 GCA_964535075.1 uncultured Rhodobacterales bacterium | reverse complement strand
CGTATAACCGGCTTGGCGATGCCCACCCCCGTATTGATGCTGTTTACCCCGGGCAGCTTCTCCAGGGTATTAGCAAAGGTGTTGCCGGCGTTTTTGGTCATAAACGCCTCATCGGCTATGTCAATGGTAAGGGGCTGTTCTTTGCGGCCGCTCTTTAGCATATCGGCCTCCACCGTAATGGTGTTCAGTTCAATATGGCTTTCGTGAATAACGAAATTGAGGTTGGTAATGTCTTTATTTACCAATATGGTTTTAGTAGCCGGTTCGTAGCCCAGGCGGGTGATGTGCAGGTGGTAGCTGCCGGGCTTCAGGTCGCTGATGCGATAATAGCCATCATCGTTGGTAACAGTGCCTTTTTGGTTCTCGTGCAGATACACCTGGGTGCCCACTAATGGTTCACCGCTGTCCTCATCGTGGATGTAGCCGGATACACTATACCCCTGTTGTGCCATACCGGGCAGCATCCATGTACTCATAAAAAGGAAAAAGAATAGTGCTCGCAATGCCTTGGTTTTATGCTCCGGACATCTTCATAAATAAAAATGCAAGGGGTAAAGTTCGGGTTAATGCAACTAAGTTGCAAACAGGCGGTCTATTTTAATTCGCGGAGATAATTTAAAAGGCGCTTTAATATGTGTATCATTATTTAGGCAAATCAATTAGCATGTATTGGATTTAAATAGAAATAGCCATAACTTTGATTAGTTCACCATGAAAACATTAGAATGTCTCTTATTGATTATACCTCGGAGAGGATGGCGCTGGATAAATTCAGCATCATTTCCAAAACGGATGTGAAAGGGCGTATCATTGATGTTAATACCAACTTCTGTAAAATTTCGGGTTACTCGCGAAAAGAGTTGATCGGCGCACCGCACAGCATTGTAAAATCAGGGTATCATGATAAGGCGTTTTACATGGATATGTGGAAGACCATTTCCTCCGGTAATGTTTGGCAAGGCGAAATATGTAACCGTGGCAAGGCCGGAAGAAGTTATTGGGTTTTCACTACCATAGTTCCCCTAGTTGATACCGAAAATAACATTGAGAGCTATTACTCGTTGCGCATTGACA
>CAZHRQ010000371.1:0-441 GCA_964535075.1 uncultured Rhodobacterales bacterium | reverse complement strand
TGAAAGGAAGGTACAGCATCAGCACGATAAGCTGTCGCGGTTTGCTTACCTGAGCAGTCACGATCTTCGATATCCCATTAAAGAGATGAAGAGAATGCTTTTAAACGGTCTGAATGAACGAGAAGCCTTAACCAAAAACTATTTGAACCGCATTTACAACAGTATAGAAGAGTTAGAGGCGCTGACCCGTATTATGTCTGATGTGGTTTCGGCTAATGGTATGGAATTGGGTTTGGTAAGGCGGCTTAACAGGCGGTTGCCGGCACAAAACATTATGGTAATTGACGATGACAGCCTACAATGTAATTACATAAGGCAGGTAATTTTGAAAACGATTAATACCGCGGAGGTAGCCAATTTTTACGATCCTTACCAGGCGCTCACCCGTTTAAAGCAGGAAACAATTAAGGCTCCTGAGGTGCTGTTTTTAGACGTGAATAT
>CAZHRQ010000370.1:0-1525 GCA_964535075.1 uncultured Rhodobacterales bacterium | reverse complement strand
TGGCATAGGGGCCATCAAACAAACCCACCACCACCGACAACACCAGTAGAAACCAAACCACACCCGACAGGATGGACAAAGGTTTATAAAACTTACTTACGCGGTTGCGTTCGCGGCGGTTGGCCACCAGGTTAAAGTATTCGTTCAGCCCAATAACAATAATTACCGCCATCAATACCCCATAGCTGTAGGCATTCCACAGTATGCCCGGTATCATTACCAGCACAAATATCACCGCGCTCCAAAAGCGTATCCACAGGTCGCTATTCTTCTTCTTCGGTAGTGCCATCGTCGCTTTGTTCAATAATATTGATCGCCTTTAGCAGGTTATCCTGGTGTACATATACTTCTACATAGCCAATGGCCACATACGATGAGTCTTTCTTGTTCAGCACTACCGCCTCAATACCCTCGGCCTGCAAGCGGGTCTTTACCAGCTCAGCCTGGAAGGCCTGCGTACTGCTATACACCTTTTTCCAGTTGTTCTCCATAGCTATAGTGGCGTATTAACGGCCGTGCGGTGCTGTTTGTAAAACATCGAAAGTAAAAAAAATAACATCAGGGTGAACAGTGCCGTGCTCCACAAAGGAAAGTTGGGGTTAACACCTTGCTCGGGCGCGGCATCCAGCAGCTCGGGCTTAAAGTAGGCCGACACCACCTGCATGCCATTGTAAATAGCGTGCGCTATAATGGGATACCACAAATTGGCGCTCCAGAAGTACAAATACCCCAGCATTATACCCAAAAACCAGCGCGGCAAAATGCCTTCAAACTGTAGGTGGATGGCCGCAAAGATAAAGCCGGTAACAGCTACCGCCACATGGGGGTCGCCAAAGGTGCGTACCAGCAACCGTTGCATCACCCCTCTAAAACAAGCCTCTTCGGCAACGGCCGGCAGTACGGCCATAATAATGATATTGACGGCCAAACCCCACCAGCCACCACTGCGCAACATGGCTGTTACCAACCGCTCTACATTTTCGCCGGAGCGGCTCAGCTTTTCTGCCAGCCAACCAAATGCCCCGGTATCGGCCAGGTCAACATTTAGCTGCAGCAACATAGCTACTACCGGAAAGGCGCAAAACACTATACCGGCCAACAAAGGCAATTGCCACCATTGAATATTTTGATGCGCCTGTAAACCAAAAAAAACCGGCTGCCGCAGAAAGCGCACCATAATAACGGCCGGCAACAAAAAAGTAACCACGGTATAGCCGCTTTGGAACACTTTTATCCAGCCGATGTGTTGTTCCAGGTCGTCGGTTTCGCCGCTAAGAGTGGCCACCAGGTCGGCACCCAAAAAGGTTTTTAATAATAGGGCTGCTATAAGTTGGTAAGCCCCCAGCGTAAGAAAGATGAGCAGGATAAAAGCCAGGGTATACAGCAGGTATCTTATGCGGGTATCGATAGTGAAAATGGCATTGGTGAACTTATTGTGGTAAATTTACGTCAAATTCTTTTGAAGCTAAGGCCATCATGATCAAGATAGGTAAAGTTGAACTGGAAGGTTATCCGCTGTTGCTGG
>CAZHRQ010000369.1:0-1526 GCA_964535075.1 uncultured Rhodobacterales bacterium | reverse complement strand
ACGGGGGCGACCATGAGCCACCTGGCCAATTTGTACAAAAACCGAGGTGAGTTCGCCAAGGCCGAGCCGCTGTTCGTAAAGGTTCTGAACGTGGTGGTACAATCGCTCGGTCGGCAAAACCCGGACGTCTTGGCCAGTCTGAACAACCTGGGCCTGATCGCCGGGGCCAAGGGAGATTATGAGACCGCTCATGATTACCACAAGCAGGCACAGGACATCTCCGCCCGGCTGATAGACCAGGTCATGGGGTTTACTTCCGAGGACCAGAAGCTCCGTTTTCTGGCCTCGCAGCGGGAGTCGCTGGAATTGTCTCTTGGCCTGGCCGCCTTTCACGTACCCGGCGACAGAGAGGCCGCGGGCGACGCCCTGACGGTCTGGCTTCGGCGAAAAGGTGTGATTCTGGAGGCCCAGCAGCGGTACCAGGAGGCGCTGGTCCTCTCGGGCGACCGTCAGGCGATGGAAGTGTTCCGGGAATTGGCCGACGTCCGGTCACAACTGTCCCGGCTGGTATTCAGCGGCCCGGGCCTGAAGAATCCCAAAGCGCATCGCGGGCGGATCGCCGGCCTCGAGGCTCGGCAAAAGGAACTCGAGGCTCGGCTCAGCAAACTGAGTGCGTCTTTCGCTCGGGAAAAGAAAGTGCGGCAGGCGGATCCGGCCCAGGTGGCGTCGGCCCTTCCCCGGGGAGGCGTGCTGGTGGATTTCGCTCTGGTCAGGCCTTATGATTACAAGGCCTTTGGGGCGGAAGAACGATGGGGACCGGCCCATTACCTGGCCTTTGTGTTGCCTGCGGGCAGACCGGGGGACCTGGCACTGGTGGACCTGGGCGAGGCCGGACCCATCGACCGGGAGATCGCCAAGCTGAAAACAGCCGTCTCCGGCCTGAACGATGCGGCCGGAAAAACGGCTGAAGAGGCCGGTGCGGAGTTGTACCGCCTGGTCTTCGCCAAGCTGGAAACAAAGATCAAGACCGCTCGGCAAATTTTCATTTCTCCGGACGGAAACCTGAATCTGATCCCTTTTGAAGTATTTCGCAAGCCGGATGGCGAATTTTTGATTCAGAATTACTCCTTCAATTATCTATCCTCCGGCCGGGACCTCACCGGCTTCGGGCTGGTCGGGGGCGCGGCGGGACCGTCCCTTTTGATGGGTGATCCGGACTTCGACCTGGACTCGAATTCCAAGAAGCGGGCCATGAGAACCTTGGACCTGGAAGGGAGGTCGTTTGTCGCCCAACGGTCGCCGGAGACGCGGGGAATGCGCTTTTCCGCGTTGCCCGGGACCGGCGAGGAACTGGCCGCTGTTCGCGCGGCACTGGGTCCATCGGCCAAAGTCTACACCGGAGCGATGGCATTGGAGGAAGTTTTGGTCTCGCAAGACAAACCGCCTCGCATTCTCCACCTGGCCACCCACGGGTTCTTCTTGACCGATCAGCAGATCGAGCGGTTGGGCGCTCGGGGCCTTACGACCACCGACGACGCGCCCGTTCCCGGCGGGATCCGAATTGAGAATCCACTGCTGAGGTCCGG
>CAZHRQ010000368.1:0-1526 GCA_964535075.1 uncultured Rhodobacterales bacterium | reverse complement strand
ACGTGCCGCGCATGTGCTTCGTCAACAAGATGGACCGCATGGGGGCCGACTTCTACCGCTGTGTGGACATGATGGTGGACCGCCTGGGCGCCACGCCGCTGGTGCTTCAGTTGCCCATCGGGGCCGAGGCTGAGTTCAAGGGCGTGGTGGACCTGGTGAAAATGCAGGCCATCATCTGGAAGGATGAAAGCCTGGGCGCCGAGTTCGAATACGTGGACATTCCCGCCGATTTGGCCGACAAGGCGGCCGAGTATCGGGAAACCCTGGTGGAAACGGCCGTGGAGGCCGACGACGCCGCCATGGAAGCGTATCTGGAGGGCAACGAGCCCGACGAGGAAACCCTCAAGCGCTGCATCCGCAAGGGCACCATCGATGATGCCTTTGTGCCGGTGCTGTGTGGCTCCGCCTTCAAGAACAAGGGCGTGCAACCCCTGCTGGACGCGGTGGTGGATTACCTGCCCTCGCCGCTGGACATCGGTGGCGTGCGCGGCGTGGATGCCAAGGACACCGAGAAGGAAATCGTCCGCAAGCCCGACGATAACGAGCCCTTCTCCGCCCTGGCCTTCAAGGTGATGAACGACCCGTTCGTGGGGTCCCTTACCTTCACCCGCATCTACTCCGGGCAGGTGGAAGCCGGCACCTACGTGCAGAACTCGGTGAAGGGCAAGAAAGAGCGCGTGGGCCGTATGTTGCTCATGCACGCCAATCACCGCGAGGAAATCAAGGTGGCCATGGCCGGCGACATCGTGGCCCTGGCCGGGCTCAAGGATACCACCACCGGCGACACCCTGTGCGACGGTTCCAAGGCGGTGATCCTGGAGCGCATGGAATTCCCCGATCCGGTGATCGAGGTGGCCGTGGAGCCCAAGTCCAAGGCCGACCAAGAAAAGATGTCCCAGGCCCTGGCCCGTCTGGCCCAGGAAGACCCCTCCTTCCGGGTCTCCGTGGACCACGAAAGCGGCCAGACCGTCATTAAGGGCATGGGTGAGCTGCACCTGGAAATCATCGTTGACCGGCTGCTGCGGGAATTCAAGGTGGATGCCGCCGTGGGCAACCCGCAGGTGGCCTATCGGGAAACCATCTCCAAGAACGTCACCACCGACTACACGCACAAGAAGCAGACCGGCGGTTCCGGCCAGTTCGCCCGCATCAAGATCCGTTGGGAGCCCCGGGAGCCCGGCACCGGCTACGAGTTCGAGAACACCGTGGTGGGGGGCAACGTGCCCAAGGAATACGTGCCCGGCGTGGAAAAGGGCATCGAGACGGCCATGACCTCCGGCGTGCTGGTGGGCTTCCCGGTGGTGGACTTCAAGGCTACCCTGGTGGATGGCGCCTATCACGACGTGGACTCCAGCGTCATGGCCTTCGAGATCGCCGCCCGTGCCGCCTTCCGCGAAGGCATACGGGAAGCGGGCCCCAAGCTGCTGGAGCCCATGATGAAGGTGGAGGTGGTGACGCCCGAAGAATACATGGGCGATATCATCGGCGACCTGAACAGCCGTCGGGGCCAGGTGAACTCCATGGAC
>CAZHRQ010000367.1:0-1529 GCA_964535075.1 uncultured Rhodobacterales bacterium | reverse complement strand
CTGGTATGTTTGAATTCTACAGTGAGACCCTCAAAGAAGCGCTGGAGAAGCATGCTGCAAAGCATGGCGTGGGAGTGGATGAAGTCATGGCCGCTACGAAATACCTAGCTCGCGGCGAACTTGCTTTCGTCCCCCACTATGAGGAGCCCTATGTGTATGGTTCTGAAGAAGAGTACCCTTTTGTTTTTGTTGATCATAAGTCTCGGCTGAACCGTGAAGGCCGCACGCCAAATTGCAGCTGGTATTATGAGCTCAAAGACCTGGACCCTGGAGATATGGCGTATGCCGATGTAGCAAAACTCAACCCTCTAGACGCCGCTAAGCTGGGCGTCAGCGCAGGCGACGACATCAAACTCCAGACTCCTGTGGGCGAAATCTCCTGCAAAGCTGCCTTGTGGGAAGGTGTACGCCCCGGCACTGTGGCCAAGTGTTACGGACAGGGACATTGGGCTTACGGCAAGGTTGCATCAAAAGTCTTTGGAAAAGAGCCCCGTGGCGGCAACAACAACTACATCATTCCGGTCGACTATGAACGTCTGAGCGGTGCTTCTGCCTATTACGGCGTCACTCGCGTCAAGGTCGTCAAGGCCTAAGGAGGGAATACATCATGACAACCTGGGCAATGGTCATCGACCAGCAACGCTGTGTAGGCTGCGGCGCCTGCATTATCGCCTGTAAAACGGAAAACAACCTCGACGAGGGCATCACCTGGTCGTACAAAATCACGGAGACGCGAGGGACATTTCCAAATGTCCGCTATCACTACACCCCCACATTGTGTAATCATTGCGAAGACGCCCCCTGCGCTCGCGGTTGCCCCACCAATGCCATGCACAAGGCTGAAGGCGGCATTACCATGCACGACCCTGACAAATGTATCGGCTGCAAGTACTGCATCTATAACTGCCCCTACGGCGTCATCTACTTCAACTGGACGAAGCCGCACGCTTTCTGGAGGAATAATAACGTCCTCATCGAAGGTTGTACGACATCACCAAAGGAAGAAGTGGAAAAGGTCGGCGGCAACAGCACACCATACTACAATCCGGAGCGGGCCGACACCTTAGATGGCGTCAGGCCCAAGGGCGTAGTGGAAAAATGCACCTTTTGTGACCACCGTCTTAAGCAAGGGCTTTTACCGGCTTGCGTGGAAGCTTGTCCGGCAGATGCGCGCATTTTCGGAGACTTGGACGACCCTGACAGCGAAGTCAACAAGCTACTGGGCAAGTACAAACCCCACCGGCTCAAAGAGTATCTGGGAACAAAGCCGAAAATCTATTACATCCGCAGCTTCAACCCGGCTGGATACGCCCAGACCAAGGGAGGCCTGAAATGAATCAAGTGACGAGCATTATGAAAAAACTCAATATGCCCTGGGTCACACTGCTCAGTCTCGGAATCCTGGCAGGACTCTATGTCGCTATCAAATTGCTGCTTGGAGGCCATGACATTCTGGCGGCCAACGACACCATCATCTGGACGTTGCCTATCGGCTCTTATGTGTTTTTTGCCATCACAAGCACAGGCAT
>CAZHRQ010000366.1:0-1530 GCA_964535075.1 uncultured Rhodobacterales bacterium | reverse complement strand
TACACGAGAGGCTTATACCCATGATTCGTGTACCCGTTTTATCACCGAAAGGTAAACCATTAATGCCAGAAGACAGCCAGCCGTGTTCGACGGTGGTTAAAGTCAGGTAAAGCCAAAGTTGTACACAACGACTTAGGCATCTTTCAAGTCCAATTAACTGAGGAACCATCAGGCGACCAAACCCAAGATATCGCGGCGGGAATCGATCCCGGCAAATTGTTTACGGGAATTGCTGTCCAGTCAAAGGGTGCAACCTTATTTCTGGCACACCTAAATTTACCGTTTAAAACCGTGACCAAGCGGATGAGCCAACGGGCAATGATGCGACGGGGAAGGCGAGGGCGACGAATTAACCGCAAACTTTCCTTTAACCAACGCAACCACCGCCAACACAGGTTCGACAACCGCAAAGGTCACAAGATACCCCCCAGCATCCGGGCTAATAAGCAGCTTGCCTTCCGGGTCGTGCAAGAGCTGGGCAAAATCTACCCATTCACCGATGTGGTGGTAGAGGTGGTTAAAGCCAGGGGCGACAAGGGATTCAGTCCTGCCATGGTCGGTCAGGTTTGGCAGATTGAGCAACTTGAACAAGCGGGTTACACCATCCACACTCAAGAGGGATGGCACACATCCAACCTGAGACAATACCTCGGTTTGCCTAAGTCCAAGAACAAGGCTGAGTCCTCACCCGCCGCCCATGCTGTTGATGGCATCTGCCTAGCTGCTTCCCAGTTCTTATGGTATCGCCAGGTTAAGGGCAGAAGCGGCACCTTCAATGGTTCTATATCGGTAACGCCTTGCCAGTTTGCGGTAATCCGCCGCCCCCCAATTTGTCGTCGTCAACTACACCTGATGGTTCCCAACAAGGAAGGGCTGCGGCGCGGTTATGGCGGAACAGTCACCCGCCATGGGTTCAGAAAAGGTGATTATGTCAAAGCTGAAAAAGCGGGTATCGCCTACTACGGTTATGTTTCCGGTGACACTAAAACCCAAGTTTCAGTTAGCAATGCTAACTGGAAACGGTTGGGACAGTTCACTGCCAAAAAAGTCCAATTGTTGCAGCGAAATACCGGACTGGTATCAACAGTTGGATTGTCAAACCTCACCGCGTCGAACGGTTCGGTTTGACCTCTATTCCTCCCCGCATTGCTTCGCTGAATGCGGGGTCTCACGAGATACACGATGAACGTGACTTAATGTATTCTGTACGCGGATGGGTAGACAAAAATAGAATGATAGGAAAAGCTTATTTTGCCGCACTCATCATTGCGGATAGCAAGGCGATAATTCAGCCAAACTCAGCAGAAATCTATCAGTATCAGTGGATGAACACCCGTGAATTGCTCCAGCAAATTAAGACAAATCCCCCAGACAAGCAGAAGATTCTGCGCCAAGCTTGGATTAAATTAGTCGTTAGAGGCTGCTAGTTTTGTGGTGATGGGGTGATGGGGTGATGGGGTGATGGGGTGATGGGGTGATACAGCGCTTATTCTGTAATAAAGTACAGTAGATCAAAGTCCCCCTTCAGAT
>CAZHRQ010000365.1:0-1532 GCA_964535075.1 uncultured Rhodobacterales bacterium | reverse complement strand
GTGTTCCAGCCGCGTCTCCCCTCGAACATGCCCACCGAGACGTCGGCCCACTCCGAGGTGAGGTCGGGACAGAGGGAGCAGGTCTCGGGGATGAGGGGACGGATCTCGTCAAGGGGAATCTCCGCGGTCTCCTCCTCGAGCCGCACGACCAGCAGGTCCGCAGGCGGCGGCGGAATATCCATGCCCGTCACCCGGTCGAGATCCACCCGTTCGGCGAGAAACCCGACGAGCGCACGGGGATCCAGGGCCCAGTTGCAGAAGAGCCCCACGTTCAAGGCCACCGGGTCGACGAACGCCTCGCGGCCGGTGGGGTTGCCCCTCATCTGGGCCACGGAAGTCAGCTGGCAGGGCGTTCCCACCACGCCCAGCCGTTCATAACCGAGGCGCAGGGCCCGGTTGAAAGCCTGGAGCGTGGGGGCGGCCGTGAACTTGCTGGAGGCGCAGGCCAGGACGCCCTGCTCGTCCGTGACGATCCGGGGGACCGGCCAGGCCCCTTCCCGGCCCGTGAGAACGGCCGCGTCGATGAGGCCGGAGCCGAGGGCGAAGGCCATGAGCGCGCTCACCGTACCCCCACCCTGAAATGACGCCGCCGGCAGGGAGGCCCCCGCCCTGGCTGCGTGGATGGACCGGACCACGCCCAGGTCCAGGCCTTCGTAGCCGGTTCCCCGGAGCCTCCAGGAGAGCTCGTCCAGGTCCACCTCGATCTTGGGGCAGTGGGCGAAGCAGCGCCCGCTCTCCAGGTCGCAGGGGAACACCTGGAAGGTCCGGCCCTTGTAGTGCTTGAAGTAGGGACAGAGATCCACGCAGGCGCCGCACCCGATGCACAAGCCTGCCTGCTGCACATATCGAACCAGTTCCCGGGGCCCTTTGATCCGCATGGTCATAAGCGTTCCCTCGATCCGTTGCGACTCCCCATGGACGCCAGCCTCGGGCGGCTCCGCCTCGCTCACTTCGATGGTTCCCCCGTCTCTGCAACTCCCAGAGCCAGGCCGCTTTCGAAGGCCTCCAGGTTCAGGTCCACGAAACGCTCGGGCAGCTCGCGCCGGATCGTCCTGGTAAACAGGTCGGCCTCGAAGGCCGTCAGGCCGGCGCCGCAGAGGGCGCCCAGCATGACCGTGTTCAAGGCCTGGATGTTCCCCAGGGAGCGAGCCGTCTCGGATCCCTCGATCCTGAGACAGCGCCCGGTCATCCGCTCCAGGAGCGACCACAGCTCGCCGGCGTCCGGGTAGGAAAACCGGCCTGCCTGCACGCCGATCGGCATGACCGGGGAGGCGTTCACCAGGGCGGCGGTTCGGGCATGGCCGAACCGGCTCTGGATGCGCAGGGCCTCCAGGGGCTCGAACGCCACGAGGATGTCCAGGGCGCCCCGGGGCACCAGTGGCGGCAGGGGACGCCCCTCGGGCCAACGGACGTGGCTGGCCACGGATCCGCCGCGCTGGGTCAGCCCGTAGACATCCCCCACGGTGACCTCCAGTCCCTGCTCCAGGGCGGCGGTGGCCAGCAGCCGGGCTGCCAGCACGTTTCCCTGTCCG
>CAZHRQ010000364.1:0-1534 GCA_964535075.1 uncultured Rhodobacterales bacterium | reverse complement strand
ACGGCTTGAAAACGCGATCACACAATGTTTAAGAAAGATGTGGGTAATGCATAGCCCCTGGTGGGAGAGGGGCTGGGGGTGAGGGGGGAAGTCGCTTAAATTGACACAGGCGCTGGTTTAGAAAAGAGCGCTGGGAAAGGAAATTCGTTCATCGGTAAAACGGCGCACGTCACGTTGATAAAGGGCGCACGTCGGTGCGCCCCTACTTTTTTTCTCTACAAAACGTATTTTCTATATCCTATTGATTGGGGCAATACCTGTATACTTTAATAAACTTTTTTTGCTTTATTTTAGCTTTTCTAAACCAATGTTATCTCCTTTGCCATTTCCCGCCTTACCCCCCTACTATCGATAATAATTCCGATTAGAATCCTTTCTCAAACAAAAAATGCCATCCCCAACAACCTGGAACCAAACCAACGCCCACACGATTAAAACCGTTGTCGCTGCCATAGAACAACGCCTCGACGCCTACATCGCTAGAGAGGCAAACCCAACTCCCGAATCCATCCCTGATATCGACACCATCCTCAACAGCGCCGCCGCTTCCGCTTCTCCTCCCCTTGCCTTAACCCACCTCTGCACCACGTTCAACCTCTCCCCCTTTGAACGCAATGTCCTCCTTTTATGCGCCGCTTCCGCCCTGATTCCCTATTTTCCCCAACTCTGCGTCGAAGCCCACAGTTGCCCCCAGTCTGCCTATCCCACGTTTAATTTAGCCATGCAACTCTTTGGTGATGCTGGCGCTTGGCAGGCACTTTCCCCCATGTCTCCCCTACACTATTGGCAACTGGTGAAAACTGACGCCTCTGTGGAACTTCCCCAAAGCCGTCTGCAATTAGATAATGGGATTCTGCTGTATCTGTTGGGTCAACCTTACGAAGACGCCCAATTGATGCACCTGATTCAACCGATTGAAGCGGGTATTGAGACTACCCTTCAGCCCTCTCACCAACAAATAGGCGATCGCATCACCCAGTTATGGCAGACTAATCCTAATAGCCAGGACTCTCTCGCCGAACCCTTAGTCGGGGCGGGTTTAGTGACATCTGGAAACAATGGAAACGATAATGGTAAAACCCGCCCCTACACCCTCGACACTCAACAATCAAACCTACCCATCATTCAACTGTGTAACACCACCCCCAGCGCCGCCCAGGATATCGCCACCACAGTTTCGACTCGCCTCAACCGCCCCCTAAAACACCTTCCCGCCCATCGCCTCCCCACTCACTTGAATGAGATATCCCTCCTCAACTGGATTATGCTAGATTAGGCAAATTCCAAGCCACGGGGGGAAATATCCGTTCCATTGCCATGAATGCCGCCTTTTTTGCCGCAGAAGAAGGCAAACCCGTCACCATGCAACATCTCTTAGACGCCACCAAACAAGAATGCGCCAAGTTAGAACGGGGTATCACCTCACCCGAAATTAGTGGCTGGGTTAAATAGGGGTTGCTGAATCAGGCTTGTGGTGGGAATAGGCAATAGGCAATAGGCAATAGGCAATAGGCAATAGGCAATAGGCAATAGG
>CAZHRQ010000363.1:0-1545 GCA_964535075.1 uncultured Rhodobacterales bacterium | reverse complement strand
GGCCTGAACAACGGGAGAAGCGACCGGATCGCCGTAACGGTCCAAAAAGGACAAATACGACTTGCGGATCGCCAACGACTGCCGAAATGGCGCTACGGGGCCGCCAAGCACGTCTACGGGCCTTTCTGGAAACAAGATGCCGATCTCGTTACGCCGTGGTTCAGGTCCCTCCATTAATGGCTCTAGCGTTCCGAAAACGAACACGCGGTCTCCAAGAGCCACCCGATCTTCTGGCGACAGAAACAGGAGCATCCGCTCTTCGCTAGACTCGGCTAAGGCAACCATGCCGTTACGGGTATCTCGCGGTTGCGTCACGATCGTCAACTCCCCCTCGAAGATCCGGCTGTGCTCTAACATCGGAGCGCCGAACGATGGTTGAAGGAGCATGCCCGTGGCTAGCCCGGCTGTAGCGCCAAGCAACGCCCTTAGGTTTGCAGCGGACAGCAGCACGGCGATGAGCCCCACGCCTGCCGCAAGCGGCTCCACATGGTACGCGATCCCGAGTGCCAGCGTCGTAAAGAGAACCAAGAGCGGCCGGTAAAGCCACTCCCGATAGAACCCGTGGGCGTTATCGAGCGCCCAGGTTGCGCTGGGCGGGGCGGGTCCCCACCCGGATTTTCTGGAAAAGGTTGGACTCACCCGCCATCTCGTTCAGCCTCGAAAGCAAGTCGTCTTCCCGAATCCGTAGCTCTTGGGACCACGCAGATCCGTCGCAAGCGACCCAAAGGGTGCCAGCCTCAAACCGTTCGGGAACGGCATGTTTGGCGATTCCATGACCGACGACCTTGTCCCAATCTCGGAGTACGGCCTGACCGCGAGCGGTTTTCAGGATCTCCGCTTGGGGTACGACTTCGCCAAGGACCTCAGTCAACCGTTTCAAGGCTGCCCGAGGTTACCCAAATGACCTTCGCACGATCCCTTAACTCCTGTCCTGCCTGTTCCGGTTCCGTACAGGTTAGGAAGACTTGGCCGGCCTGCTCCAACGCCGCGTCGATCAATCGGTTCCTTCGGCCTGCATCGAGGTCGGAAAACACATCGTCTAGCAACAAGAGCGGCGCCCTACCGAACGTTTCAGTCGCTAACCGTAAAGACGCAAGCTTAAGCGAGATGACCGCCGCACGCTGCTGGCCTTGGCTGCCAAAGCTGCGGGCACCCCGACCACCTACTTGGATCCCTAGGTCGTCTCGGTGGGGTCCGCTTCGAGTCCAACCTCGTAAAACGTCCTCTTCCCGCTGCATCGAGAGCAACGTTCGGAGCCCTTCGGGACTCTCCGCTTCGCCCTTCTGCTCATAGGTCAACGCGAGCGCTTCGCGACCTAGGCTCACTTGGTACTCCGATGCGATGGGTTCTAACCGACTAATCCAAGCCAGTCGCCGCTGGCGGATCGAGACCCCCGCTCTCGCCAACGGCTCCTCCCAAATTTCGAATTCGGCCGAGTCCACGTGCTCTTCGCGGCTTCGGCGCAACAGCGCATTCCGTTGTTCTAGAGCCCGCTTGTACTGTGCAAAATCTCTCAGGTACGCCGCGCTGGCCTGGGAGAGTTCC
>CAZHRQ010000362.1:0-1549 GCA_964535075.1 uncultured Rhodobacterales bacterium | reverse complement strand
CTTAACTGCTGAACAGGGAACAGTAAGGGTTTGAGGGAGATTTACTTGCACTTAATGCAGTACCGTTTTCTTTTGTCCGACTAGTTAACAGGCGAATCATCTACCGGATCAGGCTGAGAATTCGGTGGCTCAATACCCTCAATCTCTAAACGGGTTTCACTATCAGCCGTTGGATTCACATTCAGTAGCGGCTCCGTTTCAGATTCTTGTTGCAGGCTTTCCTCCGCTTCCGGATTGTCTTCCTGGAGAATGCGAATTTCTCGCTCTAATTGATCCCATCCCTGCTCGAAAAATTCTTGAGTGGGAGTTCTGGCTTGAACCATTGCTCCACTCATTATGCCAATTGTGGTGAGAATTGTAGTCAGTATAACAATTGTAAATTTCATGGCGATCGCCTTCCTTAAATTACTGTTGTAAAATGCCGAGTCTGAAAATCAGGAAAAATGTACCATTGCTTCCCCAGCTACCTCTCACTACAACCCTTATTCAGCAGCCCCGAACTATTCCTCCAACCGATACCCCAACTCTGCTAATCTCAGACGAGATTGTCGCCACTTAGGTTGCACTTTGACAAATAATTCTAGATAAACTTTACCGGCAATTAACTTTTGAATTTGCTGACGCGCCGCCGAACCAATGGTTTTCAGCATACTGCCCTTTTTGCCAATTAAAATTCCTTTTTGCGAATCCCGTTCAACGTGAATCGTGGCGAGGATGCGGGTAATTTTAGGTTCTTCCTCAACAGCATCAATGGTAATCGCGACGGAATGGGGAACTTCCTGGCGAGTCAACAGCAGAATTTGCTCTCGAATTAATTCTCCCATAATAAAACGTTCGGGTTGATCGGTGACTAAGTTCGGCGGATAATAATAGGGACCTGGTTCTAGCCGATCAATTAACTGTTCCTGCAAGGTTGCCAACCCGTCACCCGTCAAGGCAGAGAATTTTGTCACCTGCCAATTGTGGGGATCTGCCAATTGATGATACCCTTCATCTAAGCCTTTCTCTGGTGATTGTAAATCCGATTTGTTAATGCCTAGAATCACAGGTGTTGAGGTTTGGGTAAGTAGATTACTAATATAGCGATCGCCTCCTCCTGCGGGTGTCGCTCCATCCACGACAAACAGCACTACATCCACCGCTTCAATAGCAATCCTAGCATTTTGCACCAACACTTTTCCCAATTGATGATGGGGCTTGTGGATTCCTGGCGTATCCACAAAAATCAGTTGAGCATTGTCTGTTGTGAGAATCCCCTGTAAGCGGTTGCGAGTGGTTTGGGCGACGGGGGAGGTGATCGCAATTTTGACCCCCACCAATTCATTCATTAACGTCGATTTGCCCACATTCGGGCGTCCAATGATACCGACAAAGCCAGATTTAAATCCCTCTGGGGCTTGAGGAATCATCACGGCGTCTGCGTCGGGAATTAAGGTGAAATTGTTGCTGTCTTCCATATTTATAATTCGAGCGACAGAAGCGTTAATACAATTCTAAGTAGGTGGGGACAATTAAAGTTAACGGTGGGGATCGTCATTCGTCATTCGTC
>CAZHRQ010000361.1:0-1550 GCA_964535075.1 uncultured Rhodobacterales bacterium | reverse complement strand
CCCGTTCGACCACTCCGGCACCTCTCCGAGTGATGATCCGGATGATAAGGGCGAGTTTTCCCTGGTCACGCGAAATGCTTGCCCAGTCCGCATCGCGCGGCGCCACACTGGTGTCTGAAGCTGCTGCTTCAGGGTAAGGCGGATTCGGCGGCTGGTCGCGCGCGCGTTCCCTAGGCGAGCCCACCATTATATACCAATAACAAACGAATTTTTGGTTTTAGGCCCGGTGCCCGGCCCAAAACTCGCCAAAATCCCATGTGTTTTACCGTCAAACAGCCGCTTCATCCTCCGAGGTGGCACCGCGCCATGTGCGTTAGGTATAGCGCCAGCTCGGCGATCCCATCCGCTGGGCGCATTTCATGGTGTCGGCGGTGGCCTTTCGGCGACATCCAGGCTACGTCGCGCGAGCCAAACCAGCACAAGCACTGGCACCCCAATCATCGTGGTAAAGAGGAAGAAATTCGGGTAGCCGATGCCATCCACCATGGAGCCGGAGTAGCCGCCAAGCACTTTGGGCAACAGGGTCATCAGCGAGCTGAACAAGGCGTATTGAACCGCCGTGAAGGAGACGTTGGTCAGACTCGACAAGAAGGCGACGAAAGCCGCGCTGGCAAAACCACCGGCCAGATTGTCCGCTCCGACCGTGACATAAAGCATCGGCAGTTGGTGGCCGAGATGTGCCAGGATAATAAACAGCAGATTGGTCACCGCCGAGAGCACGGCGCCCCACATCAAAATGCGCATCACGCCGAAACGTGTCGCCATCAAGCCGCCGATGAATCCGCCGGCAATGCTGACCACCACACCAAATGTTTTCACGGCGGTGGCTATCTCCGGTTTGGTGAAGCCAATGTCCTGATAGAAGACATTGGAGATCACCCCAAGCACGATATCGGAAATGCGATAAAGCCCGACCAGTGCCAGCAACAGTAGCGCGGTGCGCAGGCCGTAGCGTTGGAAAAAATCCACTGCCGGTTCGATCCAGGTGGCCCGCGCCATCCGCCGGTCGACAGCGCCGAGACGCACCAGAAACCAGCCGACGGCTAGGGCCGAAGCCACAGCCGAGCCAAAATGCAGTGTCTCAAGCATAAAACTCAACAGCGCGTCGTTGCCAAAAAACGCTTTGACCGAGGAAAAACTCGGTCCAGCAACAAAAAAGGCCGCGACAAAGGCCGCTGCGGAAACCAGAAACACCAGTACCAGGCGGCTGTAGTCGAAGGCGCCATAGCCCTCGCCGAGGCGCGCCTGGCCGACGGGTTCCGACACAACAAGCGTGGTCACCACCCCAATCAGCATCACGGCGGCCATGATCAGATAGGTCAACTGCCAGGCTGCGTAGGAGTAACTTTCCGCCGTCGAGCCAAAGCGGGCCGCGAGATAGAGCGCGCCAGCGCCCGCGACCACCATGCCCACTCGATAACCGGCGATATAGGCGGCGGACAGCACCCCCTGCATGCGCGTTTCGGCAATCTCGATGCGGTAGGCATCAATGACAATATCCTGAGTGGCGGAGGAAAAACCCAACATCACCGCCGCTGCCGCCATCATGA
>CAZHRQ010000360.1:0-1562 GCA_964535075.1 uncultured Rhodobacterales bacterium | reverse complement strand
ATGAGTTCTTTCGCGGCGACCGTCTACGTCGCTTTGATCGCACCGCCGCGCGCGCCCTGCCCGGGGTCTACCGACCCGGGGAGCTGTACATCAAAGGACTGCAGCAGCTCTCGGCGCCACTGTTTGGCACCCGCTCGGGTCGAACTGTCCTGCGGCATGTGGTGGTGCCCTTTGGTCTCACCTATCTGGCCTTCAAAAGCGTCGACCTACTGCTGCATCTGCTGCTGGCCGTCGAACCGGCCTTTCATCTCGCCACGGCGCTGACCGTTACCGCCGGCGGTACCCTAACCAACCTGATTCTTTACACCGACATTGGCCGTCATGTGCTAGGCGCCATCTGGCATGGCGGCCGTAACCTGTTCGATCTGCTGCTGATCCAGGCTCCCAAGCGTCTGCTGCGCTGGCCACCCCTGGCGGGGCTACTCGGGACCGGCCTGTTTCGCAGTGTGATGCGCCATTTGATTCAGCCCATGCTGTTTGGAATTCTGCCGCTCATGCCCATTATCGCCGTCGCTGTGCTGGTGGAGGAAATCCCCATCGAGCCCGGCTTCTGGCTGCTGGGACTTGCCTTTGCGCTCGGCACCCTGGCGCGCAACACACCGGCCGGGCGGCGCTTCATCGACAATCTGGTGACCTATTTAATCCTGTTGCAGCGGCGGATTAATCAAACTTTGGTGGTGGGGCTGATCCAGCAACTGCTGTATTTTTTCAAGGAGGCCACTCGCCGCATTGCCCAGGCCCTGCACCGAGTGGAAGAAGGATTGATGCATCATCTGCACGAGCCCATCGGCGGCTTTCTGATCAAAGCCTTGGCCGCGCCCCTGTGGGCCTTGGCCGAGTCCCTGCTACAGTTTTACATCACGGTCTTGGTCGAGCCCCAGGTCAATCCGGTCAAGCATTTCCCCATCGTCACCATTGGCCATAAGCTGTTACTGCCCTTTCTGCCCAGTATCACCGCCCTGATGCTGGAGATGACAGGCTCCTTCTTGCCAGCCGTGGTCACCATCCCACTGGTCACCCTGACCATTATCCTGTTGCCGGGTTTATTCGGATTCCTGGTCTGGGAGCTGAAGGAAAACTGGAAGCTCTACCAGGCCAATCACACCGCCGCGCTGCGCGGCGCCGATGAGCAGATGGATGGGATGCAAGCACTTGAGCCGGCGATCATCGGCAGCCATGGCGAAACCATGCGCGGCATTCTGTATCGGGGGTTTCACCGCGGCGCCCTGCCGAAAGCCTATGATCGCGTGCGCCAGGCCATTGAGCTGCAAATCCGTGATCGCGCGCTTTATTCACGAAAAGTACGTGCTGTCGAGCGGCGGTTGCGCGCCATCAAGCAGGCCATCGGCATTTTTATTGATCGTGAGCTATCGTTCGCGCTGCGCGAGCGTTGCCAAGCTCCAGGGTGCTGGCTAAGCCGTGTCGAGACTCAGACCCTTGAGCTGGCCACCAACCTGATCGAAATCCGCCTGGCGCTCCATGGCAGTCCCCCTGGAACGGGTACCGGGGCTGGCGACGGGGACGAGCACGGCCCGATGAATATGCTGATCGCCATTTCCCGC
>CAZHRQ010000359.1:712-1566 GCA_964535075.1 uncultured Rhodobacterales bacterium | reverse complement strand
GGCCAATTCCAAGGAGGGGCTGGAAGCGGTGAAACAAAATTTAAAATCTTCTCTGGGCGCTGTCGGCTTTAACTTATCCCTGTGATTTGCTAAGACTGTAAATATGACAGAATCAAAACAAATCGACTTGGACGTCCTAGAGCTTCTCTCTTCACGCATCTGCCATGACATGATCAGTCCGATCAGCGCGATCAATAACGGTATGGAGTTATTCGAGGAGCTGGGTCCCGACGCCGGCGACGAGGTCACGGACCTGATCGCGCACGCGGCCAGAACCGGAGCCCGGAAATTGCAAATGATGCGGTTTGCCTACGGCGCGGGAGGAAACGATCCTTCGATCCGGCCAATTGAAGTTTTTAAAGCGTTTGAAGCGCCTGCGGACGAAGAGCGCCGCGTCGAACTGACCTATCCGTCTCCTGACCGTCAGATGCCCTTGATGGAAGCGCCCGGAATAAACCGCGTTCTGGCCTGTATTCTTTTTATGGCGCAGGAGTGTATGCCGCGCGGCGGTACGATTGATCTGACCTGCGAACCCGGAAAACTCAGCCTGACAATGGAAGGCATTGACGAAAAACTCTGGGACAAAGCCTGCCGTAAGGCCGATACGCATACTATTTCTCCGGATGATGCACTGAATCCCAAAACCATACATCCGTACGTCACCGGAGTCTTTCTGCGTTATTACGGCTACAGTCTGAAATTAGAGGCGGCAGAGGATGGGCGAGCAAGCCTCGACGTCTTCTTTCCTGCGGCAGAGCAGGCCGTTTCGCAAGCCGTGTGAATACATCCGTACGGCATCAAAGATAGTCGTTTCCCGCTTCTTTCTCCTTATGCTAAATTTAATAAGCAAGTCT
>CAZHRQ010000359.1:0-702 GCA_964535075.1 uncultured Rhodobacterales bacterium | reverse complement strand
AGTCTTAACCGTCTTTCCTTATAATTAATTAATCGCAGCATGAGGCTTTGAAAACCATGGATGACCTGATCGCCGAATTCCTCACCGAAACCAATGAAAGCCTGGGTGAACTCGACACCGACCTGATTAAACTCGAACAAAATCCAAACGATAAAGAGTTGCTCTCTAATATCTTCAGGCTGATGCGTACTATTAAAGGCACCTGCGGGTTTCTGGGGCTGGAACGACTGGAAAAAGTCGCCCATCACGCTGAAAACGTTTTGGGACGGTTCCGTGATGGCGATTTGAAGGTTAAGCCGGAATATGTCACATTGATTCTCGAATCGATTGATAGCATCAAATCCATTATTGCCTCTATAGAACAAACCGGGTCCGAGCCTCCGGGTGATGATCAGCTTCTGATAGATTTACTGGACGCCGTCTATGAAGGGCGGGATCAGTCCGAAGGCGGCACATCAGAAAAAGAAAGCCAGCCTAAAGAAGCGCTAACCCAAGAAGCGCTAGAAGAAACCGTGCAAAAAGCCCGGGAAGAAATGGCAAAAGCCAAAACCCCTGCACCTCAGGCTGAAGATCAGCCGGCTGCTCAGAATGCAGAATCCAGTATTTCCAACCAATCCTTGCGCGTAAATGTCGATGTTTTAGAAAATCTGATGACGATGGTGAGCGAACTGGTGCTGACCCGTAATCAATTGCTGCAGATTT
>CAZHRQ010000358.1:0-1567 GCA_964535075.1 uncultured Rhodobacterales bacterium | reverse complement strand
TTATTTTATTTTAAATATATAGGAAATTGAAAAAGAATATTACACATTCTATATATTAAAAAAAGAAAAAGAGAATAGTAATAAATGAGATATTAAAAAGAGAAAAGGTATAAGAATAAAAAAAAAAGCAGGTCAAAAAACCAAGGTTTACTTGGCAAGAAAAGAGTGAGCCACATATCGGCTGTTATAATTAAGATGAATCAAAGAATTTAGTAGGATATCATGGAATTGATATGGAGTGACGAGAAAAAAGTCATCAACAAGAACAAGAAAAAGGATCTTTTCAGGTAAGAAGAAATATTCTATCTCTATAATAATATGGAAAAGGTTGAATAGGAGAATTTAGAACTTGAAGATATTTAGTTTTACAACGATTGGCAAAAATTCAGTGATAATTGATAAGTTTAAAGTTTTTATTAGGAATATGTTGAATAAGAAATCAAATGAAATCTAAAGCAGAACAAGAGATTTCTTTCTTTTCATTGTCGATTTTATCGAGATATGAAAAGGTGACATTATGTCAATCATATTGAATAATACGAGATTGAGCAATAACAGGTCTTTTAAGATAACGTCAAATGTAAGAAAGAACAGTTTTGAAAGAAGAGGTTTTAGGTGAAAAATAAACATACCAAGATTTATCGTTTCATTCGTTGTTTTTTTGAGAATAAAGAAAATTGATAATATCAATTCGTTTTTGTTGTTTAGAAGGATGAATATTAGAACGAATCCGTTTACGAAGCAATTTAAGAAGTCAAAATTTCCAAGAAGCAATAATACCAGGGAAAGTAAGAAAATTGATGCGTTTAAAAGTTCAAGAGGGAGTTATTCATCATGCAGTAAGTAAAAAGTGAACATGAGGATTTCGATTAAGTTTAGCTCAAAAAGAATGGATGACAGAGACAATTCAAGGGATGCATTTATTTTTAATGATGGCTTTTTTCTTTTTTCATTTATTTTTAGATTTATAATACTTATTTCAATTGAAGTAAAAAAGAAGAGTATTATAAGCAGATTTTTGAAGAAGAGTAAGAGCAGAGCGATATAATTTAAAGAAAGGTCTAAGTTCTTCAGGAATGGTGAAAACAAAGTGAAAATAAGGAATGTGTTGAGGTCGTCGAGAAACAAGTCTATTGAGTCGCAAGTCAGATTGTGGTTTTCAACAAGAATTGCAAAATCTGGACTTGCAAGTAAAAGGAATATGTTTAATATGGTTACATTCGTTACATTTAAAAGAAGCGAATCAAAGAGCATCAGATCAGCATAGAAGAACATTATTAACAGCTTCAAAAGAGACATCTCTAATAAGATGTCAATTAAGTTTAGCAAATTCTTCTCGATGATCAAGAAGAATTTGTTTAATAGAATATTGGTTTCAAGTTATTATTTCCATGATGTAGGTTGTGATTAGTGTTATTGCCTACATCATAGAAGTAATAGTAAGAAAATCAAGACAATTTACAAGAAAAAAACCCACGATTTATCGTGGGCTTTCTTGTTACTCAACTTCCAAAAGTTCATTTATATGCTACTTCTATTCAATTGATTTTTCAAGATAATATTCATG
>CAZHRQ010000357.1:0-1574 GCA_964535075.1 uncultured Rhodobacterales bacterium | reverse complement strand
CCTCACCGATTCCGTCAAGCCTCTTCCCGCTGAAAACTGACCCGTGACAAGGTTCAGGTGGGGTCCACACCGTCCTCGGCGGTGCCGGTACGGCAGCCCACCAGGGAGTAAGCCGGGCACCAGCCCAGGAAGGCCGTCAGCAGCGGCACCAGGCCAATCCAGCCCCAGGGCGTCTGGGGCCCGATGAACACCAGGGACAACAACACGATTCCCACCACCACGCGGGCCCCGCGATCCACTACACCGGCATTGACCTTAACCATGGAAGACCCCTTTGATCCGTGGCGGCACCAGGCCGCCGGGCGTGATCCGTGACGGCACCAGGCCGCCGGGTACTCAGCAATCGGGTTCCGGCAGCACGGTCAGCTTGGTCAGGGTGCTGCGCAGCGCAAAATCACCGTAGTCCGGCCGGACATGACGGACAATACCGTTGGCCAGGAGCCAACCGGAGACCTCGAACACGGGGGCGGCGGTGCCTTCGGGCTCGTGGAAAGCCGTGTCCAGGTGCCACCCTTGTCCTTCCAGGGCCTTGCGGACGGCGGGATCGGCGGCCTTCATCAGCGCCTCCGGCAGGGGAGGGCGGCTCTTGGCGCTGAACACGGTGGTCACGTGGTAGAGCCCCGTGGCATCGGCGCCGTCGAAGAAGGGGTTGGCCACCACCGGGGAGTCGCCCCGGGCGGCCGCCACCAGCCAGGCCGTGAATCGTAACGGGAACAGAGTCCCTTTGGGCAGGGAAACGGTTTTTTCCTCTGGCGCCTGATAGTGGGCCGTCCCGCCCTTGGCCCCCAGGCGGGCGGTGCCGTGAACGCGCTCCACCACGTGGTCGTCCTCGGCGGTCTGGGCGCGGAATCGAAGCCGGGTGCCGGTCTCGTTCTCGAAAGCCACGTGGGTCCAACGGTAGCGTTTGGAGCCCCCCTCCACATCCCCCAGGGTGAGGTTGGTGACGTTGGTCATGGCCCAGCCGTCACACTCGTGCCGGACTTCGTAGACCTGTCGTCCCTCGGCCCCCACCACTTGACCGCCGCGCACGGTGGTGTCCAGGGTAAGGGCGTATTCGGCACGGTGCGGCAGCATGGCGGCGGCGGCTTGGTCCACGGCGGCCACGGTGGCCACGGAGGAATCCGGCACCGGGGCGCCCCCAGGCCCCGCTGCCAT
The DNA here is from genome assembly GCA_964535075.1 of uncultured Rhodobacterales bacterium. Lineage (GTDB taxonomy): Bacteria > Pseudomonadota > Alphaproteobacteria > Rhodospirillales > CAJXLG01 > CAZHRQ01. The sequence continues at coordinate 419 of CAZHRQ010000357.1, read as the reverse complement.
GGCTTCCGACACCAAGGCCTGTGGCGCCGAGGCGGCAGCAAGCACCACCATCAGGGCAGCCAGGGGGCGGAAGGTGGGAGAGAAAGCCATGAGCGCGTGTCCTTGCCGTGCACCAGACGTTGGCCCGGACCCTGTTGGCCCGGCCCCCGTCAATAACCTGTTGCCTGCGTGCCCTCCCGGGCAGCGAAGGCCCCCAGCATGGCCCGTCGGCGGCCGTTAGGCAACCCCGTCGCCCCCCGTTGTTGCCGCGTTTGCTTCGGCCGTGGTCTTGCGGGGCGGCAGGGACAGACGCAGGTGCAGTTCCTTCAGCCGTTCCGGCTCCACCGGGGAGGGCGCCCCCATGAGCAGGTCCTCGGCCTTCTGGTTCATGGGGAAGGCGATGATCTCGCGGATATTGGGTTCATCGGCCAGCAGCATCA
>CAZHRQ010000356.1:506-1581 GCA_964535075.1 uncultured Rhodobacterales bacterium | reverse complement strand
TGGCGACGTGCCATGGGCCTTGGGCTGAATAGGAGTTCAATGCAGGTGTGGATGCTGTGGTTTTCCATTGTTCGGTATCGCCTCGCGGCTGTCATCGCGGCGATTCTTCTCAGCGGCTGCATGACCAACACGCAGCAGCGGAACCTGATGCATGTGGACTGCCTAAAACCGCCCGACCCCGGCCCCTGCAAAGGTGCCTTCCCCGGTTTTTACTACGACTATCAAAGTGATCGCTGCAAAGTCTTTCATTACGGTGGCTGCGATGGAGAACGCCCATTCGAGTCGCTGGAGGCCTGCCTAAGAGCCTGCGGCGGAAAACCATGAGTGCGGGTTCGCTGGCCTGAATGCTCGACCGACCAAACAGCCAATCGCAAGATCCAACAAAAGATCGGTTCAGATAGACCCATCGCAAATTAGTTTTCGGTTTTGGGCCGGGCACCCGGCCCAAAACTTGCCGAAATCCCATGGGGTTTAGGTATATACCTGAATAAAATAGGATTTCGGCCCAAAACCGAAAACTCATGTGCGACGGGTATAACAGCCGAAGAGACCTGTCTGATGGTGGGTTCTTTTCTCGCCATCCCGGGCCGTCAAGTTGTCACGGAATCGTCACCCGTCATTATTCCGCCAGCGGTATAGTTGCGCTGGCTTAGGCTGGTTTATGCGCAAAAAAAACGCTAACCCACTAACGCGAAAGTACCTGAAAACCTATTCCTGGCTGAAAAGCCGCAGTCTCAATGCAAGCGCCACGAGCGCATCGCATCTGAACGCACAGCGACCGAGACCCTTATAGCAAGAAATTGCATCAGCTTCACCGAGTGCGATGCGGTTTCAACGAGTGCGATGCGATGCGGTGCAAATCAGACACTTTAGGAGTATAAGAAGGCGTGGCCATGCAGATTGCACTTTCGTCGGAGATTCAGTTGCCTTTTTCACCGGATTATCGCCTTGGTCTGAATGGCTTTTCCATTACGGCCATGTGCGAGCGGCTGGATTATGCCTTCCAGCCCATTGTCAATATCCATACGGGGGTGGTGTTTGGTTTTGAAGCCCTGCTACGCGGACTGGACAAAGT
>CAZHRQ010000356.1:0-496 GCA_964535075.1 uncultured Rhodobacterales bacterium | reverse complement strand
AAGTCGGCTTCAGCACCGTGGACGCACTTTTCTCCGCCGCCGATGTCGAGGGCTGTCTGCTGGAGTTGGAAAGCGCGCTGCGCGACAAGGCCATCGCCAGTTTCGCGCGCATTCCCGATGTCCGCCACGCGCGTTTGTTGTTCAACCTCGACTCACGCAGCCTAATCAACGAGCCGCGCTGGGGCGAATTGGCTGAGTCAACCCTCAAGCGCCACGGCCTTGCCCCCGGCACCCTCTGTTTTGAGTTGACCGAACTGCACGACCTGACCGCTCATCCCGACAGCCAATGCGCGATATCGCGACTGCGCCAGCAGCGCTTTTTGCTCGCCATCGACGACTTTGGCACCGGCTATTCGGGCCTGAAATTACTCTATGAATTCCCGCCCGATCTGCTCAAAATTGATCGCTTCTTCATTTCGTCGATTTCGCGCGATCACAAGCGGCGTTTGTTCGTCGGCAACGCTGTTCATCTTGCCCATACGCTTGGCATTCAGGT
>CAZHRQ010000355.1:0-1588 GCA_964535075.1 uncultured Rhodobacterales bacterium | reverse complement strand
ACCGTGAAACAGCAGTTCCATCCATCGGGGTGGCGCTGCGCTATGTGCGTTAGGTCCAGATGGGTATGGTTCACAGGGTTAAGGATAGGATGTGTCCCCCTGATTCGGTTGTCGGAGTTATTGTCACCTATAATCCGGATATTGGGGCTTTGTATTGTGTTTTTAAGGCTCTGTTACCCCAGGTGTCGAGCTTGGTAATTGTTGACAATGGTTCTAAAAATACGGTGTCGCTGAATCAATTTGCGTCAATTTCTAAAAATATTGGCTTGGTTCGGCTTGGCACGAATTTGGGGATCGCGGCGGCGCAGAACCTCGGCATCCGATGGGCTCGTGAGCAGGGTGCGGCCTATGTATTGTTATGCGATCAAGATAGCGTGCCAGCCGCGGGTATGGTTGCAGAGCTCCTCGCGATTGCGCGAAAACTCGTCGCTGCTGGGGTATCCCTGGCATTAGTGGCACCGCGGTACGAGGACAGCCGCCAAGCTGTAAAAACTCCGTTTATGCACATGATCAATGGTCGCCCGCGGTGGTTTGGTTGCAGGCGATCAGATGCTTGGCTTGAAATTACCACGGCGATTGCATCCGGGGCTTTGATTCCAATGTCAACGCTCGCCTCTGTCGGAGGGATGCGCGATGCTTTTTTTATCGACTTGGTTGACATTGAATGGTGTTTTCGTGCGCGCTCAAAAGGTTTTCAGGCTTTCGGCGTCTGCGGGGCGAGACTGCGACACCGGCTCGGCGAACAACCTGTCCGGATACTAGGTCGGACATTGGCTACTCACTGCCCCGCGCGGAATTATTATTTTTATCGTAATGCAGTCTGGTTGTTTCGGCAGGGCTATGTGCCCGCGAGCTGGAAGTGGACTCTGGCGCGGCAAATGCTAAAGCGACTGTTGGTTTTTTCCACCTTCGTGCACCCGCGACTAACCTACTTGAAGATGATGTTGCTCGGACTCTGGCATGGGTTAATCAATCGCGAGGGATGTTTGTAGATCCTGCGGGGGCCGTGATCATGACGCCGCTGGAAAGCCTACAAGGACGTATTCACGGTGTCCCCCGCGACCGCTGCCCGGCCCAAAACAAGCCGAAAATCTATGTCATTTGGGTATATAGGCTGCATTTCTCGATCCTAACGGACACGGCGCGGTGCCACCCCGGAGGATCAAGCTGCTGTTTCACGCTAAGGTCCGGTTGCGAAAACATCCCGGTAAGCCACATAGATTGAAGCAATGAGCACCGGCGAGAGAACTAAGAGCCCGAGGCCGAAGGGGATGATGGCGACGACCATGAGCAGGGTGCTGGCGATGCCGTAGATCAGAAATGGCAGGATGTTTCGCAGGCAACCGATGAAGCTTAATTTCATCGCGGCGATTGCGCTCAGGCCGTTTAGCATGACCAGGGCCGGGGCGAACCAGTAAGCCATGACCAGGGGCACGATCAGTGCCATTATGATAAGGAACATCAGCAGCATGTTTGGACCCAGAGCGGCAAATAGTTGCTCGGGATTGTTCTCAAGCGCCTGCGGGTCCAGGCCACCCGCGGCGCTCATGATGGGGCCGATCATGATCAGCACCGCCATCACCCGGTC
>CAZHRQ010000354.1:0-1588 GCA_964535075.1 uncultured Rhodobacterales bacterium | reverse complement strand
CCGAAGATACACCCTACACCATATGAAACCAAATGGGAGATTATTACCTTCTGGTCAAACTTAAGGACACCCTTTTCTAGAGCGTTGCCTTCCAACAGGTTTGTAAGGGCAGTGATCTCGGAGGCTGGCACTTCGTAGGAGAATTCCGATTCAAGTCCGTACATTCTAATTAGCTCACGATTGTTATGGACCTCTAGTTGTTGGATTTCCCGGAAGAGTTTTTCCGACCGATTGATGAAATTGGAGTAGATGCCTGAGAGGCTTCGACATACAGAGAACTCCCTCAAACTGTCCGACTCGTTTTTCATGCCATAAATTGGTGTATCGACCGAGGTGGCTTTTCGATCAAGAACTATCGGCGATCCGAGGAAGTCCCACGACAGTTCGTTTGCATCCCAATCTGCTTTAGAAAGATCAATGCATTTCTGGACGTTTGGAATAACTGATTGACAATCAATGTTTTGTGGCATCGGGAGAAGTCTAACCGTTCCGGATTTGAAGTGAAGGTTGGGCATAATAGCCTCGGCTATGCGTCGCAGAGCCACGGAGTTCAAAGCTCCCGCGGCGCACTCAACTTTGGGTCCGACAATTACGGGGCCGGCACCATCAAATAGGAACCCATCAGGGTAGTATTTGACAACGATGCCGATTCGGCCGACATCACTCCAGGTCAAACCTGACCGAAAATACAATGATTGGCTTGGTCGTACATGCCCTTTCAGCTGGGCCATTTCATTTCGAGAGTTGAGGTCAAAGGCAACAATAAACAAGTTTTCACCGTACCATTTTGATGATGTTCCTCCCTTGTTGTAGGGGGCCCAGCGAGCCGATGATGCATCAAAGTCGTCCATGTTCTTTGCCTGTAGACATACCGAACTGAATCCAACCTCCCACCAATAACGGACAAATTTCTCGTTGTTCCCTGTATGGATTCCTTCTCGAACAGTCCATTTCGACTCTATCGGCTCAGCTCTTGAGAATATATTAGCTACTGTATCCGATATATCATAGATGAAAGCGGAGAAGGGAAATGACTTAAAGGTACTCAGCTTTCTTCTTGTACCTGTGCCCATACCAAGGGACCTTAAAAATGAATCTCTTTTTTTTGATGAATCTCCGTATCGCAGCTTGAAAAAGGTTGTTGGGTAATCCTTCGGCGGATCAACTACTATTACAAAACTTGCCGCTTGGACTACCTCACCTGAGGTAAACGGGAAGGCATCCGGCCCGAGATCCAGTACTGATAGCAATCGCTCGTGTAGTATTTTCTCCCGGACGTCCTGGTAAGACTTGGTGAAGAGCCAGTCGTTCCTAGTAATCATAGCTACAAAACCAGAACTAACAGAAATGGTAGTGATGTGTTGAATAAAGAAAGAGTACAAATCAGACCGCTTGGCATTATACCGTTTCGAAACGAACTCCAGCATTGAAGAATTCAAGCCAGCAGTTCCAGCGTACGGCGGATTCGTCACCACACAGTGATACCGCCTTGATAGGTACCCCAGCTGCCGCAGCCCGCTCCGCACCCGGCCTATCGCCTGGTCGGCAAAGAGGTCGGCGTCTCCTCTGGCGTCCAGTTCCGCCAGCA
>CAZHRQ010000353.1:0-1590 GCA_964535075.1 uncultured Rhodobacterales bacterium | reverse complement strand
AATATGTGACCTCCCTGATATTGTCGGAGTTTATACACAAGGATTTTGGTTGCGGGCCCAGATGGGAATACTTCATCCAGATATAGTTCAAAGTAGTATATGGAGAGAGCGTGAATTACTTGAGGCAATGCTAGAATGGAGTAAGAATCATTTGGGTGTCAAGTTATTGATTTTTCCGCATCCACTTGAGCGCAAACATCTATGTGATACGGGAGAGCATCAATTTAGGGACTTGCTGAAAAATTCTAATGTTGAAGTGGACTTATCGGAAAGCAAGCAGTCTTTCCTGCAGTTTGACCAGGTGGGATTAGGGGTAACAACGTTATCATCAATTGGCTTCGAACGTATTCATATGGGATTTCGCACGTTGTTTTATAACTTACCCTTGAAAGAAGGCTTAAAAGCACCTGACCCCAATGTTGACTCTAATTATAATAAAATATTTATTGACACGAGAGATGACTTTCTTGAAGCTGTTAACAAGATTCGTAAGATAAGTAATGAAGAATTTATGACTCACTATTTTGGAAGAAGAAACTTTCTGGGTTAATCTACTTAAGAAAGACAGGATTGTATATGTTTAAACGCGTGCGCTATCTAGCAGAACAATCAATGATCTATGGGCTGGGAACTATTTTAACGCGGGGGATTTCTTTTTTACTTATCCCCCTGTATACGCAATATTTGTCCACTGCGGATTATGGCATCTTATCCATTACTTCCGCCCTAGGTTCAGTTTTACTTGGTATTTTAACCTTGGGATTGCCAGAGGCGACTCTACGCTTCTATTTTGATACATCTGACCAAGAGCGCCAGCGAGTAATTGTTGGATCGCTTTGGCTAACATCTGTGTTATCTGCTTTTGCCTTGACCATGGGTTTGTTGTTACTAGGGCCAGTGATAAGTTCTTGGATATTCCCTGATGTGCCATTTTTCCCCTATTTAGTTCTTTCCATATTGACTGCATTTGTTCAGGCGACCAAGTTGTTACCGTTAGCTTTTTTCAGGGCTCGTGAACATGCCAAGCGCTATGTAGCATTCAGCGTAGGGACTTTTCTATTGACAACTTTGCTCTCTATTTTGCTGGTCGCATTCCTTAAATGGGGAGCGACTGGTGCGCTTATTGCACGCTTTGTTGGTCCAGTTATAGCGGCGATAGTGGCAACTATATTGTTACTTCAGTACGCTAAGCCACGTTTTCGACCAGATCTTATGTATGATGGCTTATTATTTGGAATTCCTATGGTGCCGACAAGTATGTTTGGCTGGCTACTAAGACTTTCTGATCCTATCGTTATGCAACAGTATGTCAGCTTAGCTGATATTGGCATATATTCACTTGGCTCTCAATTGGGTAACGCTATATCTATCTTAGGTACGGCTATAAACTCTGCCTGGTCACCATTTTACTACCGTGCTTTTCAAGAGCATGGGAAAAAAGCCCCGGTAATTCTAGCGCCTATCATTACATATTTTATGCTTGTAACGGTTACAGTAGGCTTGATAGTTGCTGTTTTTTCACCAGAAATCATCCAGCTTATGGCGAAGCCAGATTTTGATAAGGCTCGTTATAAGCTTGCTTCTATTTTC
>CAZHRQ010000352.1:0-1601 GCA_964535075.1 uncultured Rhodobacterales bacterium | reverse complement strand
ACCGACATGCAGACAATGTCATCCACGCCCAGCTTCTTGAAGGTGGGCGCGAGCTGATTAAAGCGCGGCACATGGGTGGAGGAGCAGGTCGGGGTGAAGGCACCAGGCAGAGAGAAGACGATGACAGTCTTGTTGGCGAAAATGTCATCGGTGGTCACATCCGCCCAGTCGTGATCGGTACGGGTGCGGAAGGTAACTTTCGGGACGGGCTTGCCGCTGTGATCTGGAAACATGCTGTTCTCCTAAAAAGTTGTCATGGATGGGGTTGAAAGCGGGTTTGGAAAAACTCGGCGGGAGAAATACCCCACGCCTGGCGGCTATATTGGGCCAAAGCGGCGAAAGACAAAAATTGGTTATTTGGATGATGGCGATTGCCTTTGCCGATGATGGCGGGCGGAGGCGGCCTCAGCCTGATGCGTTCGGCGCAACCAGGAATCCAGCCAGTCATCCAGCCGATTTTTCAAGCAAGCCGGCGAGTTCGCGCAGATTCATCGCCTGAACACCATCGCCAAGCGGATAGCCGTCTTCTCCCGGGTAGGCGACAAAGGCCCGTTCTGGTGCCAAATCGGCAATCGCTTGGCGGAATCCGCGACTGACCTTGGGTGCCGAGCTGCGTTTAATCTCAATCGCCCAGAGATGCGGTCCGGGCAGCTCCAGCAGCAAGTCGATCTCGGCGCCGGCAGCGGTGCGGTAGAAAGAGGCCTGAGCGCGGGCGGGAGCCGCATTGATCAGCGCCTCAATGGCCAGCCCCTCCCAGGTCGCACCAGCGATCGGGTGGCCGAGGAGTTGCTCCCGGTTTTCGATGACAAGAAGACTGTGCACCAAACCGGTGTCGCGTAGATAAATTTTTGGCGATTTGACCAGGCGTTTGCCGACATTCGCATGGTAGGGCGGCAGCACTCTGACCAGCAGTAAATCTTGCATCAGATCCAGATAGGTTGCCACGGTTTTGCCATCGACGCCGAGACTGCCTGCGAACTGGGAGAGATTGCGCAGCCCGCCTTGGGCGTGGGCCAGCATGGTCCAAAAGCGGCGCAGGGTTGTGGCAGCAATGCGCGGGCCGAGCTGAGGAATATCATGTTCCAGGTAAGTGGTGATGAACTGTGCTCGCCATTCGGCGCTGGCGGCGTCATTGGCGGCGAGGAAACTGCGCGGGAAACCACCGCGCAGCCAGAGTTGGTCAAGCTCGTCCGGGGCGATTTCCAGCGGGTCGAATGGTGCGAGTTCACAGTAAGCGATGCGCCCGGCCAGGGACTCGCTTGACTGGCGCAGCAGGTCGATCGAGGCCGAACCCAGCAGCAGAAATTGGCCCATGCCCGCCCCGTCGAGCAAGCTGTCGTCGATCAGTCCGCGCAGCGTTTGAAATAGTCCTGGCGCGCGCTGCACTTCGTCGATGACGATGAGTTTGGCGCGAATGCTATCGAGATAAGCCCGAGCATCGCTGAGCTTGGCCAAATCCTGGGGGTTTTCGAGGTCAAGATAATGGCTGTCTGCCGTTGGACGCAGCCGACGCGCAAGCGTCGTCTTGCCGACCTGTCGCGGACCGAGCAGGGCGACGGCAGGGAATTGCAGCAGCAGGGCGTCTAAGCGGGTAGCAAGGC
>CAZHRQ010000351.1:0-1601 GCA_964535075.1 uncultured Rhodobacterales bacterium | reverse complement strand
AAATCAGAAACACCGCGCAGACTAGCACCAATGAGGGATAGAATAATCCTAACAGCGCGATCGCGATTCCCATACCTATCAGCGATTGGCGCATCCCATAATACAAAAAGGCTAACAGGATAGGATAGATAAACGCTTTGGGAGTTCCCGATATCAACCCATCCTGCATCCACAGATTTTGATTCAGCAGTACAGATGCAATAAATCCAGTCAGAGGTATGGGTAACAATTGTACCGCCACGCCAAAACAGTAACCCGTGGTAACTAATCCCAAAACCAGAGGTAAAACTTTACTCAAAACAATCGGATCAATCCCAATTCCTGCCACGAAATGATACAGGGCGCGATAGCCTAACGGTGCAACCGATTGGAAATAATCGGCAATTATATCATTAGGAAATAACTCTGGGTCTAAAAATCGCCGCACCCAGAAGACGTGTTGTCGCGCATCATCCTGCACCATGTACTCGCTGCTGAAGGCGGGTTGAAGGGCTAAAGTGCTGTAAATTGTGGCAACGAGAAGGCTTAGAGTCAACCAAAATCGGATAGTATTGCTTGACTTATCAGTTATTGTATCAGCAAGAAATTGATCAAAACGCATCGTTTCTAATTGGGTGGCGTTTTCAAAATACAATCTACCTGTAGCACAGTCAACTCTCCTGTTTCATAAACTGAACATTTGTCAATTACCTTTGACAAAGCGGGAGTTATTCCCTGTGTTAAATTTGCCAATGTGCATTGTATAACGACTGGGAAGATGAAGCTTGAATAGAAGCGCGTAGGCAATAAAAAACATGAGCATGGAACATGGATAAAACAATCCTATTAGAGCCAAGCTTAGACTGACAATACAGGAGAGAATACCACAAAACGCCAAGGCGATAAACTAGGGTTACGAATTCCAGAAGCCGAGGCAAAACCTTACTCACATTTCCTGCAACACTGTTTCAGATTCTTCCAAGTCACCCACCAAGCGCAACATATCGCCAAAACTCAATAATCCCGCCGCCTTTATCGCCGAATTCGGCTGATTTTGCAGCAATTGGTTCACCTGTTCTAATGTCGCCCTAACTCGCGGATAAAACCCCAGAACTCGCAACGCTTGCGCCTGACTCATCAAGCTACGCACCACCCCAATGTCATCGCCAACTTGCTGATAGGTTTCTGTCGCCTTCTCCCACGTCTTCAGCGCCTGTTCCGGTTGTCCCTGTGCCAATTGCAGCTTCCCCTGGGTATTCAGCACCTGTGCCAAAACCGTCGTGCGATCGCGACTCGCTGTTTCTGTTTGCAAAAGGTGTAAACTCTTCTCAATTGCCTGATTCGCTAGCGTCCACTGTCCCAACTGCTGATAGGCGAGTGCTAAATTGCTCAGTACCATGGCTTGATTCAGGGAATCCCCTTGACTGGCAAAGATATCGGCTGCCTGTTTCCAAGCGGTTACAGCGGCGGCAAATTCACCCGACTGATACCGTTTTTTACCCACTTGCACCAATTCAACTGCATCGGGGGGAGACACCTGAACCACGGAAGTATCGGGAATTGCCGCATTCACCGGAAACTTGGGTCTGAAGCCCTGCCCTTCTAGGGCGGCTTTTAGCATC
>CAZHRQ010000350.1:0-1602 GCA_964535075.1 uncultured Rhodobacterales bacterium | reverse complement strand
CGACAGGTGTTCCGATGATGTAAAGCGCACCGAGCAAAAAGTGTCCATGAGCGGCCAGGATGAAGCGACCACCGGGGGGCTCTCCCGACGGACTTTTCTCGGGGGAGCGTTGGGGATGCCCTTCGCAGGGGCACCACTGATGAATTTCCTCCCCGGGGAGACAGTTGCCGCTTCCCAGGGGGCGGGTAGTCTTGGTGCTCGCCTGAGGGCGGGAACGCATCTCGTGCTGCTTGGCACCACGGGCGGGGTATCCTGGTGGCCTGACTCAGCCAGGGCGAGCTCGTCATCGGCCTTGGTCGTTAACGATTCTATTTACCTCGTCGACCTCGGGCAAGGTTCCACCAGCCGGCTGGCCGAGGCCTTCAACACCGAGGTGATCGTGAATGGTGATAGTTACGCTGGGACCGGCTCCTCGACCTTCCTCGGTCGGCTGAAGGCGCTCTTCTTCACTCACCTGCACAACGACCACATCGCCGACTATCCCAGTTTGCTCTTGATTGGACCTGGCGCGGGTCTCGGTGCGAACAACAACCCGCTAAAAGTAGTAGGTCCTTGCAACCGCGGGCAACTGGACATCAATCGCTCGGGATTTGACGAAAGCAAGCTCGTTTATACCGACAGCGCCGACCCCGCTCTGATTACTCCGACCCCAGGCACGCGCCAGATGACCGACCTGATCTGGCAGGCCTTTGCCCAGACTATCAACGACATGACGCTCGACAACGCCTATCCCGATTTCCGCAGTCTGGTAGAGGTGACGGAGATCGGGACCGAACTTCCCACGCAAGATAGCCCCACTTGTCCGGTGACGGCGCCATTTTTGATCTACCCCGAAGACGAGAACGGCGTCGAGGTGTGGGCCACGCTCGTCGATCATCACCAGGTCTATCCGGCGTTTGCGTTTCGGTTCAATACCCCTGATCGCTCGGTGGTATTCTCGGGCGACACGGGCGCGAATACCAACGGCAATCTGCAATCCTTAGCATCGGGGGCGGATCTCCTAGTGCATGAGGTCATCGACACGGCCTGGGTTGATTACAGATTTGGTGCCAATCCAAGTGAAGGAACCCAAAATTACACCCTGAGGCAACACATGCTAAACGCCCATACGCCAATTGAGCAGGTTGGCGCGGTGGCCGAGAGCTGCGGCGTGAAGGCCTTGGTTCTAAACCACCTTGTTCCCGGAGTCATTCCCGCTTCGCATCTGCGCCGGGCGCGTCAGGGCTTTTCCGGAAGAGTGGTCGTCGGCCGCGACTTGATGCAAATCCCCGTTGGCGAGATCGGTTGAGTAGAACTAACGCTCATAGCGCAGCGCCACCCCGGAGTATGAAGCGGCTGTTGCACGGTAAGGGGCTAGGGTCAGAGAACTAAGGGGCCTGGCTCGGATTGTTTTGCCAACACAACAGAAACAAACTGTTCCTGGCCCCATAAAACCCACCATAAAACCCATCATCGGGAGGCCAAGGTCGAGAGTTTTCGCAAGAATCCTGATTACGCAGCCGACTATCTCAACATCGTTTTGCAAGATGGTGACCAGGAAGAGTTGGCCGAGACCCTGGGGTACATGAATCAGAGAATACTGAAGTCGGCACGCTGCGTCAT
>CAZHRQ010000349.1:0-1603 GCA_964535075.1 uncultured Rhodobacterales bacterium | reverse complement strand
ACTTCTCCAATGACCGGTTGGCCATCAATCCAGTAGGTAAATTCACTCACAGCCGCTTTTTCCGGAACTGGAAAAGAATAAACCGCTTCCAGATCCCGGGTATGCGGATTGTGAAAAACTTGCTCGATTGTGGTGATTGCATAGCCATCCTGAATGACAATTTTTACATCATGCGTTTTGAGTTTAAGTGTTGGCAAGCTGCCATCGGACGGTGAAAGCAAGCCGGCGGCCTGTCCGGTTTTACCGAGCCCGCTGACTACGGCGAGCAACAAAGCAAGTGCGACCAGAGCGTTTTTTAGATAATGAATAATCATGGTTTTTTTCCTTTCTGAACTACGTTCAATTTACGGGTATGTAAAATGAACAACGTTCAATTATTAGTCTGCCATAATTCTGAACAATGTTCAAGAAAAAAATTGAACATTGTTTTATAATGTTTGTTAGGATGAGGGAAAGGAGAAGTCATGGCCCGGCGCAGCGACCATACACGAGAAGAACTAAAAGACATGATATTACAATCCGCCTGGGGTATCATCGGGCAAGAAGGCTTTGAAGGGCTGACAGCCCGTAAAATTGCAAAAGACGTCGGCTATGCACCGGGCACAATTTATAATCTGTTTGATTCTCTGGACGATTTATATCTTCTGATTAACAGCAGGACACTCGATCATTTAAATACCGTGCTGAACAGTGAGGCTTGCAACGATCCTGGGAAAAATCCGGTAGATAACATGAAAGCTATGGCGGCACTTTACATGCAGTTTGCGCGCGAGTGCCGCCCTTATTGGCTCATGCTGTTTTCTCCGCAATTGCCTGAAGTGCGTAAAGATTACAGTTGGTATCAGGAAAAAATCGATCAACTTTTTTTGCCTTTGGAAAGGCAGTTGTGTAGGAATTTTCCTGCTAAAGAACCGAAACAATGTAAAATGGCAGCGCGGCTTTTATGGGCATCAGTACACGGGTTATGTTTTTTGCAGGAAACAGGAAAAATACCGCTTGTTGGCGGACAATCCCAGGCCGATGAAATGGCAGATTATCTCATCGATACGTTCTTAGCCGGCATAAATCATAAAAGTTAGCCGCTCTTTACAGGCCATGAATAAGCCGCATTTCCGGCTGTGTGTCCTGATTTTGGAAGAGCGCCTGGTCGGGATGAACCACAAGTTCATAATGTTCCACCCCCGGATCCGGCCGTGAGAGGTAAGGCCGCGGCTCGAATGTTGTATCGATATACCGACGGGCGATGACAGCTTTTCGGGCACTGCCTTGCTTCAGATCAAGCTCCGCTTCTTTGGAGAGAAGCGAGGCTGTATAAACATCGCTTAAGAGATCAAGGAGATCTTTGGAACGGGGCTCGGCCTCTGCCGGGTTCCGTTGCAGATTGATAAAAGCGCCTTTCACATCCAGTATGTAGCGGGTCAGATCCTTGCGCAGGTCAGCCAGTTCCCATGGCATAGACTGAGCAATCTGTTCGACATGGCTGATAAACTGTTCGGCAACTTCGGGGTGAGAATGGAAAAGCCGCAGGGCTTCCAAAGCCTGAATATTTTCTGGTCCTTCCCACACTTTCAGGACCTGTGCATCAGGTAAAAGGCGTTTGACC
>CAZHRQ010000348.1:0-1603 GCA_964535075.1 uncultured Rhodobacterales bacterium | reverse complement strand
GGTGGGGTCAATTTTGGACGCCGATAGGGGGTCAATTTTGCGCGCCGATTGACAACCACCCATTGGACAAAACTTGAAGACCGCATCAGTAGAGGGGTCGGGAACCCTTGTCCGTTGCTCCTGATCGGCATTCCGGACTCCGTCATCACGTTTGACGACTCCATAGACATTGCTGAGGTCGCTGCTCAAGCAGATGATTGACTACTCGGCAGCCTCAACGCGTGTTGAACTGCTGTTGTAGGCATAGGTTTTCCAGCTTGGCTTGTAGGAGTCATCTGCCTGATTGCCCCAGGTTTCCCAACCTGGCCGCACGCCCCGGGAGAACAACTCCAGATAGGGGCCCGGCGAACAGGACTCGATCAAATCATACTGCTCATCTGGTTTGCGGCTGTGTTCGCGCTTTCGAGAGGCAAGGTAATTCACCTGGCTTCTACCTGGGGGAAGCGTTCGAGCGTTCTTGCCGCGGACGCCGAATAGGATCAGTTCGGTAACATTCCGGAAATAGAAGCCGACGCCCCGTCCGTCGCTTCCGCCATCTTTTCGGATCTTGTGCCAGACAATGTTGGACTTGTAGGTAAATCCCCATGCGCGAAGGACTTCGATCCCCTCCGGTAGCAACGCGTTGGGCACCCATAGATAGAGGTGGGACGTAGGCGCTGCGGCTTCGGCCACAGGCAACGCCTTGATGTCGTCAAGCGTCATCGTCCCGTATCGGGACAAGCGCCGGTGTTCCGGTGCAACTTTCCCGGTTCGGTTTGTGAACTGCCATGGCGGATCAGCCAGTATTGTACTGAACTCGCGTCCCTCGGCGAAGGCAGCGAAGTCGACCGACGCACCGCCATTTGAAGCCTGAAGCATCACGCTATCCCTGATTGTCAATTCGTGAGCATAGCTGATTCTCAGCTAGATCAGGATCCAGAATGAGAACATAACGTGATCAAAAGAAACTATCTAGTCGGAAATCAGGTGTTGTTCCAAGATGGAAACAATCGCGAATAAGCCTGACCGAGCAGACGAGAAGCCCCTCACCCCGCTGCGAGGTCGCGCTGCTTGCGGAGGGCGGCGCGTTCCTTTTCGGAGGCGCTCTTGAGCTGACCGCAGGCCGCCATGATGTCCCGTCCGCGCGGGGTGCGCACCGGGCTTGCATAGCCCGCCCGGTTCACCACTTCGGCGAACGCCTCGATCCGCTCCCAGTCCGAGCATTCGTAGGGCGAACCCGGCCAGGGATTGAACGGGATCAGGTTGATCTTGGCCGGTACGCCCTTCAGGAGGCGGACCAGTTCCTTTGCCTCGGCCAGGCTGTCGTTCACATCCTTCAGCATCACATATTCGAAGGTGATGCGCCGCGCGTTGGAGAGGCCGGGAAAGGCGCGGCAGGCGTCCATCAGGTCGGCGATCGGGTATTTTCTGTTGATCGGCACCAGCACGTCGCGGACATCGTCGCGCACCGCATGCAGCGAGATCGCCAGCATGCAGCCGATTTCCGAGCCGACCCGCTCGATCATCGGCACGACGCCGGAGGTCGACAGCGTGATGCGGCGCTTGGAAAGCGACAGGCCCTCGCCGTCGGCGATAATGTCGATGGCGGTTGCCACATTGTCGA
>CAZHRQ010000347.1:0-1611 GCA_964535075.1 uncultured Rhodobacterales bacterium | reverse complement strand
ATGAGGTCGAAGAATACAAAAGGCGATTTCCCAACCGGTTTTATTTGGCTATCTGGTCCAAGGATACTCTCTGCGGCTTGGCGCTTGAAAAGCCATCCAGGGGCAAGGAGGTCTTGGCCCTGCATTTGCTGGAAGGCAACCCCGAACCGGGGCACCCCCTTCGGGGACTAGTGGCAGTTCTCGCCACGGACGCCGGCATAGCTTATGCGCGGGGCCTCGGGTGTCGCCGCGTTCGCCTCATGAACCCCGAACCTGCCCTAATCCCGAAATACGAGGGGTTTGGTTTTAGGCTTGTAGAAAGCCGGTCGGAGGGACAATATTGTGAGAGGGAGGTTTGAGCCATGAGCAAGCGCTTTGCATATGCCTGTTTTGCAGGATTGGAGGCCGTGCGGCATAAGCCCGCGCGTGCTGTGAAGGCGTCCGCTCGCTCTGTCGACGCCCCGCCCTCTCTTGTGACGGTCGAGGCCCGTATGCGGGGACACAAGAGCCTGTTTTCCGGGATGAACAGGGAACAGGTGGAAAAACTGCGACAGTTCGAAGGCCCAGAATACGCCGGACCGACGCGGTACTCTGGCAGAAAATAGGCGGCTCGATTATTCAGCAACCGGGTTGTGTTCCTACATGGCGCCCAGCCGCTCGGCATCCCGGATGATGTTATGGCGCAGGGTCGCGGCGTCCGCCGGTGGCCAGGATTGCGGGGGTGACGGGGGCGGAACGTCCCGATGGGCCAGCACGTCCGCAACCGCCGTGGCGTTCAACACCGGGTCGCAAAGGATGTCGGCGTGCTCCACCAGCAGGTGCAGGCGCCGGGCCATTTTCCGGGCGGCAGGCTCCCCGACAACCGGGGCAATGAGGCGGGTCACGGCGTCTTCGTTCGTGTCGCTCGGGCGGCGGAGCAGACCGGACTTGTTGACCCACTCCTGGGCAACCGTCAACGCGGCGGCGCTGGGGACCACCGGCCGACGGCCAAGGGGGCGCTGGTTCGGCCACAACCCATGGGCGGCGGCCCACAGGGTGCAGGCGGTTTGGTCGCTGCGCCGCAACCGGCGCACGGCGTCCTGTAGGGTGGTGTCGGTGTCGGGGGTTAGCTCGTTTTCCGCGTGCGCCCAGAGGGCCCGCAGCCAAAAGGCATCGGGCATCGAGCGCGGATCGTCGTGGGCCAGTTGGGTGAAGGCGGCAACCTGCTCAGGTGTCATATCTCAATGCCCCATCATGTCGGCCAGCCGGCCCAGGGCGGCCCGAAGGCGCGCCTGCTGCCATGACCGGGCCGGGGTTAGGTCCAAACGGCAAACGGCATCCACAAGGAACAAATCCGGGCCAAGTGTCTCGCAGGTGAGGCGGAATCGCGATGCGGTGCGGATCACCCGCGCCGGCATCTCGCCCCCGCGCCATGAGACGTCCACGCGACAACCGGCTTTTAACAGAATGGAAGGCGGGTGCCCGGCGGCCTCCATCTTTTCCCACGCGCGGACGTAGGACGCGGCCGCCGTGGCGTGGCGTTCCGTGATGATGCCTCGCGCCAGCAGCCTGTCCCAGGCTGGCGCGATGCGCGTTGCGGTGGTGCCCGCCGCTTCGGTGGGTACCGTGACGGTGCGTCCGTCCGGCTTCGCC
>CAZHRQ010000346.1:0-1617 GCA_964535075.1 uncultured Rhodobacterales bacterium | reverse complement strand
TGGGATAAAGGTAAAGACTGTTGGTAGTACTCTAATGCTTGTTGTTTTTCTCCTAAGTCATGATAGACAGCACCAATATTATTCAGGGTGCTTGCTTCCCCGGTGCGATCGCCCACAGCCTGGGATAAAGGTAAAGACTGTTGGTAGTACTCTAATGCTTGTTGTTTTTCTCCTAAGGAATCATAGACATGACCAATATTATTCAGGGTTACAGCTTCTCCGGCCCGATCGCCCACAGCCCGCCTTAAGGGTAAAGACTGTTGGTAGTACTCCAATGCCTGTTGTTTCTCTCCTAAAGCTGAATAGACACCACCAATATTATTCAGAGTTACAGCTTCTCCGGCGCGATCTTCGAGTTTCCGATAAAGAGGTAAGGCTTGATTATAATAATCCAGCGCTTTTTGCTTGAATCCTAATAAAGCATGAGTTCTACCCAGTGCCAGATTAATAAAAGCCTCTTCTGATTGATCCCCCACCTCACGCCACAAAGGAAGCGCTGTTTCCAATTTTTCGATCGCTTGTTGCAGTGATTCGGCTGTCCCTTGCCGAAATAATTCCATTCCCTGATTAGTCAGTCTTTCGGCTTCAGCGCGTTTGTCGGTTTGGGCGATCCTTATCGGCGCTATCTCTCCAGCGCGTTTTGGTAGGGATAACACCGGATCTTGTCCCACCGCGACGATGAAAACACTGCTGAAGATGGTGATTACCGCATGACAGGAATAAACCAACCATTGCCGAGAAGTTAAGGGTGGCTTGAGAAAATAGGTTTGACGTTTTTCTGTTGGCTGTTGTTGTTGGTAATGCATCCGTTTACCTTCAGTTTAAGATCGAGTTTTGAGACATTTGCCCCTTACCACCCTTTATGTCTGGACAGGTTGAGGTTATGCAATTATGTAGAGACGTAGCATGCTACGTCTCTCATTGTCCCCATTTTCACCTACCCAAGGATTTATCCCTACCTAGCAAACCGTTCTAATAGTTCCTGACGAGAACGAGTCAACAGCAAAGGAGTCAACTCTTGATGAGGTAACTCTAACATGGCTGCGATTTTGTCGGCTAATTCCTGATCAACCTCACCAAATCGCACTTTCAGCAGGTTTTCCACCTTTTCTCGCTTCCCTTCGCCGAATCTCTCTTCTACCCCAGAAGCCTCGCCAAACCACAGAAATAACTCTTCACGAGAAAGACTAAATAGTAGACGAGTCAACACTTGTGGTGTTAACTGTAACATCGGTGCGATGATTGCTTCTAATTCTTCATCCAGTTCACCAAACCGCACTCGGAGGAAGTTTTCCACCATTTGCCGTCGTTCTTCTAGTCTACCTTCTTGTAATGTTGCTTGCTGTCCAATTACAGATCGAAATCTCGTTAATAATTCCTCACGAGATAATTGTAAAATTGCCTGAGAACGCTCTCTTGTATTTAGCTGCATCAAAGGTTCAATAATTCGGGCTAGTTCTTCATTGATTTCACCAAACTTTTCTAAAAGCAAGCCCTCTACCATCTGCCGCCGTTCTTCCAGTCTGCCTTCTGATACAGCCTCTTCCCGCCATTTAAAATACGCTGGTGATAAGTTCATAATTAACTCCCGATCTGCATTACTTAACATTTCACTCC
>CAZHRQ010000345.1:0-1622 GCA_964535075.1 uncultured Rhodobacterales bacterium | reverse complement strand
CTCCACGATACGCCACCCCCTTCTCAGGCTGTCACCCACTTGCCGCCATAGCTCATAACCGGTTGCCGTAGAGCGACGAAAGTGTCAAGTTCCGGGCTGGTGGTTAGGCCATTCGTTGGGACCTGAACCACTTACTCGCCCATAATCAGTCATGTCTTAAACCACTTAGCATCCTGTCAGGAGATTGCCCGCGATGCGCATCATGGTTCTCGGTGGTGACGGATATCTTGGTTGGCCCACTTGCATGAATCTGTCGGCCCACGGCCATGATATCATGTGTGTGGACAATTATCTGCGTCGGGCGCTGGCACGCGAGCAAGATTCCGATCCCCTATTCGATGTGCCAAACCTGCATGAGCGGGCGCGTATTTGGCAGGAAAAATCCGGTAGAGATATTTCTATACGTATCGGTAATCTAGACTGTTGGGACTTTGTGGCAGATATATTTGATGAGTTTAAGCCTGATGCTATAATTCACTATGCCGAACAACCATCTGCTCCTTACTCTATGATTGATCGACGTGCCGCCGACTTAACCCTGCGCAATAACCTCGGTGTAACTTTTAACGTTATACAGGCAATGAACGCCTATACGCCTCAGGCTCACCTAGTCAAACTTGGGACTATGGGTGAATATGGAACACCAAATATTGATATTGAGGAAGGATGGATTGAAATAAACCATAATGGCCGCAAAGATAAGTTTCTATTTCCGCGAGCTGCGGGTTCACTTTATCACACAACTAAGGTTTTAGATACTGATTTATTGTGGTTCTATGTCCGGGTATGGGGGTTGCGTGTAACCGATCTGATGCAAGGGCCAGTGTATGGATTGGAAACCGATGAGACAGCTGGGAATGAATGCCTTTATCCTTTCCTGAATTATGACGAATTATTTGGAACCGTTATAAACAGATTTATGGTTCAGGCAGTAGCAGGCTATCCGTTGACTGTTTACGGAAAAGGGGGCCAAACTAGAGGATACTTGAATATTAAGGACACTCTACAATGCGTTAAGCTTGCTGTAGACAACCCCGCGAATGAAGGAGAATTGAGGGTATTCAATCAGTTTGTCGAGACATTTACAGTGAACGAATTGGCGGATATGGTTAAGGCCTCTGGCGAAAGGCTTGGCCTGTCTGTAGAAGTAAATAATCTTCCAAATCCACGCAAAGAAATGGAGGAGCATTATTACAACCCAGTTCATACCGGATTAATTGATCTTGGGCTAGATCCTCACTATCTCACAGATAAGGTTATTGATGAGATGATGGATGTTATCATAAGATATAAGGGTAACATCTCAAATAGCAGAATATTCCGCGGAGTTAAATGGAAAAGATAATAGTCTATGTCCTATTATGAAAAGGCTTTTTTTGAGACTGTCCTTTGGGCACCTCCGAGAACATCGGATTGGCGTAGCGTGAATCCATGATGATCAGGTTGGCGCAATGTAGGGGGGCGGTCTGGTTTCTGGAATAGCGAGGGTCCGGCTTCAGGCGGGCTAGAGCGGGTGTGGGCCAGTCCGATGCGGCGCAGCGCACATAGCAGCACATAAGCCATAGAGGGGCACCTCGAATAACCGGCTGTTTGGCCGGGTCGGGGGGTGTCGGCGGGGGCCG
>CAZHRQ010000344.1:1134-1625 GCA_964535075.1 uncultured Rhodobacterales bacterium | reverse complement strand
GGGGATGAAACCGAAATCAAGAAAGGCATAGGCCACAAAATAACAACCGAAATAATGGGATATCCTGCTGATTCCAATATAGTCATCGACACTCCTTTCACGCTGATGAACAGCATGGGCATACTCAGGAACGCAATCGGACTTGACGAACTCGGTCCGCTGAAAAAACTAAACCGGCCTATTGAGCGGGTTGCCACTGTATTTGACGATCCTCTAAAAATTATCCAGAGGCTAAATGAAAAGACCTGGCGGGGTTAC
Source organism: uncultured Rhodobacterales bacterium (assembly GCA_964535075.1). Lineage (GTDB taxonomy): Bacteria > Pseudomonadota > Alphaproteobacteria > Rhodospirillales > CAJXLG01 > CAZHRQ01. Next base: position 1,367 of record CAZHRQ010000344.1, on the reverse strand, counting down.
CCGAAGGAAGATCAGAAAATCCTGATATGGACAACCGCGGAGGGAGAGAGAGCGGATGACATATCATTACATTACACCGGCAATAACAGGCATTTTCCTATTCCCAATTTCAAGGCCGGCACAACACTGGCCAAGCTGATGCTCGACAGGGATTTACCTGTCGGGTATTTCATACAGCCTATAACAGAAGTGAGAAACAATCAGGGAGTTAAAGATAAAATCGCCGATTTCGG
>CAZHRQ010000344.1:527-1124 GCA_964535075.1 uncultured Rhodobacterales bacterium | reverse complement strand
CTTAACAAATACCTTCTTCTATATACGCCCATAGAATCCAACTCATTATCAATCAGCGAGCACGAAATGGATCACATAGTTCACAGAGACAAGAGCTGGCTCGTTGACAGGTGCGAATATGCCATCGGATACACGCCCGTGGACGTTCCTATGGAGGGCGGTGCTGACGAATTCAGGTATGCGAAGAAAAAGGGGAAATATTGCATACTGATCCACCCATCAATTGGGGAGAGCAAGGCAATGTCTCCTTTCAAGACTAAATTTGACTTTAAATTCAGGTCTCCGGAAGGCTTCATGAGCGGTTCATGAATCAAAAAACAGGCCAAGATACAAAGCTCTGCGTCCACTGCTTGATGAGAGCGGAAACAAACCAAGATTCGGGTATATGTTTTGATATGGAGGGTAGATTTTTCTCGTAAGAATCCGCCAATTAAAGATCTTAGAAGTATAAAGGCTTAGCTACCATAATAAAAATATCGGCTATGGAGGAAATGCACAAAGATATTGAAAAAACCATTAATGATAAAACGATTGAAGAACATCATAAACCAGACATTATAAAATTGCAAATTGAGTAGACACAACAAATAATGAAGC
>CAZHRQ010000344.1:0-517 GCA_964535075.1 uncultured Rhodobacterales bacterium | reverse complement strand
GACGTTGAAAAACAATTTTATGAACAGAAAATGAAAATTGTCGAAGAAGTTGAGAATTATTTCAACAGATGAAACAACGATAACTTTATATATTAGTTACTTTTAAATAATAAAATATGATTCCCAGAAAATCTGTTGAGTTAACTATAGAAACGGCAAATGAAAGATATTTAAAAGCGCTAGAAGAATCGCCTATTCTATCAACATTTGGAATCGATATTCAAAGAACAACAGTTAATACAGCGAAATTAATGAAGGGCGGTAAACAAATTGGTTTTGTGGAATATAGAGAGACAATAAAAAATAAACCTGTTAATTACCAGCTTTATGGTGACATTGATCCAATTTTAGGAATATCGTTAAGAAATGCGATAGAAACCCCGGCTTATCAGGAATTAAAAGTTAAAAAATGATATCTTCCGATCTTTCTGAAGTATACTTCTTCTGTTTAAAATCTTTGAAGACCCCATCACTATCACTGAAACTCCACTCGATATTTTCGAACATGATTTGCATT
>CAZHRQ010000343.1:0-1633 GCA_964535075.1 uncultured Rhodobacterales bacterium | reverse complement strand
CCGTCTTCTCGTAGTGGAAGGGGCGAATCATGCCGTCCACATCGAAAAGAACGAACAAGTCATCGATGCGATTCGATCGCTTTTAGCCTGAGGCCGAGGTATGTTCAGTTACGCCATCCGCCGGATCGCCGTGTCGCTGGTGACCGTTCTGGCCATTGCCACGTTGATCTTTCTGATCATCTACCTCATTCCCGGCGATCCCGCGTACATCATTCTCGGCGACAGGGCCACTCCGGAAAGCGTCCAGGCCCTCCGCAGCAGTCTGGGTTTGGACAGGCCGCTGTGGGTTCAATACCTGAGCTGGCTCAAAGGGCTGGCCCAATTCGATTTCGGTCGTTCCCTGTACAACGACATGCCCATCGGGCCGGAGCTGGCGGTCCGTTTGTTTCGAACGCTCGAGCTCATTGGGCTGGCGATCCTGAGTTCCAGCCTCCTGGGGATCCCACTGGGCATTCTCGCCGCGGCCGGGCGAAAATCCACCGACTTCATCATCTCCATGCTCTCCATTGTCGGCCTGAGCTCCCCCAGCATCGTGGTGGGTCCCATCATCGCCTTTGTCATGGGAGTTCTCCTCAACCTCCTGCCCTCGAGCGGGTTCGTCCCCTTGAGTGAGGATGCGGGAAAACACGCGATGTTCCTAATCATGCCCACCCTTTCCCTGGCCTTCTTCTCCCTAGGCATCGTCACCAGGATGTCCCGGTCCTCTGTGATCGACAACATGAGAAAGGACTACGCCCGGACCGCCCAGGCCAAGGGTCTCTCGAAACGACAGATCCTGTTTCGGCACGTCCTCAAAAACTCCATGATTCCCATCATCACTCTCATCGGCCTTCGAATCGGAGTCATGCTGGGCGGAACCGTGATCACGGAAAGCCTGTTCAACTGGCCCGGATTGAGCACCTTTCTCATCGATGCGGCCTTTCGTCGTGACTACCCGGTAGTCCAGGCCATCGTGCTCGCCGTAGCCGGGGTCTTCGTGTTCGTCAACCTCATCGTCGACCTGCTGGCCGGGCTCTTCGATCCCCGCATATCGTATGAGTGACCGGATGACACCTCCTGGGACGATATGGCGACACATCCTTTCACACACCCTGGTCCGGGAGCCCCGGTTTTCCGCGGGTGCGCTCATCCTCTGTGTCTTCGTCTTCATGGCGGCCCTGGCTCCGGCTCTAGCCCCGTTCGACCCCATTGAAACCAATTACGACCAGCGGTTCGAAAAGCCTACTTGGAGCCATCCTCTCGGAACCGACGAGTACGGACGGGATATCCTGAGCCGCCTGATCTATGGGGCTCGCATCTCCCTCTTCGTCTCTACCTGCTCGCTGCTTCTGGCGACCACGGGCGGCGTGCTCCTCGGTCTGATCGGCGCCTTCGCCGGACGCATCTTCGGTAACCTGACCATGCGGCTGGTGGACGCACTTCTGTGCATTCCACCCATTTTCATGGCCATTGCCGTGGTGGCCTTCGTCGGAGGAAGCCTGTCCAATCTGATCGTCATCATGGGGCTTCTCTACATGCCCCAGTTCGCCCGCCTGGCCTACACCTCCTGCCTGAGCGTCAAGGAAAACGAGTATGTGGAAGCGGCCCAGGCGGTGGGATGTACGTCGTTTCGCATCATTCGAAAGTACATTCT
>CAZHRQ010000342.1:0-1639 GCA_964535075.1 uncultured Rhodobacterales bacterium | reverse complement strand
GTACGTTCGCCCATACAACAAGGGCCTGATTTCCTGAACCGAAGGCCGTATTCAGCTGTTATCAGGCCATGTAAAATACACAAAAATCACATAATGAGCAACCAGTTTTACCAGCTTACGGTACAGTCGGTCACTCCGGAAACCGACGATGCGGTCACCGTGGCCTTCACGATACCCGATGAGCTAAAAGATACATTCTCTTACCAGCAAGGCCAATATCTGACCCTGCGCTTTACGATCGACGGGGAGGAAGTGCGCCGGGCCTACTCCATGTGTAGCAGCCCGCTCGACGATGAGATTGCCGTCACCGTCAAAAAGGTCGACGGCGGCCTCGTTTCCACTCACATCAACCAATCGCTGCAAGCCGGCGATACTGTCGACGTCATGCCACCTGAAGGGCGCTTTTATACCGGGCTCGACCCCGACCAACGCCGCGACTATTACCTGATCGGAGCGGGTAGCGGCATCACACCCCTGATGTCTATCCTGCGCACGATACTGGAGAAAGAACCCATGAGCCGGGTCATTTTGCTCTACGGCAACCGCAATGAAGATAGCATTATTTTTAAGGAAGACCTGGAAAAGCTTTCGCAAAAATACGACGGTCAGTTGCTGGTGCGCCATATTCTTTCCCGGCCCAAACGCGAAAAGTCGAAAGGGATCGGGGGGCTGTTCTCCAAAGGGAAAGTTACCTGGGACGGGCCGGTGGGGCGCATCAGTCCTGTAGTAATTGAGCAATTGCTTGACGATTATCCGGTAAAAGCACCGCGCGCTGAATTCTTTATTTGTGGCCCGGGTAATATGATCGACGTAGCGGAAAAAGCACTGACAGAACGGGGAATCGACGGGAAAAATGTACACAGCGAACGATTCACCACGGGTACTGAAGGAGAAGCTAAAAAAGTATCCGGAGCGGAGGGGGCTATCGTCAGGGTGCACCTCGACGGGCAGGAGATTGAAGTAGCCGTACCGCCTGATAAAACGATTTTGGATGTACTGCTTGCGCAAAAATATGATCCACCCTATTCCTGCACTTCCGGAGCCTGCTCCAGTTGTATGGCCAAGGTGATTAAGGGGAGCGTACGCATGGAAACCTGCTTTGCCCTCGATGACGACGAAGTGGAGGAAGGCTATATTCTAACTTGTCAGTCGCACCCGACTACCGACGAAGTAGAAATCACCTACGAGGTATAAGATCTCGCGACAATCCGTATCTTCCAGCAGTATGAAGAGCAATCTTCGCTATTGGAATGTACCATGAATAGCATACGGATATATATCGTAGGTATGGTGGTGGCTATGCTGTTCCTTTGCCGTCTGACGGAGGCACAGGATAGCCTGCGGGCCATGCCTTTATTTCCTGGTGACACGATCCGTTCCATGCATCCTTTGCTTTCTCCGGATGGGCGGTATTTATACCTGACCCGGGAGCACTTTAATCGCAACCTCGGGCAAGCTGACAATGCTGATATTTGGCTCAGCCGGCAGCGGGACGGCGTGTGGATGCCACCGGTACATCTGAGCTATCCGGTCAATGGTTTTGCTGCTGACTACCCCGCCGGCAGCGGGCTCAACCGCGAATGGGTGGTGACCTTTAGGCAGAGTAGAGACTCAGCCAGCCTGCTCAGCTTCCAAAAAA
>CAZHRQ010000341.1:0-1643 GCA_964535075.1 uncultured Rhodobacterales bacterium | reverse complement strand
GCGGCCACGCGACCCTTGCCTCGGCGCATGTCGTCTTTACCCATCTGGGATATGACGGACCGGAAGTGCATTTCGAGACCCGAAGCGGGCGCCTCACCGTCACGCGCGAAGGCGACAAGCTCGCCATGGATTTTCCGGCGGCAGACCTCAAACCCTATGACGAACCGGAGGGCCTCTCCCGCGCTCTCGGTGCGAAGCCGCGCCTCCTCATGAAGTCGAGCAACATCCTGGCGCTTTTCGACACGGCGGCGGAGGTCGCTGCGCTCGAGCCGGACATGGGCGCGCTTCTGAAGATTCTGAAGCCGCTCAACACCTGTGTCATCGCCACGGCGGAGGCGGAACAGGGGTCCGGCCTCGATTTCGTGTCGCGCTTCTTCGCGCCGGCACATGGCATCGACGAGGACCCGGTCACAGGCTCCGCCCACTGCACGAGCGTACCCTTCTGGGCTAAAAAGCTCGGCAAGGCCGACCTCACGACGAAGCAGATCTCCCGCCGCGGCGGTGTTCTGTGGTGTACCGACGCCGGCGAGCGGGTGATCATCCGCGGCCGCTGCGCCGACTACATGACCGGCTCGTTTTCTGTATAGAAAGGCGGGTGCCCCGAAAGGTGAATGTGCTCCAATTGGCGCGATCCACCTTCTGCCGCTGCCCAGTTACTTGCGTCATGCCGGGACTTGTTCCCGGCATCAAGGGCGGAACGGACGGGCGTATCGTTTAGCCCCTGGGTCCCGGGGCACGAATCCCTGGACGACTCATCTCATCGGTATTGTGAAGCGGAGATCGATAGTCCATTGGCGAGCAACAACAATCTTCGGAAGCGCGAAATTGATACCTCAAAAATTTGGCTCAAGAGAAAATTAATAAATCACCTGCTATTATAGCAATAATTTCCGCTTTTTTCGCTTGATAATATTATAATTTTGCGCTATCTATATTTTATAATATTACTCTTATATACAGATTTCAATTCGGACATTTGAAATAGAATCGCAAAAACATATAGCCTATGAAGGCATACTTGAGACACATGCTAAATAGAAGCCACCTATCAAACCAAGCGACGCCCACCTTTTCAAACAATAACAAACTTACACCAAATCGCCTTTTGTAGGCCGTCTGAAAAGCAGTCCGCTCTCGTTCCGGCCAAAACTTGGATTTAGCATCAACATATTCCCAAAAAATATACTCAAATACAATAAAACGAGCCATGAAATAGGGGAAAGTGTAATATATTTCCTTTAGCAAACCCCACTCACTCATCATTTTTTGTCAATTCAAGATTGGTCGGATTCGTCACGCAACATGACCGCGGGATCTGCACTGTACCTGCCTCACGGTGCCTCGTTCGAGAACACCACCGTGCCGGACGACATGAACATGCCGCCGACGCCGTGCGCGATGGAGATCTTCGCGTCCGGCACCTGGGCGGGTGCGATGCCGCGCATCTGGCGCACGCTCTCCTGCAGCGCATACATGCCGTACATGCCGGAATGCATGTAGGAGAGGCCGCCGCCATTGGTGTTGAGCGGCAGCTTGCCGCCGGCGCGGGTATTGCCGTCTGAGATAAATTTCGCCCCTTCGCCGCGCCCGCCAAAACCGAGGTCCTCGAGCCCGTAGATCGGCAGATGAGCGAAGGCGTCGTA
>CAZHRQ010000340.1:0-1645 GCA_964535075.1 uncultured Rhodobacterales bacterium | reverse complement strand
CGGATTGGGTGCGTGACTCCGCTCTAAAACAAATGGATAGAGCGGATTCACGCGGTCAATGGGACCCGAAAATGGGTCTCATTGACCGCGATAGGCGCTAGTCGCCGCGTCGATAGGGGGCGGCGGCCGTGTCCTGGGCCCGATCCTCGGCCACCAGGGCCCGTTCCTGCTCCAGATAGCGGGCCACCGCGTCCCGCAGGCCGGGGTGGGCGATCCAGTGGGCGGAGTGGGTGGCGCTGGGCAGATAGCCCCGGGCCAGCTTGTGCGCCCGCCCCTGGGCCCCCGCCTCCACCCGGCGCAGGCCGTGGGTCAGGGCATGGTCGATGGCCTGATAGTAGCAGGCCTCGAAATGCAGAAACCGGTAATCCGCCAGGGCGCCCCAATGGCGTCCGAACAGGGTGTCGGTGCCTTGCAGGTTGAGGGCGCCGGCCACGGGATCGCCCGTGGCGTCCTCGGCCAGCATCAACACCACCGAGTCCGGCAGCCGCGTCCCCAGCAGGGGAAAGAAGGCGGGGCTGAGATACGCCTGTCCCCATTTGCGGCCGCTGGTCTCGCGATAGAAGGCATCGAAGGCCCGCCACTGGCCCAGGGAGACCGCCCGACCGGTGAGGGGGCGCACGGTCACCGGGTGTTCCGCGGCCGCCCGTCGTTCGCGGCGGATGGTCTTGCGCTTGCGGCTGTTGAGGGCGTGCAGAAAGCCTTCGAAATCGCCATAGCCGGCGTCTTCCCAGTGATACTGGGTGTCCGTGCGGTGCAGGAACCCCATGGCGCTCAGCAGGGCCGACTCGGCTTCGGTACAGAAGGTGACGTGGACGGACGAGGCCTCCGTCTTCACCGCCAGATCCTGCATGGCCTCGGCCAGCCGCTGCCGCCACCACGTTTCGTCCTCCCCGGGCGCCACCATCAGCCGCGGCCCGGTGACGGGGGAGAAGGGCACGGCACATTGCAGCTTGGGGTAATAGCGGCCGCCGGCCCGTTCGAAGGCATCGGCCCAGCCCCAGTCGAAAACGTATTCGCCAAAGGAATGGCTTTTGAGGTAGAGGGGCGCCACCGCGCACACGGTGCCGGAGTCGCTTTCCCCCACCAGATGCACGGGCTGCCAGCCGGTGGCCGCGGTGGCCGACCCCGAATCCTCCAGGGTGGCCAGGAAGGCGTGCGTCACAAATGGATTGTCGGCACCGGCGCAGGTATCCCACGCCGGTGCCGGCACGCCATGGATGGTGTCCAGAACCCGGATGCGGGGCACGGCGTCAGTCCCGCACCCGGAACAGGCCCTCCACCTCCACCGCCGCGCCCAGGGGCAGGCTGGGGCTGCCCACGGCGGCGCGGGCATGACGGCCACGGTCGGCAAAGGCCGCCGCCATCAGGTCGGAGGCGCCGTTGATCACCTTGGGATGGTCGGTGAAGTCGTGGGTGCAGGCCACATAGCCCCCCAGGCGCACCACCTGTTCCACCCGGTCCAGGTCCCCATCCAGGGCCACCCGCAGGTGGGCCAGGATGTTGACGGCGCACAGGCGGGCGGCGGCATAGCCTTCCCGCACCGACAGCAACGCCCCCAGCCGACCCTTATGTTGCAGGTCCCCGTTCAACATGGGCAGTTGGCCGGAAACAAAAATCAGGTCGCCCGTGCGTTGAGTGGGCAGAT
>CAZHRQ010000339.1:0-1651 GCA_964535075.1 uncultured Rhodobacterales bacterium | reverse complement strand
GATCACATTTGTACCAGTCAGCACCCGCCGGGAAAAGTCATAGTAGCGGCGGGACCGAAAGGGGTAAGAGTTGATGTCGCTGCCGCGGATGGTACACACAGTCGGCGTTTTGAACCAGGTGCCCAGAAGCATCCCGGCCAGGCCGTCGGGGGTAACCGTGTGGCTGTGGATGATGTTGAATGGAAACCGCTTTCTGATTGCAGCAAGGACCGGAACAAGTCGGATCGCCATGGATAGACCGCGGTAGGGCCAGAAAAACGGATGGGGCACCTCAAATACCGCCGGTCGACATGTCGGGATCCCCTCAAAACGCTTCGACTGCTGAATCTCGGCCCATTTTCTCCAGCGCGGCCGACCTCTGATGATGCGTGGCGCCCAAGGCACCGGACTGACAACCTTGCATTCAACATTGTCCGTATCTCTCAAGGCCTGCACCGCCCGGTGGATGAAGATCCCGGTCACCGGGTCGGCAGCGGACGGGTACATGTGGCTAATGATGAGCACTCGGGGAATCGGCATGCGCTCACACCGGCCGCCGGCGGGAAACCGCCTTGTGGTACGGGTAAAACACCGCCCATTTCAGGGCCAGTGGCAGCGTCGGCACCTTGAGCGCTTCGCGGCTAGTTAAGTAGGGCAGCACCCGGCGGTCACCGCGCAGGAGCCGAAACAGGGAGTGAAAAGTGTACACCCAGTATTTCACCGAATTGTTACGAACACCGGCTAGATTGCAGCTTTCCATGCCGACATACATTTTGACCGGAGCGTTGCCGGTAACCGCTTCGATCAGTCCGTGCTGCTTCCAGAACCGGGGATTCAACTCGATTGGCTTGTAACAGGAATCTTTGGTGTCCAGAAGAAATTCCAATTCAAACGGCCCAGTGTACGCCAGGCCGTCGAGAATGGTGCGGGTCCGCTTCAGAAGCCCGGCCGGCGAGGTGATAATCTCGGTAACATCGCCGTTTCCCACGTCATCCGGATGCCGGAGAATGTGCCGGGTGGCAACGTAGATGCGATGCGCCGAACCATGCCAGCCGGATATCGAAATGTTGTCCTGCGGTCGAACACTCAGGGCCTCCTGATAGCACCAATCATCAGGGACCATACCCTGAGAGCACCACTGCTCAAGCAGCGCCTCAAAGTCAACCCGGCGGCTGACGAACTTGACCCGCTCGAGTTTCTGAAAACCCTTCCAGGTCAACCGCGGCCGGACGAAGAAGCCGCCGGTAAAACGCTTCCACGGGTCATCTCCAGCCGTAATGGTTCTCGGCACTGGCCCGGCGCCCATATCATCGATGAATCGGTAAAATTCGTAGCGGTCGAGTATGGTGTCCAGCCGGTCATCCGAGCCAATATGAAAATGGGTGTTGGGAAGAGTCGGATTTCGCCGTTCGTCCTGAAATACAGGATGAAAAGCCTCGTCCGTAAAGAAGACTATCTTGCGAGCGGCTGCGTTAAAACTCCTAGACAGGAAACCGATGACCCCGGACGGCTCGGCAAGGTCGAAGGCCATGACCTCCACCTTGGGTCGTACCAGCTCCATAAACACCGGACCGTCCTTTTTGTCCTTGACGCAGACGATTCTGCCCCGCCAGCCAATGCTACGCAACGCCACTACAATGCTGTAGGCGTTGATATAGGAGCCCAGGATGAT
>CAZHRQ010000338.1:690-1653 GCA_964535075.1 uncultured Rhodobacterales bacterium | reverse complement strand
AAAAAGAAAGGCGCACCGGGAGGGTGAACCACCTGCATTTTATACGCACCGGCAATAAATTCACCACAATCCCAAAAACTGGCGGTAGGTTCAAGGGTAAGGGTGTATACAATTAAAGCAATAACGAACATTACCCAACCGGTAATGTTATTGATTGACTGGTAAGACTTCATCCGCTTGATTTTGGAAGCACAAAGTTAACAAAACATCGCATTAACCCCGGTCATCATTCAAATATTGCCGACTTCACATTTATTAACACCCCGGCGCGTTTAAGTCGCTTTAAAATCGTAATTTTACAGGCTGAAATTTGCAAAATTCACCGGCGCACAGGGAATTTTCCGGGCGCCATTTAATGTTAGCCGCATACCATGGGTATTCATACTACCGAAATTACCTCAGCCGATATTCCCAGCGATAATCCTATTCACCAGCGTTTGCTGTTCGCTTATGAAGCAGCCGCTCCAAAAGTAAAGGGCGACCTGCTTGAATTGGGATGCGGGCAAGGCCGTGGGGTGCAGTACCTAATTGAAAACAGCCAGAGCTATACCGGTATTGATAAGAATGAAGCCGTTATTGCGGAACTTCACCAGCGTTTCGATAACCTAACGCTGCTTAACCAAAGTATTCCGCCTTTTGAAGGATTAAAAGATAACAGCTTCGATACGGTTTGCACTTTTCAAGTGATAGAACACATTGAAGATGACGACTATTTTGTTCGTGAAATTCACAGGGTATTAAAACCGGGCGGCAAAGCAATTATCAGCACGCCTAACATTAAAAAATCGCTGACCCGTAACCCCTGGCACATTCGCGAATACACGGTAGAGGAATTGAAGGCACTGCTGGGTAAATACTTCAGCAGTGTAGATGCACAAGGGGTTTATGGCAGCGAGGCAGTAGATACTTACTACGAGCGCAACAAAGCCGCAGTAGCGAAATATAAAAAGCTGGATATTTTTA
>CAZHRQ010000338.1:0-680 GCA_964535075.1 uncultured Rhodobacterales bacterium | reverse complement strand
AATCTGGAACAGCGACTGCCGCGGTCCATTTTACAGATCCCTTACGATATTTTAAACCGCAGAAACCGCGACCGGCTGCATCAGGAAACCGATGCCTTGGTTTTAGGTATTACCACCCAAGACTTTTCCTTAAAGTCGGCCGACGAGGATTGTTTTGACCTATTTTACATTGCAACGAAATGAGTACAACAACCACTACTACGCAACAAGTATTTAATAACGAGCTGTTTACCGATAGCAAGATAAGTGCGCTAAAACAACAGTTTGATGACGCACAGCCCTACCGCCATTTGGTAATAGACGATTTTTTGGATGCGGCCTTTGCTCAAGAACTGATTAGTAAGTTTCCGGGCAAGGAAGCCATGCGCCGCCATTACGAAGGGTTGAATGAAAAGAAGTCGGAGGGCTCAAATTTTGAGCAGTACGACCCGGTATTTCAACAATTGCGTGATGCCTTAAGTACGGAAAAGATAAGCGAGTGGCTGCACCAAGTTACCGGTATAAAAGATCTGATATTACCTGATGACTTCCGCGGTGCCGGCGTTCACCAGGGCACTGATGGCAGCTTTTTGGATATCCATGTTGACTTTAACGTACACAGTACAAAGAACCTGCACCGCCGTCTTAATCTATTGATCTTTTTGACCGAGGATTGGAAAGATGAATACGGTGGCCATTTG
>CAZHRQ010000337.1:0-1654 GCA_964535075.1 uncultured Rhodobacterales bacterium | reverse complement strand
GATTGGCCCGATCTCGGCTTGCCAGCGGGAACACCAGTGGCACGTTGGTGATTCGAACATGACCAGCTCGGCGGCCCGCGCGGCGCCGGCTGAGTCAACAAGTCCGATCGGACCGAGGATCAGAAGGGCGCAGAAAAGGCGGCGGGCGACGGCCATGATTCGCCGCGAACGACTCCAGGAGACGAGGGGCACGATGCGTCCTTCGGGTTCGGGGTGGCGCGGCCGCACGACACATCGCACGACACATGCGGAATCAAGGCCGGCGGGATTCCGCTCCCCCGGGGCGGCGTGGGAAAACTGAGTCTTGCCATAGGAAATGCGATCGGTCATGCTTGAATTATAAAAAGCTAATTCGCTAGGATCCAGCCTCGAAACGGTCTTCCGGGAATGCTCCTGAGGGGCCGGCTGACAAACGGCGGATCGGGCGTCGGGCGGAACCATCTGTACGACAGACTGTACGACAGAGGCGCCGTATGTCGTCCCGGCCGGGTCCTGGCCAAAAAAAAGAGGCGCCGTGATCGCTTCGGGCGAGACCCGAGGGGGCGGCGTCGGAACGGGGGAAACGTCATTGCGGCGCCTGGACCGGCGAACCGGTTCATGCGCGCCGGTGACGGCCGCGCGGTGTCGCGGTCTGGACTCTCCCCACATCGGGCGGCGACGCCACCACGGTCGGTCACGCGGTCAGGGCGTGACGACATCGGGGGATCGACTGCCCTTCCCTTCGCGGATGCCGATGGATGTCGGTGCCCGCCGGTGCGCTCCGACTGGGTCCGTGGTCACGACGGTCCCGGGACACAAACCAGCATGGCCGGGGACCCCGCGGGCAACCCCGGGCCGGACACGAACCAGAAAAAAGGGAGGATCAGGGGGACATGGTCCGAAACACGCATACCACCTCCACCACGTCCGCCACTGGCGTCAGGACAACCGCGACCGCGCTGGGACTGGCCGTTGCGCTGGGCATCACCGGGGCGACCATGCCGGCCTCGGCCGCTGGCGATCTGGCGCCGTACGAGGTTGTCGAAGGCTACACCATTCCGGAACCGCTGACCGAAACGCCCGGCGATCCGGTCATGGGGCGCAAGTGGGTCATCAATCGGAAGCTGGGGAACTGCCTGAGTTGCCACCAGATGCCGATTCCCGAAGAGCAGTTCCATGGCGAAACCGGTCCGGCCCTCTACGGGGTTGGGGATGTCTACGACGCCGGTGAGTTGCGCCTGCGTATCGTCGATCCGAAGGTTCTCAACCCGCATTCAATGATGCCGGGCTTCTACCAGGTCGACGGCTTGAACCGGGTCATGAAGGGCTTCGAGGACAAGCCGATCCTGTCGGCGCAACAGATCGAGGACATCGTGGCCTATCTGATGACGCTCAAGGATACGAGCAAGAAACAGTAATCACCGCCCCGCCGGGGCGATGCGTGACAGCACAGGGAGACCAAACAGCAATGGTTGAAAACCGCGAGGCCGGCGGCCCCCGCCGCCGCGACATTCTGTTCAGCATCGGCGGCGGTGCCGCCTTCGCGACCGCGATGACGATCGTCCCCGGATTGGCCCAGGCCAGCGAGGCCGAGGTTATGGAGGTGATCAAGACCGCGATGGGCGACGTGCCCACCGAGGGCGGGGTGTCGCTCGACCTGCCGGAGATCGCCGAG
>CAZHRQ010000336.1:1319-1660 GCA_964535075.1 uncultured Rhodobacterales bacterium | reverse complement strand
CATCCATGGTGCGCTGTTGCAGCCAACTGCCGGTCTGTCGCGGCAGGATGAGCACCACCTCAGGCCCATCGGGTCGGCGCAGCGCGCGACACAGGTCGGCGACCGGCGTGCGGGCGGTCAGATATTGGTTTTCGATGAACAGAAAGCGCCGCGCGGCGGCGATCTGGGCGCGATAGAGCTGTTCGACCTCACGCACCTCGGGCCGGCCTTGGTAGGCGGGGAAGGTACAAGCGATGGTGACCGGGATCTCGCGCAACAGCGGTTCGACAGCGGGCGGCCAGGGGTCTTTCGATGCCCGTGTTGGCGCCGATTCCGGTGCCGATCCCGGCGCGCAGGCATCG
>CAZHRQ010000336.1:0-1309 GCA_964535075.1 uncultured Rhodobacterales bacterium | reverse complement strand
AGGCATCGGCCAAGGATGAACCACCGCCGGCGCGCTGCCAGCGCTCGACCAGCAGCTGTTCGAGCGCGGCGGCCGCTTCCCCATCAACCAGCAGTTGCACATCGTGAAAGGGCGGATAGGGTTGACCACGCGGGTCGCGCCGATGGGGTTCCTCGGCCCGGTGCGCCGGGGTGTCCCAGCGCCATTGCCCCAGATCGAAGCCGCCGCTGTAGGCGATGCGGCCATCGACAGCGACCAGCTTTTGATGCTGACTTGCGGCCAGCGGATGCGCGGAGTCTTTGCGAAAATGCAGGCGCGGGTGGCCCTCCCAGGGATCATGGCCAAAAAACAGCGGCTCGCGCTCCAAGGCGTAGATGGGGGCGTAGTCCATAGCCGTCAGGCTAAGAACACCCAATATTATTCACAAACCAATAACGCATTATTTTTTAGTTAGTTGAGAAGCTCAGCAGCAATTCTAGCGATGTCGGCTTGCCTTTTTTCTTCTCCAACAAGTGATTGATTCTGCTCAATCGGTAAAAATCACGCACAAAATCCTCAAGCCGCTTGGTTCCAGACAAAAACACCGCCCTCAACGTATCGATTTTAGACCGAATCAACGTCTTGAACGACTTGTAGAAGCTGAGCGCCTTTCCCTCCAGTACAAAGAGATTCTTCGCAATCTTGTAAACCACGCGCCATCCCAACATGATCAAAATCAGCTTGGCAAAGATGTAGCATTCCAGTCGATGCTGCTTGACTTTTTTTACCTTGTCGATATCGCAAATCGATTTCCAAATCTTAAACGCGAGCTCGATTTGCCATCTGAGTCGGTAAAGATTCCACACCACTTCAGCCGGGATCGTCGCCTCGTCGGTGTTGGTGATAAACAGATTCAAATAGGCTCTGGCGATATATTCCTTGGACAGCGCGTTGCGGCCTTTCTTTTGGTTGTTGGCCCGGGCTTTTCGCAGCCTTTCAGCAACTTCCTTCTCGGGTAGCCGGTAGACAATGAGTCGCGTTTTGAGCCTTTCTTTTTTGCCGATATAGACCGTCAACTCCATCCGATCCCAACCGCGCTGCTCCATGCGACGCCGTATCTTGTCGAAACAAACTTCGACCAATTGGCCGTCTTGCTCCTGATAGACCTTCACTTGCGTTCCAAGCCGGCACAGATAGTTGACAGAACGCTTGATCATTTCCTTTAAAGCAGGAATACCAACGTAGGCTAAATCCCGAATAACCAGATCTCCGGATTTAAGCAACTCCATGGTTTTTATAGAATTACTGGCATCTTGATCGTTGAAGGCATGCAGCGAAAGATCGTTGACCT
>CAZHRQ010000335.1:0-1671 GCA_964535075.1 uncultured Rhodobacterales bacterium | reverse complement strand
AAATGAAGAAAACAAAGAAACAACACCAAAAGAAATACAACTAAAACAAAACTACCCAAACCCATTCAACCCAGGAACAAACATCGAATACCTACTAAACAACACAGGAAAAACAACATTAAAAATCTACGACCTACAAGGAAAACTAATAAAAAAACTAGTAGACGAAACACAAACACCAGGAACATACAAAGTAAGCTGGGGAGGAACAAACAAACAAGGAAAACTAGTAAGCACAGGAATGTACCTCTACCAACTAACAACAACCAACAAAACAGGAACACACACAGAAAACAAGAAAATGCTACTAATGGGAGGAGGAAACACCAACATCAAAACAACAAAAGCAAACAAAATAAACAACAACACACCAACAAAACAAATAAACCTACAAAAACAAACAGCACTATACGAATTCATAATCAAAAGCCCAGGACACAAAACAACAAACATAACAATAAACTACGAACCACAACAAGAACTAAACCTAGGACACACAAACCTAGACTCACTACTAACACTAATAGGAAAAACAATAGACATACAAAAAAAATACGACACACAAGGAAACTACCAAGGAATATTCCCAATACCAAACCTAAAAATATACCTAAAAGGAAACCCAAACATAAAAACAACAACAAACGAAAACGGAAACTTCAAACTAACAATCCCAGAAACATACAAAACAACAACAGACACAGCAATAATAATAGACGAAACAGAAACATACTACGGATACAAAGAAGAAATAGACCTAACACAAACAGGAACCAAAAACTGGAGCAACGGAAAAAACACCAAAAACTTCGAAATGATCAAACAACACGTAGACAGCATAGGAGTAGACCTACTATGGTACATGCAAAAATTCACACACGCAGAGAAAACATGGACATCAGATATTTGGAGTGATGAATATAAAGCTTGGGCAAGAACTGTGCCAAGAGTAAGAGATGAAGACCTACCAATAAAAACCTTCCTAGACACAAACAAAGCAGACTACCCAAACAGATACAACACCGAAACACAAACAGGACTAGACTCAATAAGCACAGGAAAATTTAGATTTCAAAGAACCTACGATGAAGAAAACAAATTAGTACTGTTAGAATGGAACAACCAAGAAAACCTAGCTTACGGATATCTAGAATATGGAATTGACGAAAAAGGACCATATGTTAAAAACTGGAGAGTAGACATGCAAGACCTAGACGTAGGACCAATACCAGAAGGTTTATTACCACACTTAATAGTACACGAACTAATGCACCTAGCAAAAGGATCAGGCGTAATAACACCCTGGGACGAACAATACAGAATATACGCATCATACGGAGACGCAGCAGATAGATGGAGTGCAGGTGTGCCAATACCTCCATGCACCACTGAAAAACTACTAATACAAACACTCTACAACATGGAACGAAACCCATACCTAGCAAACTATTTTAAATATTTTAGTAACTATAACAATCAAATTTTTAAACTTAAAAATAGGGCACTAAAGTATGATAACTTATTCATCATCCAATAATAAAAATATTGCAAACACTATTCTCAAATAATTACCAACCAATAAAATACCCGTCACAAAAAACACTAACCAAAAAATAACACCTAAAAAAAAACTAATCATTAGGAACTATAAGAGTTAGAACATTATAATCA
>CAZHRQ010000334.1:0-1693 GCA_964535075.1 uncultured Rhodobacterales bacterium | reverse complement strand
AGCAGCGCCACCGGTTCGGAGGCAAACCCCAGGTGGTCCAAGGGCACCTCGGCCCGGGCCCGGTCCAGGATCCGCACCACCACGTTTTCGCCGTGGACGGTGGGGTGGGTGGCGATGCGAAAATCCACCGCCCGCCCGGCCACCGTGAGGGTGACGCGGCCATCCTGGGGCAGCCGGCCCTCGGCAATATCCATACCGGCCATGATCTTGAGGCGCACCACCATGGCCGGCCACACGTCGCGGTGGAGGGTGCGCACCGGATGCAGCACGCCGTCCAGGCGATGGCGCAGGCGCACCACCGGGCCCTCGGGCTCGAAATGCAGGTCGGACGCCTCCTGCTTCACGGCGTCGAGCATGAGGGCATCCACCAGACGCACGGCGGGGTGGAGAGGGTCATCGCCATCGCCGGCGCCGGATTCGAGTTCCCGCAACAGGCCGTCGATGGACATTTCATAGCCGTAGGCACGATCAATGGCGTCGGCCAGACTGGCATCGGGGGTGGCCAGGGGCACCAGGGTCAGGGGCGGCGGAAAGTGTCGGGCGAGCTGATCCAGGGCCACCACGTCGTAGATGTCGGCCATGGCCACGTGAATGGCGTCTTCCCGCCGGGCCACGGGCAGCATGCGGTGATGTTCGGCCAGACTGCGGGGCAATACGCGGGCCACGGCCGGATCCACCAGGGCGCGCTCCAGGTCCAGGGTGGCGCGGCCGGCGCTTTCCGCCAGCACCGCCTGTAGGGCGTGGTCGGAGATGAAGCCCAGGCCCACCAGGGTTTCCCCCAACATGCGGGCCCCGGTCTGCGCCTGTTCGCGCAGGGCAATGGCGAGTTGGTCCTGGCCCAGCAGGCCCCGGTCCACCAGCATCTCGCCCAGGGGGAGGGAAGGGGGCATGACCATAACTCCAGACGCTGCATACGGGAATAGGTTGCCAGAAAAAGGGGCGGGAGTCATCCTGTGACCCCCGTCAAGGATGCACGTCTCATGGTCTCATGACCTGTCCTCGCGCTGGATTCACCCTGCTGGAAATGGCCCTCACCCTGGTGATCCTGGGGGTGCTGCTGGGGGGCGGCGTCTTGCTGTTGCGGCCGGTGCTGGAGGTGCAGCGGCTGCGCACCACTCATGCCCACGTGGCCGCGGTGGACGACGCGCTGGTGCGCCATGCCGCGACCCACGGTCATTTGCCCTGCCCGGCGGCGTGGCCCCCCGGCGCGGACGGGACGGCGGTCTGTGCCGGGAGCGGCGCGGTGCGGCAGGGCATGGTGCCGTGGCGCGCGTTGGGCCTGCGGCGGGCCCAGGCCCTGGACGGCTGGCAGCGCACGCTCACCTATACGGTGCCGGCGGCGCTCACGGCGCCGGCGGACAGCGAGACTCCCATGCGGTTGGTGCAGACCAACGAGGCCGGTGTGGCCGGGCGAACCTTGGACCATGTGGTGGCGCCCGGCACCCTGTCGGTGCGCAACCAGGCCGGCGGGGCGGTGGTGACCGATGATGTGGCCTTTGCCCTGGTGGCCCATGGCGCCAACGGCGTGGGTGGCCGGACCGTGGCGGGGGGGCAGATCCCGGCGCCCCCCGACTTTGCCCCCACCCGCCCCGACGAAGCCGCGAACGTGCCCACGCCCGCTCCCTCGGCGGTGGTGGAGCGGGAAACGGCGCCCGATTTCGATGACGTCGTCACTTGGCGTACCACCCTGTCC
>CAZHRQ010000333.1:0-1707 GCA_964535075.1 uncultured Rhodobacterales bacterium | reverse complement strand
CGGCCAGATCAAAACCGCAAGGATCATTAATACAGGGACAACCAGTTCCAGACCTTCTTCAACAGAAATTGTTGTCAAGCGCGCGAGAATTGAAGGTTCTTCTCCGGTCACTCTGGCATAAATATCGCCGCTACGGTCGAGAAGTTTGGAAAAAATCAATACAGCCCAGGCGGTGAGAAGCGTTTGTCCTGCGGTCATATTGATAACGTTTTCTTTAAAACAAACCCAAAGACTAAAGAATAAGGCAGCCATTACCGTCAGAATGCTGCTGACAGCAAACAGGCCGGACAGGATTTGTCCGATACCGGTAAAGTCATCATAGGTATTGGCTTTTAATATACTTTCATCGGTAAAGGCTTTGTGAAGATCGAATTCACGAAAGCTGAAAAGCAAGAAGCTAAGAGGCAGAAAAATTCGTAAAGAAAGCTGAAGGCGTCCAAAAGCGGCGAACAGGGCGGCTGCTATCCATAACACGCCGCTAGGCATTTCGACCGGTCCGTCTTCTGCAAAAATCATCTGCACCGTGGTTTGATCGAAAAGAAACGGTAGAGCAAACAAAAAAACGACAGCCAATCCTAAAGTAGCCAGGATGGGCTTGAAGCTGGAAGTGTTGTCCGGATTAAAATAAGTTGCTTGAAGCAAAGAAAACATGAATTTTTTCCTTTTATGGATAACCAGTTATGAACGGACATGCGAGGAAAAAGTTCGGTCTTTAAGCCGCTTTATACCCGAGTAATTTCTCCGCCGCTTTGCGGGCTTCTTCAGTGATTTCCGCGCCGGAGAGCATCCGGGCGATTTCCTCGCGGCGGTGATCCGTAGTATGCAGGGAGAGCACATTCGTTGTGACTTTTTCGGCATCGCCGCCTTTTTGCACGATCCAGTGATGCCCTGCGCGGGCAGCCACTTGCGGCGAATGAGTGACGACCAGAACCTGCCGTCTTTCGCCGAGGCGGGCCAGACGTTCACCGACCGCGTCCGCCGTTGCGCCGCCAATGCCGCTGTCGACCTCATCAAAGACAAGAGTTTGCGCGGAGCCGGTTTCAGCAAGAATGACTTTCAGCGCGAGCATGAACCGCGCCATCTCGCCGCCAGAGGCGATTTTGCCAAGCGGTCCCGGTTCTGCGCCGGGATTGGTCGCCACCAGAAACTGCACCCGGTCAACTCCGTGCTCGCTCCATTGGGGTTCCTCAAGGCGGTCCAGAGCGGTTTTAAAGGTCGCTTTATCCATTTTCAGAGGCGGCAATTCTTTTGCAACCGCCTGATCCAGACCGGCAGCGGCTGCTTGCCGCGCCTGCGATAAGTCTTCTGCCTGAGCAATATAGGCTTTACGGGCGGCGTTGGTCTGTTTGTGCAGGTCGGACAGCACATCATCCGTCCGCTCAATCAGGTTGAGCTGCGCGGCCAGTTCATCACGTTTGGCCGGCAGATCGTCGATCGTGCATTGATGCTTGCGCGCCTGCGCTTTCAGCGCGAACAGGCGGTCATCTATTTCCTGTAGATTATACTCGCTTTCGGATAAATCTGTGGATAAAGACTGGATAAGGGAGGAGGCTTCCTGCAGTTCGGCGTTGGCCCGATCGAGTGCGGCCAAAGCCTCGTCAAGCTGGGCTCCGGCCTTGCCGCTCAGGCGGTCAAGGGCGCGCGCGGCGGCATTAACCGGGTCGATTTCCCCATTTAAAGCGTGGTAGGCTTCGTTCAATCCCTGTA
>CAZHRQ010000332.1:684-1711 GCA_964535075.1 uncultured Rhodobacterales bacterium | reverse complement strand
GCGATCAGCAAAGGCGCCGCCTTGTTTTGCCATGCGCCGCTGTCGATTGGGCGTATTTCTAAACGACCACCGACAAGACTTCCATTATTGTCACGGATAAAAGCCAGTTTTAAATGCGGCCATACCATGCCAAAGGCCAGCTCGAAATTTGAAATATGATTAAGGCCGCTATTTTCATTCATAAAACTACGGAATGACGGCGGGTCTTGTACGGTTACGGCACCCATATTGCTGCCGTTTTCATCGTAAAGCGGGCGTGACAGCGCCCAGTCAAAGTAAAGATCGATCAGCGCTTCTCCGCTTACCGCCTCAAAAAACAGGGCAGGCAAACCGCCACGGCTTTTATCTTCAGGTCCTTCGCTGAGTCCTTCACGCAGCTTTAGGCCTGTCAGACCGATATCCGGCTTTCCTTCCAGAAAACCGCTGGCATTGTTAAAGAGCACGGCAAGCGGCGCTGTTAGTGAAGCCATTCGCCGGGCGATTTTCAAAAGTTGTCCGGGATCTTCATAGCTAACGGAAACCTGTAACGCATTGTTTAGAAAAAAGTTTTTGATATACGCGTCATGCCCGTGATATTTAAAAGCCTCAATAAAAGCTTCCGCACGGCCTGTTTCGCGTTCTATAATTTTATTCTCCAGAGATTCCTGCGTGACGTGCGGTGGTTGAGCGTAAGGACATATAAATAAATTTTCTTCGCGGCATACTGTTCTAAGGCTTTCCAGCTGTGTTTCCAGCGATTGCAGAATATCCTCAATATTCTCCAACGGTGCTGCGCCTGTTTTAATCTCAAGTGTCAGTGTTGCAGCTTCTTCGCTGGTTTCCACCGGCTCAAACGCATAGCCATATGCGCCGGGGTTAGCCAGAATTTTTCTTATCCTGGCATTTGTAGCCGCATTAATCGGCTCTCCTGTGTTTTTTTCCAGTAGGCTGACTTCCAGCTCAATACCCGCTTTGGGGGTTTTGCAGCCCTGTAAAAACAGCTTTTTAAAAGCTTGTAGATCTTGATCTGTTGTTAGTCGGCGCAATT
>CAZHRQ010000332.1:0-674 GCA_964535075.1 uncultured Rhodobacterales bacterium | reverse complement strand
CCTAAAATATTGTTTGTGAAAATTTTATAATGGGGTATGACCATACCCGCTTGGATGGCAGGATCTTAAGGCCTGCCGGTGCGCATTGTCATTGAAATTGCTTTGTAAAACATGTTGTAAAGCATAGATTTTATTTTTCGTAATGTCAAACTAATTATGGGTTACGATTCATATAGAGCGTGACATGTAGCTCTATTTGACGGGCGAGTTCATTAAGGGCGCTCTCCCGCGCGTCCTGCTCAGAAACGCGTGTGGTAAACTGGCTTTGCAGGATGTTGTAACTTGTAATGCTTGTGAGTTTGCGGTTTAGTACACTTTGTCCACTGTCGTTTTCGATCAAATTAATTGTTGTGTTAAGGCGCAGCTGCGCCCGTGTTGCATCAGAGCTTTTTGTGATATCAAGATCTGTGATGCTTTCCTCGATACGTGAAACCTGCAAACTGTAATCAGCACGATTTGGCGTTTCTCCCATATAAAACCGGTCAAGCAACAGATTGCGCAGTATCTGGCCCTCACGCTCCGGAATATTGCTGATTTCTACCCGGTCAAGACGTTGTGAAACAGTGCTGTCAGAATCTTTTGTGGCGTATAGGGGAGTGAAGCCGCAGCCGCCGAGAAAAATTGCAAGAGAGCAGGAAAGCGTAAGGTAAAAAAATCTCATTTCTATTGTGTCT
>CAZHRQ010000331.1:0-1712 GCA_964535075.1 uncultured Rhodobacterales bacterium | reverse complement strand
TTAGTGTCCATCCATAAATGCGACGATGGAAAAAAGAAGACACAGAATACTTGATTATGTCTGTTCGTGAGGATACCCTCGCCATGTTGGAGAAAAAAAGTCAATGAAAAAGAATTCTTTTCATCATGGAGGGAGCATTCATGAACATCTTGACCCCATTTCAAGAGAGAACAGACCAGCCCTTGTGGCATTTAGATCCGGAATTGGCCCTGGTTGATACGGTGTTAACCTGCCATCCAGAGATGCTCGATCTCGTCAAGGATGATATCCTCGCGTTAGGCAAGAATAATGGATTGGGACGCCAGGATAGTCCGAGCGTGGAGCAAGTCGTCCGGGCGGCGATCTATAAAGAGATCAAAGGGCTATCCTATGAAGACTTAGAATATCATCAACATGATTCCAAAATTGCTGAGGTGTTTTTGCAGGTGACCAAACCGTTTTCGGCCAGTGTGCTCCACAAATATATTGCGGCCATCTCTGCCACCTCGCTTGACGCGTTGATGAAAGCCATCACTCAGATTGCGATTGAGGAGGGGCTGGAGGATCTCCAGAAACTCCGCACGGATACCACGGTGGTGGAGACCGCCATTCACTATCCGACGAACAATTCCCTGCTGTGGGATTGTATCAGAACCAGTACCCGGTTCGTGCATCAGTTCGAGGATCCGCAGGTCGCAGAGATGGTTCGGGATTATACGAAGCAGGCCAAGACGTATTATTTCATGATCAACGTGACGAAGGACAAGACCGTCCGTCAGACGCTGTTTGAGAAACAATTCCCGCTTGTGGATCGGTGTCTGGCTCAAACCCGTCGTGTCGTGGCGGCACTTCAGCCACGGGTTCGGTCATTGAGTCCGGGGGATCAGCGTCGCTATGCACGGCTCACTGACCTTGTGCCTGACATGGAACAGATTCGGGATGTGGCGTACCGTCGGGAAATCCTGGAGGAATCGGTGGCGAGTCAGGACAAACTCTTGTCGCTCTATGAACCGCATACCCAGATGATCGTCAAAGGCAAAGGCAAGGTGTTCTTTGGACGGAAGGTCAGTCTCGCCAGTGGACGCAGCAATCTGATTCTTCAGTGTCAGGTGTGCGATGGGGAGACCGATGGGGAGTTGTTCGAGCCCACACTTGAAGACGTGATCGCCACGTATCAGCGCGTTCCCAGGGATGTGGCCACCGACGGCGCGTATGCCAGTGCGCACAATCAGCAAGTCGCTCAAGACCTTGGGATCACGAATATCGTGTTCAATAAGGTGGTCGGGTCGTTGACCAATATCGTCAGCAGTCTGAATATGGAAACACGACTGAAAAAATGGCGGAGTGGCATTGAGGCCGTGATTTCCAATGTGAAACGCGGGTTTGGATTACGGCGGTGTACCTGGAAAGGAGACGCCCATTTTGAGGCCAAAGTGTTCTGGAGTGTCATTGCCTATAACCTCCGGGTCATGAGCGCCTTACTGCTCCAGAAGAAAAGAGCCTCTCTGCCTGTATAACAAGGCGAAACGTGGTCATCGGACACGCATGTATCGAAGGAAAATGGGAGAGGAGTGTCTACATGCCGGAACATGTTGGCACAGCGCCTCCTGTTTTGAGCATGGTATGAACTGACCATGACATATCTGTGATAAATCACCTGTGAAACTCAAAAATTTGACTGTTTGAGTGCCATCCATCAAAGACGCATTGACTTTATGGATGGACACTAATTA
>CAZHRQ010000330.1:0-1719 GCA_964535075.1 uncultured Rhodobacterales bacterium | reverse complement strand
GTTATCATCGCTTTGGGCATTTCCGCACTTCTTGGGTATATCATCAAAAAGCTCTTCTCCAAAGAAATCAAAGCGGAGTTCCAGTAGGGGACGTTTTTGCATAATTGCATAACTTTGACGGCGTCGCAAGAACCCGCTTCCCCGCCGCTGAAACGTCATAACCTATTGATGTTCTAAGGGCAGATCTCAAGGGTTTGGTCTTTTTGTGACTCCATCAACTTTCAAGAACCTTTTGTCTTCAGGCATACCATGCCAAGAGCAGCCCGATTGGATGCACCCGGTGCGTTGCAGCACATAATGGTCCGTGGAATTGAGAAGCGGGACATATTCCGTTGCGACCGCGACCGGGAAGACCTGATTTCCCGCTTGGCGGATCTCATACCTGAAAGCGGCACGATTTGCCTTGCGTGGGCTTTTCTTCCTAATCATGTTCATGTCTTGTTCCGATCCGGCCATAAGGGCATCGTATATGTGATGAGAAAGGTTCTCACCGGTTATGCGGTGAGCTTCAACCTTCGTCATCAACGTACCGGGCATCTGTTTCAGAATCGTTACAAGTCCATTCTGTGCGAAGAAGAGCCGTATCTCATGGAGCTGGTGAGGTACATCCATCTGAATCCACTTCGGGCAGGGGTGGTCTCTGGTATCGGAGAGCTCAACCGTTACCCGTACTCCGGGCACAGTGCGCTGATGGGAAATGTGGATCGCTCATGGCAAGAAACCGGTGGTGTGCTGAGGATCTTCGCCTCGAGGCTTAACGAGGCGAGAAGGCACTATTTGTCCTTTGTCGCAAAGGGTGTTGCCCTGGGTAAGCGGGAAGATTTGGCTGGAGGAGGTCTGGTCCGGTCATCCGGAGGGTGGGAAGCCGTCAAGGAGCAAAGATCAGAGGAAGGGTGTTTTCCGAAAGGGGATGAGCGAATCCTGGGCGGAACCGAGTTTGTCGATCGCGTGCTGTCCGAGGCGAATGAGGGGCTGGACCTCAAATATCGTTGCAAACGAGCGCCGGTGGACCTCTCGGTGCTGGCTGAGCGGGTTGCAGGCCTGTGCGGCGTGAGCGCCGAAGAGGTGATGACCCGGGGGCGCCGGCGTGAGCGCGTGGAGGCGAGAAGTCTCTTTTGCTATTGGGCGGTCGAGGCGCTGGGTTGGAGTGTGGGAGAGTTGGCTGGAACCCTGGGTATGGCGCCTTCCTCGGTGAGTCGTTCCGCTGCGCGGGGGAATGGGATCGCAAAGCAAAAGGGATATCGGAGACTGGACGAAGTTATCGAATTATGCAAAAACGTCCCCTAGTTTTTGGAGGGCGGTGCGGTTGAGGGCGGCGGCGCGGGAGGCGGTGTCGGCCTCGGTGTAGCAGCGGAGCTCCGGGGCGTTGCCCGAGGGGCGGACGTGGACGATCTCGCCGGAGCGGAAGGTGATCCGGAGCCCGTCCGTGGCGTCCAGGGAGGCTGCCGGGCCCAGGTCCGGGAAGGCCTTCTCCACGGCCGGGGGGCCTCCCTGGAGGAGGCGCTCGATGAGGGCCCGGCTCTCCTCGGACGGGATGCCCTGGATGCGGTCGCTGTGGGTGAACCGCGGGGGCAGGGAGGAGGCCAGCTCTGAGAGCGGAACGCCCTGCTCGCGGGAGAGGCCCAGGAGGGCCAGGTGCACGATCACCGGGTCCCGGGTGGGGAGGGGGGATAGGGTGCGGTCGCCGATGCGGACGTCCGTCGCCGTGAGAAACCCCCC
>CAZHRQ010000329.1:0-1720 GCA_964535075.1 uncultured Rhodobacterales bacterium | reverse complement strand
GCGCTATAACCTGTTGAAATGCCACGGGCAGATCTCAAGGCTTCGGGCTTTTTACGACTCCATCAGGATTGGTTACCGGGACATGACCAGTCGCAGGCTCGTCACCAGCCGGTTGAAGGCCCGGATCAGCACGCCGATCTCGTCCTTCCGGTCCTCCTCCATGATGTCCAGATCCATCTTCCCCTGGCCGATCAGGTCGGCCCTGAGGGTGAGTTCCTTGATGGGCCGGGTGATGCTGTTCCCCAGGTAGAGGCCGATGGCGACGGCGATGATGAGCACCACCAGCCAGATGATGATGATCGTCCTCTGGATGGCGTCCGCGGGCCGGGTCACCTCGTCCCTGGAGGCGACGATCCCGATGCTCGCGTCGATGGGTCGAATCGGGGCGTAGGCGATGTACCGCTCGCCCTCCTCCGTGGCGTAGATGTCGATGCCGGTGCTTCCCCCCGTCATCTTCCGGACGACCTGGTTGAAGGAGGGGTTCCTGGTGTGAAGCAGGTCGTCCGTCTTGTAGGTGGCGTCCCAGCGGACGTCCTTGGGCTGCATGCCGGGGCGGACGAGGACGTTTCCCTTCCGGTTCACCAGGAAGGCGTAGCTCCGGTAGCCGACGTCCAGGGTGAGGATGTCCTTCCGGATGGTGTCCAGCAGGACGTCGAACCCGACCACGCCCGCCGGCGACCCGTTCGGGTGAAGGACCGGCGTGGCGCAGGTGACCATGAGCTGCTTGGTGTCGGCGTCCACGCAGGGCTCGGTCCAGATCGTCTTCCCGGCCTCCTTGGCGCTGACGTACCATGGACGGGAGGTCACGTCGAACCCGTCCAGGTCCTCGATCACCTGGATGGCCTCCTCCTTGTCGAAGACGGCCATCCGGGTCTCGGACCCGAAGTACCCCCGGCTCAGGAACGCGTTGTTCCGGACGATGCTCTCGAGCACGGTTCCGATCCGCTGGAGGATCAGGCTCTCGCCGCCGAGGTTTCTTCTCCCGTAGATTCCGGCGGCGTAGTCTGCAACGCCGAGCACCTCATCCTGGATTCGGCGGAAGGTGATGCCGTACTCGTGGGACTTCTGCCGGGCGTTCTGGAGAAGATGGGACTCGGCCTGGTTCGAGAGGGCGTTCCGGCTCTGAGAGCTGGCCATGAACCCGGCGGCGGTGAGGCTCGGGAGAACGAGAAGCAGCATGACGAGGGTGATCTTGGACGTGATGGACATGCCCTCGATCAGCGGTTTCTCGACCTCGAAGGGTTCGTCCGCCTCGGATTCCTCGTCTTCGAAGACCAGATCGTCCGGGTCGACGGGGGTGGGCGGCTCGAGCGCCGATTCCTCCTTGCTGATCACGATCACCCGCCCGCAGGACTTGCACCGGACGCGGGCGCCCTTGCCCTTGATCTTGGACGCGTCGATTCGATACTTTTTCCCGCACGATTCACAAACGACGATCATGAGTCACCGATTTCCCTTAGTCGCGTTTGGGTTGACGCGTTTGGGCCGAGGTGTCAAGCCCTTGTGGCGATTGCGAATTGTACGGCCGAAATCTCATTTTCCCAGGCAGAAATGGCTGAAAACCAGATCCAGGACCTCGCCGGGCGCGTGGGTCCCCGTGATCTCGTCCAGGGCGGAAAGGACGTTTTGCAGATCCAGGGCGACGATCTCCAGCGGAGATTCGTCCCGGAGGTTGTCCACCGCACAAAGTGCGTCTCTGCACTCATCGTCCAGGATTCGC
>CAZHRQ010000328.1:0-1721 GCA_964535075.1 uncultured Rhodobacterales bacterium | reverse complement strand
GGCCCGGGCCGAGGACCGGCCGCCGCCGGGGGACGGCGTGATCACCACCTTCGTGTTCCGGGTGCGCAACGTGCCAGCCGCCCTGTACAAGGCCCTGGGCGGCTTCGCCACCAACGGCGTGAACATGACCAAGCTGGAAAGTTATCTGGTGGACGGCGGATTCACGGCGGCCCGCTTCTATGCCGACGTGGAAGGCCACCCCGACGAGCGCCCCCTGGCCCTGGCGCTGGAGGAACTGCACTTCTTTTCCGACGAAGTGACCATCCTGGGGGTCTATCCCGCCCACCCGGACCGGCAAGAATCGCCATCCCTCATCTGATTCCCCTGTGACCCGCTCTAAATCAAATAGATAGAGCCGATTCACGCGGTCAGTGGGACCCGAGAATTGGGTCCCACTGACCGCGATAGGCTCTAGGACTCATATTTGCCCAAAGAGCGATAGCCCCCGACTCGGCACGATCCATCCTCGGTCACATGCCATGGCCCTGCGCTTCCCCGCCCCGGCCATTCCCATTCACCCCGCCATCCCGTAGGCTCAGGGGCCGCCTTCCCTCGCCGCTGCCCGAGAGGCTGCCATGGCCGCCGAAGCCCCCGACCTTCCCCTGCGCTGGCGCCGGGATCCCGCCGCCGAGGCCGATACCCACAACGCCGCCGTGGTCGCCCATCTGGATACCCTGATCCGGGGCGGGCAGAAACAGGACGTGCTCGCCGGTCTCGACCACTGGGAGCCCGTGGACGTGGTGGCCCTGCTGGTGGCCATGCGCTTTAAATCCGCCCGCAAGCTGGTGCGCTGGCTGCCCGATGATCTCCAGCTCGGGGTGCTGGCGGAGCTGGACCCGCGCATGAACGCCCTGTTGTTCGAGGACCGCACCCAGCGTCGCCTGGCCAAGCTGCTGCGCCGCCTGGACCGCGACCGGGCCCTGCGTCTGCTGGCCTCGCTGCCGCCGGCCATGGTGGATACCCTGGTGGCCCAGACCGATAACCCCGGCGCCTGGCGCACCGATCTGGCCTATCACGAGGACACGGCCGGCGCCGTGATGCGCCGTCGCTTCGTGGCCGTGCCCCTCACCGCGACCCTGGCCGAGGTGCGGACCCACCTGCGCACCCTGGGCGATCAGGTGGATGCCATCGACGCCGTCTATGTGGTGGATGGGGCCCGGGTGCTCCAGGGCTACCTGCGCCTGCGAGACCTCATCCTCATGGCGCCCGAGACCCCCGTGGCCCAGGCCCTGCGCACCGATCTGGTGGCCGTGGACGCGGAAACCGATCAGGAGGAAGTGCTGCGGGTGGCCGCCGCCCGGGGGCTGCGCCTGATCGCCGTGCGCGACAGCCGGGGGCGGCTGGTGGGCAGCCTCTCCCCCGGGGAACTCACCGCCATCGCCCGCGCGGAGGCGGAGGAGGACATGCTGCTCATGGGCGGGGTGTCCCCCGACGCCACCAGCTACGATTCGCCGGTGCGCATCGTGAAAAGCCGCCTGCCCTGGCTGTTGAGCGGGCTGGTGGGCTCCACGGTGGCGGCGCTGGTGATCGGCTCTTTCGAGGACGCCTTGGCCCAGGCCGCCATTCTGGCCAGCTTCATTCCCGTGGTGATGGCCATGGCCGGCAATGCGGGCATCCAGGCGTCCACCGTCACCGTGCAGGGGCTGGCCGCCGGCACCCTGTGGCCCGGCAGCAGTTCTCAGTATGGGTCCGGGCGGAGGTGTCATGGGCGGGGGCTGATT
>CAZHRQ010000327.1:0-1721 GCA_964535075.1 uncultured Rhodobacterales bacterium | reverse complement strand
GCGATCGCGTCTTTCTAAGGTGATTAAACCAGACCAGGACAGCATTCGCTTCTATTTCCTCTGTGGCTGTTGTCAAGGGAAGGTTGAGCGCATCGGTGGTGAACCGATAAGAGATAATTCGATTTTCTTTGTCTGATGCGACAACCAGTAGGTGTTTTTTTTGAGGAGTCAAAATTTGAGGCTGTAATCCTTATACTGTCAGGGATACAGCCTTTTTCGCGGCTAAAGGGGTTGTCGCAAGGGCTGAAAGGCTTATTCAGAAAGGGTTTGAGACTTTTTTGTTTGCGGGGGTTGTCAAAACCGAGGGCTGAAATGCTATAGTTAGAGGAGGTTGTCGCAATCGAACCTTGAAAACCAAATACAGCAAGCGCTTCAGAGGTCGGCAGTCGAAATCCTCTATAATCCCTATCAGGGATTGAAACGCGGATACGACTCCCCCGATTTTGCCCTACCCGAGTCGAAATCCTCTATAATCCCTATCAGGGATTGAAACCCGGGATGGATATCTGATCCACTTGGACTTGCTCAGTCGAAATCCTCTATAATCCCTATCAGGGATTGAAACGCCATTTAAATTAATAGTAAAAATGACGGGAATGTTGTCGAAATCCTCTATAATCCCTATCAGGGATTGAAACGCAGCATTGATCCGCTCCTGGACTTCAGCTTGTGGTCGAAATCCTCTATAATCCCTATCAGGGATTGAAACTAACCCAATCTTCTCGCTCTTTTGCAAATAGCCAGTCGAAATCCTCTATAATCCCTATCAGGGCTCGAAACCATGCCCCATAGCCTGATTCTCAACCTGCTTCCCCAATCGCCAATTCCGCCACAATTTCTCAGTGGACGACATTTACACGCCCTATTTCTTAACCTGGTAAGTTCTGTCGATAGGAACTTAGGCGATTATCTCCATGAAGCCAAATCCGATAAAGCCTTTACCCTGAGTCCCCTACAACTTCAGCATCGCAGTGATACAGCATCGCCTAATCTATACTGGCAACATCATCAACCGATTCCCACAGGGACTCCCTGTTGGTGGCGGATTTCCCTATTAGATGATACCTTATTCAGCCAATTAACCCACCTGTGGTTAAACCTGAATCCCGAACAACCCTGGCATTTAGGTCCAGCTAACTTGCAGATTACCAGTATTCTAGGAACACCGCAAAAAGGGATGCCGGGATGTTGGGCAAATGCTCTCAGTTATCACCAATTATATGACCAAGCGTCAGAGTGCGATCGCGCTCTGAATTTTGCCTTTTCTACCCCCACGGCATTTCGTCAGAGTAAATATGATTGTGCCTTACCCACAAGGGAGTTAGTCTTCAATAGTTTAATTAAGCGCTGGAATCAATATAGTGGCATAGAATTCCCGAAACCATTAGTGGATCATGTTTTTCCCAGTTTCTTTGATATTCACACCGAATTAGTTGCCGATTCTCGCAGTAAGTTTATTGGCTGTGTTGGCGCGATGAATTTTCGGATTATGGGACAAGTTGAGGCGGAGGCGATTCAGCAAATTAATGCCTTAGCCGATTTTGCCCTCTATTCTGGCGTCGGGCGGAAAACCACGATGGGAATGGGAATGGTGCGGCGAATGAAGTCGTAAAGACGTTGCACCGGAACATCTCTATAAATTGGTTACAGCGCTTATTCTGTAATCAAGTACAGTAGATCAAAGTCCCCCTTCAGATCCCCCTTCCGTCCCCCTTTTAGAT
>CAZHRQ010000326.1:0-1725 GCA_964535075.1 uncultured Rhodobacterales bacterium | reverse complement strand
ATCTAGCCCGGCGGCCGTCAGTACCTCGGGCGCGACCCAGCCCTGATGCCCCAGGTTGTGCAGGGTGTAGCACACCCTAGTGTGATCAAGAACGCGATCCAGAAGGCCAGCCGGGCCGCGCCGCGCATAGGCTTCATGCAGCAGCACGGGCACCAGGCCGGTGTGCCAGTCGTTGCAGTGCAGGATATCCGGCCAACTGGCGGATTGATGCAGCCATTCAAGTACCGCGCGGCAATAGCAGGCAAAGCGCGCGGCATCGTCCGGCTCGCCATAGATGCAGCCGCGTTCAAAATAATGGGCGCGCGATTGTGGGGCCAGAAAGCGGCAGGACAGGCCATCGACCTGACCGGAAGAGACCCGGCAGTGCAGTGGCTGACCGGCAAAGGTGAGAGGCAGATCCTCGCGCAGCAGTTGCCAGTCCTGAATCAGCTCATGGCGCTGGCAATCGTAATCCGGCAGCAGAATCTCAACATCGGCGCCAGCGGCCCGCAGGGCGCGCCCGAGACCATGAACAAAATCTCCCAAGCCACCGGCCTTGGCGACCGGCGCGCACTCGGCGGCGAGCAAGGCAATGCGCATCGCCTGCCCGCCCTGTCAGTCCTGCTCCCGAGACGCCGCCGGCAGGGCCGGCAGCAGACGCAAGAGTGCATGCATCAACGCGGGGTCGGTGATTTCGAGATCGAACGCGAAACCGCCGCCCGGGCCGACTCGATAGGCATGGCCGCCCAGCTCAAGCAGACTGCCTGGCGCTGCCTGGCCACCGATGCGAAGCTCAGCCCAGAGTCTGGTTTGCGACTGATCCTTGATGGAGCGCAGGGGACCGCTACCCGCGATCAGCCGGGGCTCCGCGCCATCAGATCCAGCGTCAGCAGATCCAGCGCCTGATTGGCGACTGGCCACAATGGGCGGGGCGGCGGTGTGATTGGATTGCTGGTGATGGCTTGTCGAGGCGGCCACCCAGTCCGCCTGGGTTGCTGGCGCGTGCGCCCGATCAGCCAGATCCGTTGCGCTACTCGCCCCCGGATCACCGTCAACTCCGCTTGGCCTTGCCGTCATTGGCGGCAGTTTGGCCGAAACCATTGTCGGCATGGCCAAGCGATTGGAGCGCGCCAACATCAGCCAACCCCCATCCGGGGTGCCAAGGCCAAGCTCGGCCTGATACCAGGCATCCGGCGGCAAACCTACCAGGCTGATGCGTCCCGCCCGCAGGCTGGCAACCGGCAGGGTATATCGGTGGCCGCCCTCGTCGTGTTCCTGCCCCCCAACAGGATACAGCCGCACCCCAGGCGAGACGCTGCTTGCCTGGGGTGCGAAGGCCGCCTCGACCTCGCGCGCGCGCGCCGTCGCGAACCGCCAGCGCAGTTCCAGCGCGTTGGCGTGCGCTGGATAAAGCACCAGAAAGTCGCGCTCACTGGCGATGGGAAAAGGTTCGGGCACGGCATTGACCGAGGATGCCCGGAACAGGCCAGGCACAGCGTCAAAACGGGGCAAGGATCGAGAAATTCCGCTGGCCTCCGAAGATAAAGTCCCAGCTCAGTACCACCGGGACGGAAAACACGGTTGCGCGGCAGCCAGGGCGCGGGTGCGTCCGATGCCGCGCCACCGCGGCAACACCACCGGTACAACTGACTCAGAAAAACGGCGGCAAGCGACAGACAAGCAGTCTAACTTACATGGCGCGGTGCCACCCCGGAGGATCAAGCTGCTGTTTCACGGTAACGTACA
>CAZHRQ010000325.1:0-1727 GCA_964535075.1 uncultured Rhodobacterales bacterium | reverse complement strand
TGAAAGGCTTTGACGAAAAAGGATCATATCATAGAGCCGTGTGGTGCAACAGGGATATTCGCGATCCGTTACAGCAATTCCCGAACATCTGTGAGTTTTCCTGTCACGGCTGCCGCTGCGGCCATTGCCGGACTCATCAAATGTGTGCGCCCACCGCGACCCTGACGGCCTTCGAAATTACGGTTGGATGTCGAAGCACAGCGTTCGCCCGGTTCCAGCTTGTCCGCGTTCATGGCAAGGCACATGGAGCATCCCGGTTCGCGCCAATCGAAACCTGAATCGATGAAGATTTTATCAAGCCCTTCTTCTTCGGCTTGAAGTTTTACAAGACCGGAGCCGGGTACAATCATGGCATAGACATTATTAGCGACTTTGCGGCCTTGCACGATTTTGGCAACGGCACGCAAATCTTCAATGCGCGCATTGGTGCAGGAACCGATAAAGACTTTATCAATCGGCACTTCACTTAATGCGGTACCGGGTTCAAGCCCCATATAATCGAGCGCGCGCTCTATTGCTGCGCGTTTGTTTTTATCGGCAGCACCGGCGGGGTCAGGCACTCGTTCTGTGATCGGCAGAACATCTTCCGGGCTTGTGCCCCATGTCACAAGCGGGGTGATGTCGGCGGCGTTGAGCGTGATTTCCTTGTCATAGCTTGCGCCTTCGTCACTCGGCAGTGTTTTCCAATAAGCAACCGCCTTATCCCAATCTTCACCTTGCGGCGCCATCGGGCGGCCTTTTAGGTAGTTAAAGGTTGTCTCGTCCGGCGCAATCAAACCGGCACGGGCGCCGCCTTCGATCGACATGTTGCACATGGTCATCCGGCCTTCCATCGACAAATTGCGTACGGCTTCACCGGCATACTCAATGACGTACCCGGTACCGCCTGCGGTGCCGATTTCGCCAATAATCGCCAAAATCATGTCCTTTGCCGTGACACCAAGGGGCAGGGTACCGTTTACGGTAATGCGCATGGTTTTTGCAGGCTTTTGAATGAGGGTCTGGGTCGCCAGCACGTGTTCGACCTCGGAAGTGCCGATGCCGAATGCCAGCGCCCCGAACGCCCCATGTGTCGATGTATGACTGTCGCCGCATACAATCGTCGTGCCGGGCAGGGTAAAGCCTTGCTCCGGGCCGATAATATGTACAATGCCTTGACGATTGTCGCTCATATCAAAAAGCTGGACACCGAACTCTTCACAATTGCGGCTTAGTGTTTCAATCTGGATACGGCTGTCTTCTTCTTTAATCCCTTCGCTGCGGTCACTGGTCGGCACGTTATGATCGGCAACGGCCAGTGTGCCGCCGGGGTTACGCACTGTCCGTCCTGTCATGCGCAGCCCTTCAAAGGCTTGCGGTGAAGTCACTTCATGAACAAGGTGACGGTCAATGTAAATAAGACAAGTGCCATCATCCTGACGGTCAATCAAATGATCGTCCCAGATTTTTTCAAACAATGTACGTGTTTTTATCATGTAATAGATTTGGCATTTTTTATTTTATTTGTCCAGATGGGTCGGATTTATCGAAATCGTCTTTATGTTAATGATTTGGTAACCATTTATTTTATATAATCAGTTAACACTTAATTTATAGAGGTACGTCATGGGAGCACAAGCGCTTCAATTAGACGATGAGATGGATGTGATGAACGCAGCCTTTATGCGTAATCACCGTGGGGCTGTCTGTATCGCTTTTTCTGATCCGGCATTTGCGCGGGCGGACAA
>CAZHRQ010000324.1:0-1731 GCA_964535075.1 uncultured Rhodobacterales bacterium | reverse complement strand
ATCTCCCCTATCTCCCTCATCTCTCTCATTACTCATCTCTCTCATTACTCATCTATCATGAATTCCAATCATACTCCCGCCCCTCTCTTGACCTCTGCGGAACTCTGCGTTTCCCAAAAAATTCCACCCTCTGACTGGTCTTATGCTACAAAAGAACTGCTGGATACCTTACCCCAAGTTTGGACAAGGGGACTGTTATATTTCTTAATTTTGTTTGCCGCGATCGCACTTCCTTGGGCAATGTTAACTGAAGTCGAGGAAACGGGAAGTGCTAGAGGGCGATTAGAACCCAAAGAACCCACCGTAAAACTGGAATCCTCTGTCGGCGGTACGATTATTAACCTCGCCGTTGCTGAAGGAAACCGCGTCAAAACTGGACAAACATTACTCGCCCTCGAATCCGACATCGTGCGGTCAGAAATTGAGCAACTTCGCAGTCAATTAGACGGTCAAAAAAATCGCCTAAATCAGTTGGCTGTCCTCAAAAATCAGTTAGACATTGCCCTCCATACCCAGCAGCGGCAAAACCAATCCCAAGAACTAGAAAAACAGTCTCAAATTGAACAAGCCAGACAAAACTTGAACGCCCTTGCGAGTACCTACACCCTGGAAAAAGCCGAAAAACTGGCTCAAGTCAACCAAGCCAAACAAGCCATTTCCTCCAGTCAAGCCGCCTACAATCAAGCCCAAGTTAATTTAATCGAGGCAAAAGATAAAGTTCAACGATACCGTAAAGCCTTTGAAGCCGGAGCCATTTCCACAGACCGCTTTACTGAATCACAAAACCTGGTCAAAGTCAACACAGAACGCTTAGTTCAAGCCGAATCCGACATCTCCCAAGCCCGGTTACGGCTCAAAGAACAACAAGGCAGTTATGAACGAATTCTCCATCAAACCCAAGCCGAAATTGAGCAGGCAAAACTACGTTTACAGGAGCAACAAAAAAGCTATGATACCCTAGTTCATTCCGGTAAACTGGCGGTTCTGAGAATACAGGAACAGCTCAAGAACCTAGAAACTCAGATGACCACACTCCAAGCTGAAATCAAGCAAAGTGAAAGCCAAATTGCCGCAAAAGAATTTGAACTCCAGCAACGAGTCTTCAAAGCACCAGAAAGTGGCACCGTCTTTGGTTTACCAGATAAAGGAGTTGGGGCGGTGGTACAACCGGGAGAATTAATTGCCGAGATTGCGCCCCAGGGTTCCACCCTAATTCTCAAAGCCCAAATGCCCACGGCTGAAAGTGGGGCGTTACAGGAAGGAATGGAAGTTAAGCTCAAATTTGATGCCTATCCCTTCCAGGATTATGGTGTAGTTGAAGGCAAACTGATTCGCAAATCGCCCACCTCTAAAGTCACCGAAACCGCCCAGGGTCAAGTAACCAATTTTGAGTTAGAAATTGAGCTAAATCAGACCTGTATTGCCACAAAAAATCAATGTTTGGAGTTGAAACCGGGGGATACAGCCACGGCTGAAGTTATCGTGCGGCGGCGTAAGATAATTGACTTTATTCTTGACCCATTTAAGAAGTTACAAAAAGGAGGATTAGAACTTTGACGTTCGTTCGTAGTAGGCACTTTAGTGCCATAAAACCTAGGCTCGTAGTAGGCACTTTAGTGCCATAAAACCTAACCCCCCAGCCCCCTTGAGATCCCCCTCCCGTCCCCCTTAAAAAGGGGGAAGCCAGAGGATGCTTCGCTTTTTTTGCACGGGGAAGCCAGAGGATGCTTC
>CAZHRQ010000323.1:324-1732 GCA_964535075.1 uncultured Rhodobacterales bacterium | reverse complement strand
GTGAAAGGGTGCGGCAAGAGCGCACCGCTGCCCCGGCAACGGGGCGGGCATGGTAAACCCCACCGGGAGCAAGACCGAATAGGGACGGCACGCCGGCCCCCACCCCTGCGCGGGGCGCCGGCAGGCCCGTTTCCGGGCCGCCGTCCGGGTGTGTCGCGCGAGGCGTCCGGCGACGGGCGTCCCAGAGGAATGGCCATCCCGTCTCCCCCGGGAGACGGACAGAACCCGGCTTACAGACCGCCTGACCTTCCCTTTCCCTGCATCTCCCCCCTCCCCGGCCATCCCACCCTGGCGTTAATGCCGAGGAAAAGTGCTTTCGCCAGGGTTATACCCCAGGACCTTCCACGATTCGTCAGCCAAGGCCTCACCCCTCTGGGCCCATGGCATCCCATGGGATCCCCTCAGGCCCCGCATCAGGGCCAGGGAGGGCATGGGACAACATGGGACTATACTTCTTCCCACGCTGTCACGGGCAGAAATCCAACGATGATCTTGTTTTGTTCCCAAAGTTAAATCGCCTCATTGCATACCATAAAAATTGTTAACGCATTCTTTCGACTGCCCGCCCCCCGTACGAGTCGTTACGTCGCGAATCCCAAGGTTTATGCGGTTATCCACAACATATTAACATTTGCTCCCTACCCTGGCGTGAGTACTGTCACACCAGAGTTTTTTACTCGTAGCCCACGTTGACGCCCATCTACTCCCATGGTATCCCATAAGAACCCATCGGCAAGGGGACGCACCCGCCAGAAGGCAGATCCAACCACCGCCGCGGGCAAGCACGGACGAGGCCGGTAACGGCAGCCGATGACGGCACAGGGGTGGCCCACCCCGGATCGAGGGCAGGAGCGGACGGATGTTTCTGTCCACCTACACCAACAAGCTGGACCGCAAGGGACGGGTCTCCGTGCCCGCCGCGTTCCGTACGACCCTGTCCAAGCAGGGATTTGATGGTGTGGTGGCTTTCCGTTCGTATCGGGGAGAAGCGATTGAGTGTTGTGGCATGGCGTTCATGGAACGCCTGACCGAGCAGATCGATGACATGGACATGTTCTCGGACGCTCAGGATGATCTCGCCACCATCATTTTCGCCGACTCCCACCAGTTGCCCTGGGATGAAACCGGCCGCATCCTGCTGCCCCGTCCGTTGATCGAGCACGCCGGCCTGGAAGAGAACGCCGCCTTCGTCGGCAAAGGAAAAACGTTTCAGATCTGGAACCCCACGGTGTTCCAGGAACGTCAGCAACAGGCCCGCCAGCGCGCCCGCAGCGAAGGGCGCGTGGTGCCGGGCGCCGGCCGGCGAGGCCCGAACACGGAGGAGCCGTCATGACCCTCACCCGCGACGCGGAGCTGCATACCCCGGTGCTGCTGCACCCGGTGGTGGATGCGCTGGCCCCGCGCGCCG
>CAZHRQ010000323.1:0-314 GCA_964535075.1 uncultured Rhodobacterales bacterium | reverse complement strand
CACCTTTGGCGCGGGCGGCTATACCCGCGCCCTGCTGGCGGCGGCCCCGTGCCAGGTGGTGGCCATCGACCGGGACCCTGAGGCCCTGGACCGCGCCCGGGCCCTGGCCGCCGACTATCCCGACCGCCTTACCGTCTGCCCCGGCCCCTTCGGCACCATGGACACACTGGTGCGTGACGGCGGACTACCGGCGGACACGGCGGTGGATGGCATCGCCCTGGACAT
The DNA here is from genome assembly GCA_964535075.1 of uncultured Rhodobacterales bacterium. Classification (GTDB taxonomy): domain Bacteria; phylum Pseudomonadota; class Alphaproteobacteria; order Rhodospirillales; family CAJXLG01; genus CAZHRQ01. The sequence continues at coordinate 89 of CAZHRQ010000323.1, read as the reverse complement.
CGGCGTGTCCTCGGCCCAGATCGACACGCCCGAGCGGGGCTTTTCCTTCCGCCACGACGGCCCCCTGGACATGCGCATGGACACCACCA
>CAZHRQ010000322.1:0-1747 GCA_964535075.1 uncultured Rhodobacterales bacterium | reverse complement strand
TTTTACTAATTCAATAATCCATTTCAATTAACGAGTTGTTAACCTGAATTATTCATGTAATTTGGGAGCAATTCCCAAAAGTTGTAGAAATTAAGATGGAGAGATTCTTTTTAGAAAGAACTCATTCCATCGTCCTGATTTAAGTTGACATCTCAGGTGTAAGAATGCTTCGGCGTTATGTTGCAGCCAGAACATTCCGGCACCTTTTAATCTCAAATTCACGATACGGCGAATGGCGCTTTCAACCGCGCCACTACCAATCGGAATATTTTGATGTATAAATTGGTCATAACGACACTTGTCTTCATGACCATGAAAGTATCGCAGTTCTTTGAAAGCAATTTTATTTCGCTGGGCTTTTTTACCTAAGATTTCGATCAGACTGTCGATTTTTCCGTTTTTTAAGTGACTTCGATATTTTTTAAATAATCGTTGTTTTTGTTTTTCAGTTAAATTAGGAAGAGCATCAATCACATTCCATAAGTGCTGACAGGCGTGATAGAAGTCCAGCACTTTATCAATGATGTGAGGGTTGATGTTCATCTCATGAATAATTTCATCGATAATGTTCCAGATCCAGGGCGCTCCATCGCCGATGAAAATAATACGACTGGCATCGACAACGCCAGTTTTATACAGATACATTTTGAACAATTGCTTAAACGGCTCACGGCCTGTTAGAGTGCTGTCACAATACGGGAACGGATGTTTATTTATTTTGCGCCCTGTTTCATCAATGGCATACAGTGTAAATAGCTTCGGCTCTTTCCAGTCAGTATGGTAGCCTTGTCGTTGTTGCCCCTTTTTCTTTTTGCCTCTTTTCACCTGGCGGGTTCGCGTTCGTCCGCCATCGATGGCAACAACAACGCGTTTGCCCGAAAACGTATTGTCTTTTTTCAGGGTGCCATTGGTGAACTGTTCCAGTTGGTTGTCCCTGTCTTTGAGAGCTGCTTTGCCAACGTTTTCACTGATGGTTCGAACCCGTTTCTCAGAAATCGCAACCCCGTGACGTTTGAGGCTCTCGGTGGCTTCTGAGAACGGATTATTTAGTGCCGAGATCGTCACGTCATCCTGGAGCGCCGGGGACGACTGGTGAGCGATACCAAGCAGTTTAAGCACGGGATAAATTCCTTTGCCCTGGCGACCACGTCGTCCAATACCACGCTTTCGCCCTTTCTTTTTGGACGGGCAAGGGAGCATGTATACGGTTTTAATTCGAACCGTGCGACCACCTTTGAGTTGAACCCTGGTAGACCTTTTGCGACTGTGAACCCGAAAGCCTTTCGCCCGATACGTCGCGATGGCGTATTCAATGAAATCAGATTGCGAAATGGTCTCGTGCAATACACGTTCCGAGATCGCATCCGCAACCTTGACAAACTGCTGATGGAGTTGTTGTTCAAATTGTAGAAAATTGTGAGCGTCAGGATGGTCTATTAGATGACGAGCAAGACTCTGAAATTGGTTGGATATTTCACTCGAAAGCCATGCCTGAATGTTCCCACCAAGCGGTGGGAGAGTACACTTGGCATCTGACTCCTCCGAGTGAGGTGAAAAAACCCCCGTTTCAATTTTTTGTTTTGTTCGTATCTAATATAATAAATTTTATAATATTATCAAAGAACTTTTTTACCAATTTTTCGGAATTGCACCCATACAAGTTGAGAATTTTCTTTATATGTTTTGAAATATCCTGCACCTGACTTTCACTCTTTCCAGATAAATAATTGATAATCGTGTTAATGCG
>CAZHRQ010000321.1:0-1750 GCA_964535075.1 uncultured Rhodobacterales bacterium | reverse complement strand
AAGGCGGCACTATACCCCCGCGGCGACCAGAGTCAACGCCTTATTCACACAGGGGTACGGAAGGTTTTGACAGCGGGCGCGGGGTAGGGTAGAAGACGGCCCTTGCCGCCTGCGGAGGGGTGCCGGAGTGGTCGAACGGGGCGGTCTCGAAAACCGTTGACGGGGCAACCCGTCCGAGGGTTCGAATCCCTCCCCCTCCGCCATATTACCTTCCCAACACAGTGACTCCGGGCATTCTTTCGGGCCCAAACTCTGCCGACCCATACTTTTAAAGCGAGTCACGTTCCGTCTGCCATGTATCCAGCAGCTCATGCAGATCGGGAGAGAGGGGCTCGCCTATCCCTGTGTGTCTACAGCCGATTGTGCCAAGTCCGCATCGCACTGCGATGTCGGTTTGGCGCAAAATAGGTAAAGCCGACCAGGGTCCACAGAATCCGTTTCCGGATCCCATTGACCGTGATCGGCTTTAACGTCTCGACATAATTGGTCGGAGCGAGTGGATTCGAACCACCGGCCCCCGCCTCCCGAAGACGGTGCTCTACCAGGCTGAGCTACGCTCCGCCCCGACGGAAGCCCGTATATAACGATTCCCTCCTGCCAACGCAAGCCTCGAGTAACAGGGCTTGCTGAAATGTATACGAGGCATAGAGCGGGTCGCTCCGCGCCGTTGCCTTACAGAATGAACTTGTCCAGGTCCACCGCCTGGGTCAGGTCGCCCACGGCCGCGTGCACGGCCTCGGCCGTGATGGTTACCGTTTCCCCGCTTCGGTCGGTAGCGGTGAAGCTGATGTCTTCCAGCACCTTCTCCAGCACCGTATGCAGCCGCCGGGCACCGATGTTCTCCACCGCGCCGTTGATGGCCACCGAGACATCGGCCAGGGCGTCGATGGCCGCGTCCTCGAACACCAGGTCCACGTCCTCGGTGGCCATCAGCGCCTTGTATTGCGTGATCAGGCTCGCTTCCGGTTCCAGCAGGATGCGGCGGAAGTCATCCCGGGTCAGGGCCTGCAATTCCACCCGGATGGGCAGCCGCCCCTGCAATTCCGGCAACAGATCCGCCGGCTTGGCCAGGTGAAAGGCGCCCGAGGCAATAAACAAAATGTGATCGGTCTTCACCGCCCCATGCTTGGTGGTGACGGTGGTGCCCTCGATCAGCGGCAGCAGGTCGCGCTGCACCCCCTCCCGGCTCACGTCGCCGCCCTGGCGTTCCTCCCGGCCACAGATCTTGTCCAGCTCGTCCAGGAAAACGATGCCCTCGTTTTCCACCAGGGTGATGGCTTCCGTCACCACCTTGTCCGGGTCCAGCAGCTTCTCGCTTTCCTCCTGGATCAGGATTTCATAGGAATCGGCCACGCTCATGCGCCGGGGCCGGGTGCGGCCGCCGAAGGCTTTGCCGAAAATATCGTTCAGGTTGAGCATGCCCATCTGCGCCCCCGGCATGCCGGGAATGTCCAGGGTGGGCATGGAGAGGGAGCTGGTATCCTGTACCTCCAGCTCGATTTCCTTGTCGGCGAGCTCGCCGCGGCGCAGGCGTTCGCGGAATTTTTCCCGGGTGCCGTCGCTGGCGCTGGAGCCCACCAGGGCATCGACCACCCGTTCCTCCGCCGCCGCCTCGGCGCGGGTGTGCACCTGCCGGCGCTGGCGGTCGCGGATGATGCCGATGGCGGCCTCCACCAGGTCGCGCACGATCTGTTCCACGTCCCGGCCCACGTAGCCCACCTCGGTGAACTTGGTGGCCTCCACCTTGAGG
>CAZHRQ010000320.1:0-1752 GCA_964535075.1 uncultured Rhodobacterales bacterium | reverse complement strand
CTATTGATATTTCCAGGGCAGATCTCAAGGTTCAGGGCTTTTTACGACGCCATCATCTTTGAGAGATCAGACGATGGCGAGTTTGAAAGAATTGAGCACTTCTATATGTAGGGCGCGAAACCGCTGCTCCCAGAGCTGATGGGGGCTAAAACCAGAGACCCGAAAAAAGTGACTCTCAGTCACGTTTTCCCCTTTACTCTTTCATCACCTGGCCGATACAATGACCAAAGACGAAGCCAAAGACTTCCTGAGAAGGTACACCAACCAATGCTTTGTGACCACGAAGCATTGTCGTAAAAGGATGCGTGAAAGAACCGTTTGCATGGATGACGTTCTCAACGCGCTCATGTGGGGTAAGGTCCTAGATGTGGAAAAAGCCTATAGGGAAGGCGAATGGAAATGCAAGGTTTCTGGTAAAGATGTGGAAGGTGAACCGCTGGTACTTATTGTCATTATTGATCTGAATAGCGCACTTGTACTTTGTAAAACCGTTCACGGATAAGAAAGCGAAAGGAGGTGACCGTTCATGAAATGTCCAATGTGTCATGAAAATATGGTCGCCAGACAGGAGCCTTATCACTACGAGGAGTCAGGCTTAGATTTCATCTACCTTCAGGGTATAAACATTTTTTATTGTGAAAAATGCGGGGAGTGTGTTGTACCCATCCCTGACGTTGATCAACTGAACCAATTGATATGTCGGCGTCTCATTTCAAGAAATGAACTTCTAACAGGCCAGGAAATCAGATTTCTTAGAAAGAATATTGGAGTGAAAGCTCAGAAATTTGCGAAGCTCATTGGTGTTGATCGGTCGACACTTTCCAGGTGGGAAAACGATGACCGGTCAGCTAATGAGACAGCTGACAAACTGGTGCGCCTTATATACTGTACCATTCGCGGGATCCCGATTGAGGAAATCCAGAACTTGATCAGGGATAGGTTTGATGAGATCCAAGCCTCTGGTGGAAAATCACCGGAGCAGGACATGATCCCCGTTGCTGCTTGGGCGAAAGAGGGCTCCTGCGAGGTCTCTTGCCAGAAGTAGGTGTCTGGTGTCCGGTTACAATGCGGGCAATGAAAAAACCAAAATACAGGATGCACGAAACGCTTGACCTGTCTTGGTTCTTGGTATACGGTCTTCCACGCTATTGCCCCTCATATAAGTGCTTGTAGGCATTCCTAATCTGGGTGTCGTGCGTTCGAGTCGCGCCGGGGGCACCATTTTTGGTTTTTTTTCCGTTGACAGGCTCGAGCCGGTTGAATATTCTAACTGTTTACAAAACAGACAGGAGACGCGAGCGATGTATGCGGTGTTTCAGAGCGGCGGTAAGCAGTACAAGGTCTCGGCCGGCGACGAGGTGAAGGTGGAGATGCTCCCCGGGGAGATCGGCGAGGACGTGGTGTTCGACAAGGTCCTGCTGGCCTCGGACGGGGAGAACGTCCAGGTCGGGAGCCCCTTTCTCGGCAATGCGCGCGTGGCGGGCAAGATCGCCCGGCACGACAAGAGCAAGAAGATCGTGGTCTTCAAGTACAAGCGGCGGAAGGGGTACCGGAACACGCGGGGCCACCGGCAGCCCTACACCCTGGTGCGGATCGAGGGCGTGCAGGTGGGCTGAGTCCGCCCTGGAAGAGGACCACAGAAGCTCGAGGTGAAATCAAGCCATGGCACACAAGAAAGCAGGCGGAAGCTCCAGAAACGGCAGGGACAGCGCCGGCCAGCGGTACGGCGTCAAGCGGTACGCGGGTCAGACG
>CAZHRQ010000319.1:0-1753 GCA_964535075.1 uncultured Rhodobacterales bacterium | reverse complement strand
TCACCCCGATTCTATCAAAACGGGATCCGGCGCCAAGCGTTTTTCGAGGTGCCCTCCAGACCTCAACTGGAACCATTGACCTATTCAATCAGCACGGACCTCGATCTAAACAAACTGATCCCTTAGAGCGAGAGCCCCAAGACTGCCAATACTCACTATAAGAGTTGAAAGAACAAAGGTAGAAAGAACATTTCGGGCCCGTTCAGGTTTTTGTGCTTCGTTTGGTTCGGCCGGCGGAATAAAAGTGACGAGATAAACTTCTTGCCGTCGTAAGACCGCTTCTGCTTCGCTTAAGTTCTGAAGCGCGGCAATATAACGCTCCCTGGCTAGGTCTTGTTCAAGTTGCATGCGTGCTAATTTCACCTCTTTAATGGCGTTCTCCACTTCTTTTTTTACCTGCGCAACTCGCTGCTGATTAGGACGGCGAGACATAGAATTTACCAAAATCTCGCTCTCTGAAATGATATATTCTGATATGCGCTTCGCCATTCCAGGTGAAAATGCCATCACATTTAGAACAAGAACTGAACTATCTGGTTCTGTATATGTCTTTATTTTTTTTCTCATATAAGAAACAAAAGTATTTTCATCAGCTCTTTCTGGAAGACGAGCTACAATATCTATATTTTTGCTGCTGTAATGATTCCGGAGTTTTAGTTCATTGTCCATTTTTCGCAATAAGGATAAAGATCCCACAAAACCCTGTACCACAGATTCATATTTAATACCAGATGACAAGCCAGAAGATGTTGCTACTGCTCCCAACAGACCCCCCATCCCACCAGAAGGCTCCTCAGTTTGAATCACAAATCGACTCTCAACGACGTATATACCACTAGCTATAAATACGTAATATATAGCGCTACCCAATACAGGAATACCAACGAGCAAGATTAACGCTAATATTTTCCTAAGATTTTTTGATAAAAAATCCATATCACACTACGTTTGTCTATGGTTACTTTTTGGACCACACTCTAAACGAAACTGCGGGAATCATATCTAGTGCCATATGTTTGGAATGTTTGGATCCAATCCCCGTATGGAATTCCCGCTTGAATATGGCATTGAAGATATGTTGGGGCAACTTGTTTCATCACGAGATGTAACCATGGCACTGAGTCCGGTTTAAAACCGTATTTGGAAAAAGCCATACTGCTCACCCTCCAAGGCGGTGAATCTATCCCGGATTATTCATGACGCCCTAGATTCGGTCTGGCGCGGAATGCGCCCTCAACCGGAGAAGGTTTTGGCGCAAGCGGCTGCGCACCGCCCGTTTCGGGGCGGCGTGGTGTGGGCTGGAGGCTTGCGGTTGAGGAGGAAGGGCGGTCGGGGACGTCTGTCGCGGGATTGGCCTATCCGGGGGCCAGGGTCGGCAGGCGGTCGAGGGCGAGGCGCATCAGGGCCTCGGCCGGCGATCCGGTGGGCAGGCTGATCACGACGCGGGTTTTGCGCTCGACCACACGGGCGGCGACCTTGATGAGGCGCAGACGCAGGGTATCGACCTGGACGTGGCGCCACTGGGACCGCTTCGGCAGGGCGGGCCGCAGGCTCCACATCAGCCAGTAGGCAGCACTATGGAGCTATGACCAATCGTGGGTGACGGCATGATCAGGCGGCGGCGGATTGGTCGGCGTTCTTCACCTGAATGCCATCGCGGAACCTGACACCCTTGATCACCTGGGGCAAGCGGTTGTTGCCAGACAGTCGGCGCCAGGTCTTGCTAGCGGCGGTGACCAGCTTGAAGACCGTC
>CAZHRQ010000318.1:0-1755 GCA_964535075.1 uncultured Rhodobacterales bacterium | reverse complement strand
CGCATGTCAACGAAGTATTCAGCCTCAACAAACAGACTCATCAAACGCCGCGACGCATGGCTCAAGAAGCTCGGAGATTTGGGGCCTATGACGCGTGGATCTCTAGTTACCGCTCGGCGCGGTAATCATGTGGCGCATCAACTGACCGTGTCGGTCAAGGGCAAGACCCACACCGTCTATGTGCCCAAGGACATGGTCGAGGAGGTTAGAGAGTGGACCAAGAATCATCGAAAACTACAGCGGATCCTCAAGGAGATCTCCAAGTTGAACATGGCGATCATTCACCGCCACGTTCCCGAAGGCCGGGGCGACGCCAGAAAGCGCTAAAGCGCCCCCCGGAGCCAGTAGTTTTACTGCTTAAAACCGTCGGCCATTTTCTCAAAGGCCTCTCTGGGGTCATGAATAAGCTCCCGGATCCTCGCCAGGAGCAGCAATGTGTCTATACTCAGGCCCATCTTCTTTGGACAGGGATTCTACTGTTTCTTATGCATCTGGGATCACGCCGCCAACTGCGCTTCGAGCGCCTTGCCGATGAGTTCACAAGGAACCTTGCCAAACTGTCTGGACAGCACCAGGTTGACACCGTAGCCGACCCGGACACGCTGGCCTACTACGCTCAACGCATTCCGGTCCAAGACATGGAGAGGCTGCTGGCCTGGATAACAAAAACCTTGATTCGCGCAAAAGTACTCGATCCGTTCCGTCTGCGTGGATACTTCACCATAGCCATCGATGGTTCACAGATCTGTACTTTCGACCATGAGCCATGGCCCGATTGCCCCCACAGAGAGCTGTCAAATGGTGCATTGCAGTACTTCGCATACGTGCTGGACGCAAAGCTGGTGACCCCATGCGGTATGGCTTTGACCATAGCGACTGAAATGCTCACCAATGAAGGCCATGAGCTGTTCGACAAGCAGGACTGTGAACTCAAAGCTTTCCCCCGTCTGGTTGAGAAGCTCCATGAGTTCTTCCCCAGAACACCTCTGTGTCTCCTGCTTGACGGCCTATATGCAAATCAGAACGTCATTCGACTGATTGAAAGCAACGGGTGGAAATACATCATAACGTTCAAAGAGGGCTCCATGCCCGAACGATTTCCTGAAGCCGGAACCTTAGCCGCCATGCAGAAGGATAATCGCCTGACCGTAGAACAACCCGACCGGGTGCAGCACTTCCAGTGGGCAGACCAGTTGCCCGTTGCCGAATTCGCTCCAAGCGTACTCTTTTGCCGCGAGCACCTGGTAGACAAGGACGAACACCTCTTTGTCTGGATGACCAACTTTTACCTGGCACGAAACAACGTCGCTGACACAGCCAACAAAGGAGGACGCCTTAGATGGAATATTGAGAACCAAGGATTCAACGTACAGAAAAACAACGGCTACGAGATGGAACACCCCTACAGCGAGCACCCTAATGGTTTTCGGACCTTCTACATCCTGCTGCTGATAGCACACTACATCGCACAACTAATCTTGCACGGAAACCTGATCCAGTCACTGAGCAAGACTTTTGGCTCAGCCAAGAACTTTGCCAGACGCCTGGCCGAGTCCATGCGCAATCATATCGTCCCTGACCACATGGCTATGCCCGGGCAGATCCGATTCCAGCCGCCATAATGCGCCCGCTTGCTGTAGCACCCATCTCGTAGCCGTTGACATCATAAACTGGTCGGCTGACAAAAGCCAATCCTCCAGTGCGCCCTGAAAACCGCATCACACCTGCCTCCTGAATCCTGAAACCTGACACCGG
>CAZHRQ010000317.1:0-1760 GCA_964535075.1 uncultured Rhodobacterales bacterium | reverse complement strand
CCGCTGCGATAGGCCGCCAGGCTCAAGGGGCCGGCCAGTCGGGCGAAGTCCCCACGAACGCCAAGCTTGTCCGCCGGCAGGTTGAAATGCGCGCTGTCTTGCGTGCCCTGACCGAGCAGGCAGCGATCATGCACGCACAGCCAGTCGCCGGGCGGCTTGGCGCAGGTGTCACCCGGGCCGGCATGAGTATTCATGAAAAAGCCATGGTCGGTGGCGATGATGACCTCGCGGAACCCGTGCGCCTTGAGCATGGTGACGGCGACGCGGATGCGCTTGAGCGCATTGGTCAATTCGTTAGGCGCACTGTCCGGGTGATTTTCGAATTGACTGTCGATCTCGACCGAGCGCAGCACCAGCAGATCCGCATCCGGATCAAGCTTGAATTTCTTCAGGACGAAATCATCCAGCCGCCCCTGTTGAAAGCGTTGCCCGTAGCGCTTGCGTATTACCTCCATGCGTTGATTGACATTGGTCACCGCCTGGTCATGCAGATGGGGCGTGATGTCGCCATCGGTCCTCACCAGGCGTAAGCCGGCGTGAGCATCGGGCAACAGGCTGGCCATGCCGACCGAGGTGATACTGGGCAGGCACGCCATGGCCGCGCGTAACTCAACCTGGCCTTCTTCGGCCAACTGGCGCTCCAGGGCCACGCCGAGTTCATAGCGCAGGGCATCCACCAGGATGTAGGCCACCCGCTGGCCGCTTTGTTGTAGCCTTGGCGCCACCAGGGTATCGAAGACCTCGGTGTTGCTGAGGCGGCCGGTCAAGGGCCAACCGGTCTGTTGCAGATGCTTGGTAAAGCGCTGCTGCACCAGGCTTGCCAGTTGGCCATAGACCTGACGGCCCCGGTCGATCACCGGTTGCATCAGTCCCTCGGTGTCTTGCCAGGCGTAACCGCTGACGGATTGTTCAAACTCCCGGTGCAAACGGTCCATTTCGCGCAACTGGCTGATGTAAAAGTCGACCAACTGTTCCAATCCGGCGCTGTGATCGCCGAGCACCCGATTGAGATCGGCACAGGTTTCCACCAGTGTGGCGGTGGCCTGTAAGAGATCCCATTGGGCCTGGCTTTCCCCCTTGCCGGTCCAGACCGAACTGCGGTGTTGAGCCAGAATGGCGCGCGCTTGGTCAGGGTCGTCCGCCAGCACGGCCTCCATGGCCTGGCGCAGAAAGGTGCGTTCTTCAAACGCAAAGGTGTCGCGGACGCCGAGATCGGTGAGGTTGGCGCAAATCCGCGCCAGATCGAGTTCCTGCTCGACGCGCTCGGCCTGTTCAATGTAGCGAGCCTGGGTGCGCAGATCGCTGCGCAGCCGATCACAGAGATCTTCAACGAGCAGGCGAGATGCAGGACTTGCCCGAGGAATGCTTTCCAATTCGATAGGCAAGGACGCCGGCAGGTCGAAGACGAATTCGCTGAACAATAAAAAGCGCCAACACTCATCGGCGATACTCGACCAGGTCTTGCCCTTGGTCTTCAGGCGCAAGCCAAAACTGTTCTTCAGCAGGTCATGCGCCTCCTTCACCCAGGCCTCATTGCCTTTGAGTCGGTTCTGCTGTTCTTGATTTGGCACCAAGAGGGCGAACAGGAGATCGCGGCTCGAGTCCCGACCGAGCAGAGCGCAGAGATTAGGCCAGCCCAGGCCGCCGGTACCGATGGCATCGATGACCGCGAAGCTGGGGTTGGGTTCCTCGGCAAAGACAGCGCGCACCTGGGTCGCATCATCCGGCTTGGCCTTGAGGCAGAGCGCCAGATACTCATC
>CAZHRQ010000316.1:0-1764 GCA_964535075.1 uncultured Rhodobacterales bacterium | reverse complement strand
ATTTTCTTGCTCGACTCTGCGATCCCGCGTCCTTGACCCACTTCTGCCCGGGGCGGACAATCTTCCGTGACCCGAGGAACGGTTTCAGCATCCAAGTCGGGTGAGCAGATCAGGGGAACACGGCCCATGGAAATGCACCAGATCCGCTATTTCCTGGCGGTGGTCCGGGAGGGCTCGTTCACCCGGGCGGCGGCCTGTTGTCATGTTTCCCAGCCGGCCCTCACCCGTGCCGTGCAGAAGCTGGAAGCAGAGATGGGTGGTCTGCTATTGCTCCGGGACCGACAGCAGACTCTGCCCACGGCCCTCGGCAGGGCCCTGGTGCCCCACCTGGAACAGACCCTGGCCGCCGCCGAGGCCGCCCTGGGCACGGCACGCCACCACGGCACGCAGAACGCCATGGCCCTGACCGTGGGTCTTGAAGAGGGGCTTCCCGGCGCCCTGCTGCGGATCCCGCTGGCGGAAGTGCAGGGCCAGTGGCCGGAGCTGTCGTTAACGGTACGAACAACCGACGGCCCCGCGTTGGGACAGGCGCTCAGCGACGGCGCCGTGGACGTGCTGGTGACCACCAGGACCGAGGTCCTGCCCGAGCGCGCCCATCGCTGGGCCCTGGGGTCCCTGCCCCTGGACGTCGTCTTCCCTGCCGATCATCCGCTTGTCGCCACACCCTCGGTCACCCTGGAGACCCTGAGGCAAACCGCAGTCATTCAAGGCCCGACGGAGGATCCTTCTTGGCGGGTATTGTCCGCCACAACCGGCCCCCTGTCCGGCCCCACAGCGGTAGGCGGCGAGGCCCGGGATGCCCTGCTGCTGGCCGGCGCCGGGGTCGCCATCATGCCGGCCGCCCGCCCCGTGCCGGAGGGGTTGGTGCAACGGCCCCTGGTGGGTGTGGCGGACCTGGCGGTCATGGTGTCGGTCATGGCCGGCCGGCCGCTGGGCCCGGCGGCCAGCGCCCTGCTGCGGCTGTTACGCGCCCGCCCCTGTGATGACGCCGCTCTCCCCGGTTTGCTCTCCGTGGCTGAGCTGCTGCAGGACCTCTAGGATCACCGCCGGTTCCAGGCGGTGCACATAGTCGGGATCCAGAAAGGCATGGCGGATCACGCCCGCCCTATCCACCACATAGGTGGCGGGGATAGGCAACAGCCATCCGGGGTTCCCATGAAAAGCGGCGAGGTCGATGCCGTTGTCTTCGTAATGGGCCTTTACCGGCTCGGACACCTGAAACACCACCCCGAACTGCACCCCCACCCCATTGTCCACATCGCACAACAGGTCGAAGGTGAGCCCCTCGCGACGCTTCAGGGCCAGGGCGCGGCCCCCCTGTTCCGGACTGATGGCCAACAGGCTGGCACCCCGCCGGGCGATCTCCGGCAGCACGTCTTGCAGCGCCAAAAGCTCTAGGGTGCAGTAGGGGCACCAGTGGCCGCGAAAGAAACTGATCACCAACGGCCCGGCGGCGCGCAAGGCACGGGAGTCCACTAGGTGCCCCTCCGCATTGGGCAGTCGGAAATCGGGCATGGCCTGCCCCACGCCCAGGGCATTGTCCGTCACACCCCGGGCCTGCAACTCCGCCAGGAAGCGGTCATAAGCGGCCACCTGCACCGGCGGCAACAGGTGGCGCAGGCGTTCTTCCAGGCGGCTCAGGCGGGGTTGCAGCAAGGGCACGGTAGCGCACACGGGACAAGGCCTTTTCGCTCAGGAGGGAGCGCGGGACTAGAGCGGATCGCACCCAATCGGGTTCACGCTGTGAACCGGATTGGGTGCGTG
>CAZHRQ010000315.1:0-1773 GCA_964535075.1 uncultured Rhodobacterales bacterium | reverse complement strand
AGGATAACACCACACCCGATAATTCGGGCGCTTCACTATTGAGAATTCCGTGAGTGGCTAAATGAATAATTTGATAATCTCTCAGTTGGGGATTGTCGATAAATTCACGATTTGCATAAAAATCAAACGCATTGGTTTGTGTCTCTGGTGACACTAAATTGAGAATCGCTTCGGCTTCAGTGCGAGTTCCGGGGAGACGACTTAAGTTAATCTCGGAAACGCGAACAGAACGGTCGAGTGAAGCTTGGTTTAAGTTGGCTTTCATCTCTCGGCTAGGGACATTTTTAAGGCGGTTATCATTATCCATAAAAACCGGGTCAGCCAGAATCGCTAATTGTTGGGGCGATTCCTGGCGTCCGTTGATTTGGTCACAAATAATCCCTAAGGTGGAACTGGAGGGTAAGTTGACCAGTTCGTATTGATTGATTAGAGGGGTGGGAGTATCGGTATCAGCAGTTTCGGGTGTGGCTAAAGCAGCAAAAGGAATGTATTGTAATGCCCCATCCGCGACAACGACGATGCGTTTTTTGGTTAATTGTTCAGCCACTTCTCCGAAGAGGAGTTCACTCAGTTGTGTCACAGAATTTAAATTATCACGGGGGACAACTTTAGCAATACCTCTGGGATTGCCAATTTCATAACCGGGAATTTGTAAGAGGTTATAGAAGCGTCTGGCTAGGATTTCAATTTCCTCTCTGGGAGGGAGTTGATAACTGGTTAGGCTATCTTTGGTTACTGCCCACAGATAACTATTCTCTCTTCCCAAGGAATACTGTAATAAAATAGTATCCTCATCCAAAATCTGTTGTTGAACTTGTTCTAAGGTGAGGGGTTGCGGATATTTCAGGGCGGCATATTTAGGACTTGTTGCCCGGATTTGATCTTGTAGTTGTTGATAATCGGCTAAAAGTTGTTGTCGTTGTTGTTCAATAGCGGTTTTCTCGGCTGGGGTGGATGCAGGATTACTATAAATTTCAATCCGTTGTTTTTCCGTCGCATCGAGTTTGGCGTTTAAGTTTTGTTCTTGTTGGAGTAAGTTAGGATCTACACCTTCTCGAATATTGGCATTGGCTTCAGTGAGTAATTCTAATAAGGTTCTGGCGCGAGAACGTTCACTGATGTGGAAGGCTAGTTTATCGTAGCCTTGATCAGGATTTTGTTGATGCAGTTGCATAAGCAGGTCGATGTAGAATTGGTAATAATCTTGTACCGTTGCGAAATAGGTTTGACGTAATTCCGGACTAGCTACTTTAGTCCGCAAATCTTCGATAATGTCAATCGAGGCTTGCATTTGAGTCAACGCTTGTTGGAGATTGCCTTGGTCTCTTTCTGCGCCGGCGATATTGTAAAGAGTTAAAGCTTCCCCAGCGCGATCGCCCACAGCCTGCCTTAAAGGTAAAGCTTGTTGAAAGTACGCTAATGCCTGTTGTTTCTCTCCTAAATCAAAATAGACACCACCAATATTATTCAGGGTTATTGCTTCCCCGGCGCGATCGCCTACAGCCTGAGATAAGGGTAAAGCCTGTTGGTAGTACTCTAATGCCTGTTGTTTTTCTCCTAAGTCTGAATAGACCAGACCAATATTATTCAAAGTTGTTGCTTCTCCGGCGCGATTACCCACAGCCTGGACTAAATGTAAAGCCTCTTGGAAGTAGTCTAATGCCTGTTGTTTTTCTCCTAAGTCTGAATAGACACCACCAATATTATTCAGGGTGACTGCTTCTCCGGCGCGATCGCCCACAGCCCGTCTTAAGGGTAAAGCCTGTTGGTAGT
>CAZHRQ010000314.1:0-1775 GCA_964535075.1 uncultured Rhodobacterales bacterium | reverse complement strand
GCGGGCGGCGGCCACTTCCTCGACGGACGGCGCGCGCATGGCCGTGGGGTCCCCGCTGGCGCCCACACTGCCGGGGAAGGCGCCCGGCGTCGGTTCCCACGGCGCGGCCGGCGCGGCGGCCACCGCCGTTTCCCGGCGCGGCGGACGACGGGAGGCGGCGGGGGGCAGGGTGCCCACGGTGGTGGCCACCACCCGACCCCGCCCGGTGACCCTGGCGCTGCTCACCGGCACCACCAGGGAATCGCCGGTCGCCACCGTGTAGGGCGGCCGCAGGCGATTCGCCCGGGCCAGGGCGCTCATATCCACGCCATAGGCGCGACTGATGGCGTACAGGCTTTCCCCGGGCTGCACCCGGTGGGTCTGCACGGCGGGCAGGGACAGCCACTGCCCCGGCCGTAGTTTGAAGGGCGGCTGAAGCTGGTTGAGTTCGATCACGCTGCGGGTGGCGATGTTGTTGCCCCGGGCCACCGTATAGACCGTGTCCCCTGGCTTGACCTGATAGCGGCGGGTGGCGGTGCGGGCGGCCTGCCGCGGGGCCTCGGCCTCCGCCACCACCACGTCGGGCGCCCCGGTGTAGTCCTGGACGGCCATTTCATAGGAACAGCCGGCCAGCACCAGGGCCGGCAGCAGCAGGACGGGCAGCGGAAGGAGGCGTCGCGTTTTCATGAGCCCGGAGTGTACGCAAGGCCGCCGGCCATCACAACCGCCTGCCGGTTCTCCTTATGTGGTAGGGTCGTGGACACGGGGGGATGGACACGGGGGGATGGCAACGGGGGAGAGGGGCATGACGGCGCAATGGGTCTGGACCACCGTGCCCTGCGCCCTGGGCGTGATGCTGGTGGCGCGTTCGGCCCGGGGTCTGGCGGCGGTGAGACTGGGCGACTCGGCGGCAAACCTGGCGGCCGGGCTCACCCAACACCGGCCCGGGGCGACACCGGGCCCCGTGCCCGAGGCGGAGGCGGTGGCGCAACGGGTCAGCCATCCCGCCGGCGCCTGGACGGGGCCCCTGGATCTCAGCACGGGCACCCCCTTTCAACAACGGGTGTGGCAGGGCCTGCGGGCCATCGGGCCCGGTGAGACGGTGAGCTATGGCGCCCTGGCGGTGCGGCTGGGTCATCCCGGCGCGGCGCGGGCCGTGGCCCGGGCCTGTGGCGCCAACCCGCTGGCGGTGGTGATTCCCTGCCACCGGGTGGTGCGGGCCGATGGCGGCCTGGGGGGCTATCGTTGGGGGCGCGCCCGCAAGGAGGCGTTGCTGAGCCGAGAACGCCTCGCGATGGCACCGGCCCCTGACACGGCGCCGGTCGCCACGCTGTAGGCGCGTTACCCCTTGTTGGCCTGTTCCACGAACTGGTCGAAGGCTTCCAGGGCCTGGGCGGAATAGACCATGGAGGGACCGCCGCCCATGTAAACATTCACCCCCAGCACCTCCGCCACTTCCTCGCGGGTGGCGCCGGCGGCCACCAGGGCCTTGGCGTGGAAGGCAATGCAGCCGTCGCAGCGCAACGCCACCCCGATGGCCAGGGCGATCAGCTCCTTGGTTTTGTGATCCAGGGTCGCAGAAGTGGTGGCGGATTGCGCCAATCCGGAAAACGCCTTCATCACCTCGGGGGCGGCGGCCCGCAGATCACGGATATCCCCCGACAGGGTGGTGGCAATCTTGGGAAAGTCCTTGTGCATCACGGTTCTCCCGGTTGCGGCGGCGCCCCTAGGGCCTATCGCTGTCAATGGGACCCCATTTTTGGGTCCCATTGACCGCGTGAATCGGCTCTATCTAT
>CAZHRQ010000313.1:0-1799 GCA_964535075.1 uncultured Rhodobacterales bacterium | reverse complement strand
TCACGCACCCAATCCGGTTCACAGCGTGAACCCGATTGGGTGCGACCCGCTCTAGAGCCTATCGCGGTCAATGTGAATCGGCTCTATCTATTTGATTTAGAGCGGGTCAGACCCCTTTCGCGGCCGCCATGGCCGTGACACCGGGCGCCAGCACCCCGCCCAGGCGCAGGGGCACGATGCGCTGCGCCAGCCCGGTGCGGGAGTCGCTTTCCACCAGCACCGCGCACACGGTGGCCTCGCCATCGGCCGGGACCAGACGCTCGCCGGGCACCCGGTGGCGGAAGCGGTGCAGCGATCCCTCCTTGCGCATGCCGATGACCGAATCATAGTCCCCACACATCCCCACATCCGTGATGTAGGCCGTGCCGCCCGGCAGCACATGGGCATCGGCGGTGGGAATATGGGTGTGGGTGCCCGCCACCAGGGTGGCACGGCCGTCCAGGGCGTGCCCCAGCGCCACCTTTTCCGCCGTGGCCTCCGCGTGCACGTCCACCACCACGGCGCGGGCGTCGCGGCCCAGGGGGTGGGGGGCCAGGGCTTGCTCGACGGCGGCGAAGGGGTCGTCCAGGGGTTCGGTATAGAGCCGCCCCATCACCTGCGCCACCACCACCGGCCCGGCCGGGGTCTCCACCCGGGTGATCCCCCGCCCCGGCGTGCCCGGCGGAAAGTTCAACGGCCGCACGATGCGCGGCTCATCGTTGATCACCTGCAACAAATCCCGCTGGTCCCAGGCGTGGTTGCCCAGGGTGATCACATCCACGCCGTTCTCGAACAACTCCTGACACAGCCGGGCGGTGATGCCAAAGCCGTGGGCGGCGTTCTCGCCGTTGACCACCACACAGTCCACCGCCAACCGGGACCGCAACACCGGCAGGGCGCCCACCAGGGCATTGCGCCCGGCCCGGCCCACCACATCGCCAAAAAACAGCACCCTCACCGGCCGGCCTCCTTCTGATCCAGACTCGCGGCGCCAGGGTACACCATTCGTCCCTGTTCCGTAACAATCACCGCCAGGGGCTGATCGTGGGGCGCGCGCGGCAGGGCGGCCACCGCCTGTCCGGCAAAGGCCAGCCCCACCGTCAACACCGGCCGACCCAGCGCCTGCAAGACGGCCAGCGTGCGGTCATAATATCCGCCGCCATAGCCGAGTCGCGTGCCCTGACGATCAAAAGCCAGCAACGGCAACAGGATCAGGGTGGGCAACACCTCCGGCGCCGTGGCGGGGGGATGGGCGGTGCCGTGGGGGCCGGCTTCCAGGGGGGCCTCGGGCGTCCAGGCGCGGAAGCACAGGGGCTGATCCCGTTCCGTCACCGCCGGTAGGGCCAGATGGGCGCCCCGATCCGAAAGCGCCGTCATCAGCGGCCGGCAATCCAGTTCGCCGGTCAGCGGCCAGTAGCCGGCCACGCAGCAGTCCTTCCACGTGGGGCGCAGGGCCAACACCGGGGCGATCACGGCCCGGGCCGCCGTTTCGCCCTGGGATCGGGCCAGCGCCGCCCGTCGGGCGCGGGCCTCCCGGCGCAACACCTGTTTGCGGCCCGCCAGATCAGGAGTCATGAGTGGTGAAAAACAGGGGAAAGGGTGGATGCCGCCTCGGCCGTTGGCGTTGCGCATCCCGCGGTGGCCTGCATGTGCAGGTGGGTGCCGTGTGCCGGAACCACGATCCCGGCAGGGACAGCTCCCTGGGAGTGACTGTTGGCCCCCGGAACGTAAGAGCCTGACGAACCGCGCAGCATCCTGACCCCAATCTAGCCCGGATTATTCACCGGGATTGGCGGGTGTAGCGTAAGATCCTGAGATCG
>CAZHRQ010000312.1:0-1803 GCA_964535075.1 uncultured Rhodobacterales bacterium | reverse complement strand
GTCTGGAGGCATGTGGTCGTCGGAGAACTGATGCAGGCCATTGGCCGGCTCCGGCCATTGACCAACGACGCAACAGTCTACGTCGCCACCAACGAACCGTTGCCCGACACCTTGGAGATCGTGCCCGTCTACGCTAGCCCGCATATTTCATCAGAAGCGGCCACCGCAGAGTAGCGCGAGGGCCTTGTTGCTTGTAGGATAGGGACTTACCACAGTTCCAACCCACAAGCACAAGGGCCTTCGCGATGACAGACTGTAGCACCAAGTCCCTGACGTTCTCAAGCCTTCACCGCCGTAAGATTCAGGCCGACTTCGACGGCGGGGCCATCACCTCCGATGCCGGGGCGCTATTGCTCCGGGAAGTCGACCGACGCATCGGGCTCATCGACGCGATCACCGATTGCATCAGCGATCATCGCAGCGGCCCGGTCACCCACGAGCTGCGGACGCTCGTCGCCCAACGGATCTTCGCCATCGCCATGGGGTACGAGGACGGCAACGACCACAACGAGCTTCGACACGATCCGCTGCTCCAACTGGTCACCGAACGTGGCATCGACGCCGAGCAACCCCTCGCATCCGGGCCGACGCTGTGCCGCTTGGAGAACAAGGTTACGCACGCCGGCAACGTCCGCATCGCTGGTGTGTTCGTCGAGCAGTTCCTCGCCGCCTACGACACACCGCCCGACGAGATCATCCTGGACTTCGACGCCACCGACGACCCCGTCCATGGTCGACAGGAGGGACGGTTCTTCCACGGGTACTACGACCACTACTGCTTCCTGCCGCTGTATGTCTTCTGTGGCGATCAACTGCTCTGTGCGTACTTGCGGCCGGCCAAGATCGACGCGGCCAAGCATTCTCGCGCGATCCTCAAGGTGTTGGTTCAACGCATTCGTCAGCAATGGCCGAACACGAAGATCGTCTTCCGTGGCGACAGCGGGTTCTGCCGCTGGAAGCTGCTGCGATGGTGCGATCGCAACGACGTCGGGTACATCGTGGGCTTGGCCAAGAACGCGCGACTGAAGCGATTCGCCAGACGGATCCTCACCACAGCCCGGTGGCGGCATCGTCGCACGGGCGACAAGCAGCGGTTGTTCGAGGAGTTCCTGTACGCGGCCGGTCCGTGGGACATCGAACGACGCGTGATCGCCAAGGCCGAACACTCCGACCAGGGACCCAACCCGAGATTCGTCGTGACGAACCTGCCGGGTGATCCGCAGAGGCTCTACGACGAGGTGTACTGCCAGCGTGGTGAGATGGAGAATCGGATCAAGGAACAGCAGCTCTGCCTGTTCGCCGACCGGACCAGTTGCCACGCCTTCGCGGCCAACCAGTTCCGTCTGCTGCTCAGCTCGGCTGCGTATGTGCTTCTCAGTGCATTGCGTCGCTTGGCTCTGCCCGGGACGCCGCTGGCCCGGGCGCGGTGCGATACGATCCGTCTGAAGCTGCTGAAGATCGGGGCACGAGTGGTGCAGTCGGTTCGACGCGTTGTGCTGCACCTATCGACGGGGCACCCGTTGCAGGATCTGTTCACGCGGGTGCTGGGGCGGTTACGACACCGAACGCCGGTCCCGATCTGACCGGCCCGACAAGGCGATCTCCGAACCGATCCCGCCTTGGGGGAAAGGGGGCCGTCCGCGCCGAGGGAACCGGAATCGATGCGGAGGCAACAGAACAACGTCCCGCAACCCCCAACCAGCCATCGCACGCCCGAAGCACCTATCGATGAAATATGCGGGCTAAGCGGCCCGGGGGTGGGTCTTCCGCGGGGGCTGCGCACGGGGCCCTTGTGCAAGGCTC
>CAZHRQ010000311.1:0-1806 GCA_964535075.1 uncultured Rhodobacterales bacterium | reverse complement strand
CGCGCAGGCTTTGCTGGCAATGTCATCGAGCGGATCAATCGGCGGTTCCTCGCGACCGAGTTCATCGCGGGTTGGCGGCAGGATGATTTCCGGTGGTGGTGGGTTCTGCTCGCTAAAGTCGTGGTAGAGCACATGGGGGTATTCCAGCGCCTGCGCGAGCGCATGGGCAAACGCGGTTTTGCGCCTGTCGCTGTCACCTTCGATGCTCAGCGTGCGAATATGCCGGATCGGCTCTTCAAGCAGGCAGCGGACTTGGAATTCGTAGTCGTCATTGGACTCGAAGCCGTTTTCCGTCATGGCCTGGCGGAGTCTGGACATCGGCTGCTTCCTGTTGGTTCAGATGCTCATCCCCAGGCTGGCCCCAGGCCCGATCCTAAGCTTTTCCTCAAGGTCGGCCTCAAGGTTAGTCTCAGGGTTGGCTGTGGAATGCTCTGGTCGCGCATGGCTTGCCGCATCCAGGCGTGACGCCTAGACTGCGGAGTTTTCTTGTTCAGTGCAGAGGAATTGCACCTTACTGTGAAAACAGCAGCTTCATCCTTCGGGGTGGCGCTGCGCTATGAGCGTTAGTTATGAATGTTCTCATCCTTGGCGTCAACGGCTTCATCGGCCATCATTTGTCGCGTCGCATTCTGGAAACCACTGACTGGCGCGTCTTCGGCATGGATATGAACTCGGATCGCCTGACCGAGTGGCTGGACAATACGCGTTTTCATTTCTTCGAAGGCGACATTACCATCAATCGCGAATGGGTGGAATATCACGTCAAAAAGTGTGATGTGGTTCTGCCCTTAGTCGCCATTGCCACCCCGGCGACCTATGTGACCGACCCGCTTGCGGTGTTCGAGCTGGACTTCGAGGCCAATCTGCCGATCATCCGTTATTGCGTGCATTATCGCAAAAGGGTGCTCTTCCCCTCGACCTCCGAGGTCTATGGCATGAGCACCGATGCCGAATTCCATCCCCTGGCCTCCAATCTGGTGTTGGGGCCGATCGCCAAGCCGCGCTGGATTTATTCCTGCGCCAAGCAGCTGCTTGATCGGGTCATCGCCGCTTACGGCCAGCAGCAGGGGCTGGACTACAGCTTGTTCCGGCCTTTCAACTGGATCGGCTCCGGGCTCGACAGCCTGCACACGCCGAAGGAGGGCAGCTCGCGTGTGGTGACTCAGTTTTTGGGTCATATTGCTCGCGGCGAGTCCATCAAACTGGTCGATGGCGGCGCTCAGCGGCGCAGTTTTACCGATGTGAGCGACGGTATTAGCGCCCTGATGCGCATTATCGAAAATCCCGGTGGGCGAGCCTCGGGGCAAATTTACAACATCGGCAATCCGGGCAATGATCTGTCAGTGCGCGAACTTGCCGAGTTGATGCTGGAGATCGCCGGCGAGTTCCCTGAGTATCAGCCAGGTGCCGCTGGTGTGCGGCTGGAAGAGGTCGCCTCGGACGATTACTACGGTAAAGGCTATCAGGACATCCAGACTCGCGTGCCCTGGATTGGTAACACTCGCGAGGAACTCGACTGGTCACCACAAATCGGCATTCGCGAGGCACTGCGCAATATTTTCGACGCTTACCGGGGCGAGGTGGCGCGGGCAAGAGCGCTGATTGACGATTGAAACCGCAGGCGCCATGGCTCGACATTGAGCCGCAGAACAAGGACTAACACATGCGCATTGGGCTGAAAGTTGACGTCGATACCCTGCGCGGCACTCTGGAAGGCGTACCCAATCTGCTGCGGCTGTTCCAGCGCCATGAAGTGCTGGCCACATTTCTGTTCAGCCTGGGGCCTGACAATACCGGGCGCGCGCT
>CAZHRQ010000310.1:0-1814 GCA_964535075.1 uncultured Rhodobacterales bacterium | reverse complement strand
ACGGCCTATCAATGGGCACAGGAGATATTGGAGAAATCCCCTACCTCCATCAAAATGCTGAAGTTTGCCTTCAACCTGACAGATGATGGTATGGTTGGCCAACAAGTGTTTGCCGGTGAAGCTACCCGTCTGGCCTATATGACCGAAGAGGCCAAAGAAGGTAGAAACGCCTTTCTGGAAAAAAGGAAACCCGATTTCTCGGACATCAAGTGGATACCCTAATTAGTGATGTCGTTTTTTTCGCAAAGATCTAAAAAGCCTATTCACCTTGGCTGTTGTTAAAAGCTGGGTAAAAGCCTTTAGGCTGCGCACCTTGCCGCTGGCACTTAGCACTATCGCTATGGGCAGCTTCCTGGCCGGTGCCGAGGGGCAGTTCAGTTGGAAAGTATTCGGTTTGGCGGCCCTTACTACCCTGCTGCTACAGGTGCTGAGTAATTTGGCCAATGATTACGGCGATAGCGAGCACGGTGCGGACAGCATACACCGCATAGGCCCCAGCAGAACCGTTCAAAGTGGTGAAATTACCAAAAGGCAGATGCTTACCGCCATATGTTTGTTCACGTTTTTAGCTTTAGTGAGCGGCTTAACTTTAATATACGTGGCCCTCAACAAGATGCCACTACTGCATTTTGTCATTTTTCTGGGTATCGGTATAGCGGCTATCGCGGCCGCCATTAAATACACGGCCGGTAAAAACCCGTACGGCTACCGTGGCTTAGGCGACCTGTTCGTGTTCTTGTTCTTTGGTATAGTGGGTGTAGGCGGCTCTTACTATCTCTATGCCGTTAACCTTATACCGGACATTATATTACCTGCCATAGCGATGGGCCTGTTAAGCGCAGGGGTGCTGAACATGAACAATATGCGCGACCACCAAAGCGATGCGCAAAGCGGTAAGCGTTCATTGGTAGTGTTGATGGGCTTTGCCAATGCACGCTGGTATCACACCGGCCTAATAGTTGGTGCTTTTGCAGCCGGCATTGTTTATACCCTGCTAAACTATACCGGCCCCTGGCAATGGTTGTTCCTGTTACCCCTACCTCTTGCCATCGTTAACCTAAAGGCCGTTTGGACCAACAAACAGCCCCAACTGTTAGACAAACAATTAAAAGTAGTGGTACTTATGACCTTGCTTTTCTGTATCACCTTTGGCATTGGTTTGCTGGTGGTGTAACGCTGGCTCTTGGTGCGAAGCTCCGGCTTCGTACCCGCTATTTTTCAGGCATCTTGCCTAAATAGGTATTACCCGTCACACTTGTTAACGCAGACTGGAAGTCTTATAAATAGTTCCGCACGAAGCACAGCTTCGCGCGAGAATGTTTTATCCCTTGGTGCGAAGCTCCGGCTTTGTACCCACTATTTCAAGGCATCTTGCCTGAGTAGGCATTACCCGTCACACTTGTTAACGCAGACTGGAAGTCTTATAAATAATTACACACGAAGCACAGCTTCGCACGAAGTAGTGGGTTTTTCACCTTAATAAAACCGGCTTACATCTACCAGTGGTCTTCGCATTAAGCTGGGAACTTCTGTATCAGGTTTTGGGTAACCTACCGGTAACAGTAAAAATGGCCTTTCATTATCTGGCCGTTTAAGTATTTTCGATAGAAAGTTCATGGGACTTGGGGTGTGCGGAAGGGTGACTAGGCCCGCAAAGTGAATGGCCGTAATCAACATGCCAGTAGCAATACCCACTGATTCATTAACGTAATAGTTCTTTTCCTTGTTACCATCCTCATCAAAATCGTAAGCTTTTTTAAAAACCACAATTAGCCAGGGGGCTATTTCTAAAAAAGGCTTTTTCCAATCCGTGC
>CAZHRQ010000309.1:0-1836 GCA_964535075.1 uncultured Rhodobacterales bacterium | reverse complement strand
CCAGCCGCCCCAGCCGCCCCAGCCGCCCCAGCCGCCCCAGCCGCTGAAGAGACACCGGTGGCGGAGCGCCCGGCCAATGAAGAAACCGTCGATGAAGAGACCGACGTGGTGGTGGCGGAACCCCCCGCTGGGGACGCGCCGGCGGCGCCCGCTGGTGCCCTGCCGCCGTCGGTGGTGATGGTCACCGCCAGCAACGGCATGGTCGTGCCGCTCCCCCTGCCCAAACCGGCGCGCCCCGGCGACCCGGCGGCTGAGGACACCGTGGTGGCGGCCGTGATGGACACGGAAGAAACGGCGCCGGACGACGCCACACCGGAAGAAACGGTGGCGGAAGAAACGGTCGAAGAAACGGATGTCCCCGTGGCGGAGGAACCGGTACCGGCGGATACCGCCGAGACGTCGGAACCGGTCGTCGCCGAGGCCGCCGAGACCCCCGGCGCGGACGTCGAAACGGTTGTGGATGAAACGGACGCGCCTGCGGCCGACGAGGAGGCCACCGAACCCGTGCTGGCGGCGGTGTCCGAAGACTCTCCTGCCGAGGCGGACACGGCGCCTCAGCCAACCGAGGCCGAAACTGCCGACGCCGCGTCCTCCGAAGCTGAAATGTCGGCCGAGGCCGAAGTGCAAGAACAAGAACCAACCCAAGTCACCGCTCAGGCGCCCGACGGGGCCGAGACGGACACCGGGGCCGACGAGGCGGAGACCGCGACCGCGGACACGGCGCCGGCGTCCACGGAAATGGCCGCGCTGGAGGTGCCCGTGCCGCCGGCGCCGCCGGAAGCCGAGCCCGCGCCCGAAACGGCGACGGCGGCCCCGTCTGCCGCTCAGACGGCCCCCCCCACGGCGGAGTCAACCGCTCCGGCGACCGAAACGCCCGCATCGGCAGACCCCGCCCCAGACGCACAAGAAACGGAAGAACCGGGGACGGAAGACGCCGTCGCGGAAGAGCCCGTGCCGGAGGCGCCCGCCACGGAGACCCCTCCCGCCGCGGACACCACCGAGGTGGCGATGGCCGAGGCGGCGTCGGCAGAGGGCGAAGACGCCGCTCCGGCGGTGGAGGCCACGCCCGCCGGGGAAACCGGGTCAGAGGAGGCCCGCGCGGCGGCGCCTGGGGCCGCGGAAACGGCCGAGGCGGAATCCCCGGCCGCAGAAACCCCATCGGCCGAGGACAGCGCCCAACCCGCGCCCCAGGTGGCGGCGGTGCCGCTGCCGACGGTGAAGCCGGAACCGCCACAACCGGAAGCCCCCGCCGCCGCCGCCCCGGCGGTGCCTACGCCGGCGGTCAAGCCCGCCGCCGTGACGCAGGCCGCCGAGACGACGCCGGCGGAGGCCCCCCCGACAGAGGCGGCGCCCACGGACGCACCCGCGCAGACCGTGGCTACCCGCACCCCGCGCCGGGCCGAGGGCGGCGCGCCGCTGCCCTATCGTCATCCCATTCGCGGGGTGGCGCCGGTGGCCCAGGCGGAAACGGGCACGCCGGTTGCCCCGAACGGACCGCAACGTCCCCTGAGCTGGATGCCGCCGGCGGACTTGAGTACCGGGGTGATCATGGCCTTGCACACCCCGCCGGACATGACGCCCCCGGCGCTTGCGGATGAGCCCGATTTCGCGCCGCTGAGCGCCGGCATGATCGCCGCCATGATGGTGCCCTCCGGGGTGCCGGCGGACGCCCGCAGCCTGGTGCCGCAGACGACACCCTCGTCCCGGCAAACGGGGGTGCCGGCGCTGTTGTCGGCCGAGGAAGGCACGATGGTTCCCTCGCCGCCGCCGGTGAAACCCACGGCCGCGGTGCAGGCGGCGCAACGGGCGTGGGAGGAAGCGCAGCCGGAGGTGCTG
>CAZHRQ010000308.1:0-1855 GCA_964535075.1 uncultured Rhodobacterales bacterium | reverse complement strand
CGTGCATTCGTTGTCCGATCTGTTTTCGGACCTGCTGGTTTATGTCGCCGGGCACCGTGCCGGTGAGGCGCCGGATGCCGAGCATCCCTATGGGCACCAGCGTTTCGAGACGGTCGCGACCCTGATTCTGGGCATCTTTCTGGCCGCGGTGGCGCTGGGGATCGCCTGGGATGCGATCGACCGGCTGTTCAAGCCAGAACAGCTTCTGCAGCCTGGCTGGCTGGCGCTCGCGGCCGCCGGCGGGTCCATTCTCATCAACGAGGCGCTGTTCTGGTTTACCCTCTTTTATGCCAAACGAGTACGCTCGGACATGTTGCGCGCCAATGCCTGGCATCATCGTACCGATGCGATTTCCTCCATCGTGGTACTCATCGGCATCGCTGGCACCCTGGCGGGCCTGAGTAACCTGGACGCGATCGCCTCGGTGCTGGTGGCGGTGATGATCGCCAAGATCGCCTGGGATCTGGGCAAGAAGGCGGTGGGCGAACTCGTCGACACCGGGCTGGAGCCGGCCCGAGTGAGTGAAATCCGCCAGACTATTTCCAGTATTGCCGATGTGCGCGATCTGCACATGCTGCGCACTCGTACCCATGGCGGCCAGGCCAGCGCTGATGTCCATTTACTGGTCGATCCTTACATTAGCGTGTCGGAAGGGCACATGATCAGCGTACTGGTCGAAAAGCGGCTTAAGGCCGATTTTGACGAGATTAGCGAGGTGATCGTCCATATCGACCCGGAAGACGACGAGACCCGGCCGGTGCACTCCGACCTGCCGCTGCGCGCGCAAGCCCTGCAGCGGCTCGAGCGTCTGTGCGCCGCGGTTCCCGAATTCGCCGAGCGCCGGCGACTGCTGCTGCATTATCTGCACGGCGCGCTGGAGGTCGAGATTCTGCTCCCATTGACGCTTGTGACCAGTGCGGGCCATGATCCGGAGAAAGTTGCGCGCCACATCCGTCACGCCATTGGCAAGGATCCCGTGTTCCGCCACACCCGGGTTTACTTCGGTTGATGCGCTTTACCCTGACACAGCCTCTTCATCCTGCGGGGAGGCGCCGCGCCATGGGCGCTAGGAATCGCCAACCAGAAGCTTGCACTTAAAAAGTGCAAACCCTCCCGCGCGCTGCATGATATTGGTGCACATTGGAAGTACCCGAGAGCCCGGTGCCGGACTCCGTCAGGAAATGCTGGCCGCCGCGCGAGTGGCATGATCCCTGCTTCCGCCACAGCTAGTCGTTCGCGTTCACCGGGTCACTGGTCGCCTCTTGGGTTGGCCCTTCTTGGTCAACTGGCCACATTTCACGAGCCTGGCACCGTTCTGACCGCTATCATGCCAACGCAAACAGTTTTTTTGCTCCATGCGGCCCTGTTCTTTAAGGATGCCAGTCGTCATGGAGCTTCGCCTCGAAACCCACTGACCTGCGCTCGCAGAACCCAAGGGAGAAACGTTAGATGTCCGCAAAGGTATTGAAACTGATCAAAGACGAGGACGTAAAGTTCATCGACTTGCGCTTTACCGACAGCCGCGGCAAGGAGCAGCATGTTTCGCTGCCCGCCTCCAAGGCCGATGACGCACTATTTCAGGATGGCAAGATGTTCGACGGCTCCTCCATCGCTGGCTGGAAGGGCATCGAGGCCTCCGACATGGTGCTGATGCCAGAGGCCGAGACGGCGGTGATGGACCCCTTCACCGATGAAAAAACCCTGATTATCCGCTGCGATATCCTTGAGCCCGCCACCATGCAGGGCTATGAGCGCGACCCGCGCTCGGTGGCCAAGCGCGCCGAGGCCTACCTGAAGTCCACTGGCATTGCCGACACCGCCTTTTTTGGCCCGGAGCCCGAGTTTTTTGTACTTG
>CAZHRQ010000307.1:695-1861 GCA_964535075.1 uncultured Rhodobacterales bacterium | reverse complement strand
AATGTAGTATTCGGGTACGCCGGCCGCCTCGTATTCGTGGCGCTTTTGTTCGGTATCCCGGGCGATCTCCGCAGGCGTGCTATCCGACAGCGCCTCGACGCACAGATCGAAGGTGCCTTTGTAGGAGCGGTCAAGATCGCGCAAAGGCACTGCGTTGGCATCAAGTACCAGCCCCAAATCCGGCTTACGGATGGCGATCTTGTCCGGCAGTGTCAGGCGAAAGCCCATCTCGAGCGCAGTGAGTCGGGCGTTGTGATGGGTGCCAAGATAAAACTGCAATAAGGTGAGCAGCCATTGGTAAACCTGGTAGGTCAGAACATCGGACACCGGCTTGACCTCCAGAACGCCGTTATTCCATTCGTAGCCGTTTTCGTGCTCGTAGTAATGGGCCCAATACTCAGCCTCGCTGACACGGGTGCCTTCTGGTGGATCGGCGAGCGAATCGGGGTCAAAGGCGATGTCGGGCGGATAAGCCAAAGCGACAGCGGGTGGCGACATGGTCGAACTCCTCTGTTCGTGCGGGCATGGGGTCTGAGGTTCGTTCCTTGGCCAGTTGATTT
This sequence comes from uncultured Rhodobacterales bacterium, assembly GCA_964535075.1. Lineage (GTDB taxonomy): Bacteria > Pseudomonadota > Alphaproteobacteria > Rhodospirillales > CAJXLG01 > CAZHRQ01. The sequence continues at coordinate 1,301 of CAZHRQ010000307.1, read as the reverse complement.
TATGACATGATTCTCTCAGTTCATCGAGCGTTTTGACAGCTTGAGTCTGTCAGCCTGGGTGAAATTGACAAAAATCACTTCAGGAAGACTGCGATTTTATGACAAAAAATGGCAGAATGCCCTGCCATGGTGGAGTTCCCCGCGCGACCGGGGAGCGCAGTTCCGCTTGCTGATGATTCCATCTCGCTGTCTTGGGACAGCTTTTCCGACTTGAACGAGGTTAGACGCATGATAAAGACGACCCTTTCTGGCGTTCGCCGCTCGCAGGCTTCTGGGCGCATGGTGCTGGCTTTAGTGTTCGGTGTTACCACGGCTTTGGCCGCCGCCTTCGCGAGCGCCGCTGACGACCCCATCGTAATCAAATTCGCCCATGTGGTGGCGGAAAATACGCCCAAGGGCAAAATGGCCGAGAAGTTCAAGGCGCTGGTGGAGGAAAAACTCGGCGACCAAGTCGTGGTTGAGGTCTACCCAAATTCGCAGCTCTTCGGCGATGACAAGGTGCTTGAGGCCATGCTGCTAGGTGACGTGCAGATGGCCGCGCCGGCGCTGTCGAAATTCAGCCGCTACACCGATGTTCTGGCGCTGTATGACCTGCCGTTTTTGTTC
>CAZHRQ010000307.1:0-685 GCA_964535075.1 uncultured Rhodobacterales bacterium | reverse complement strand
CCGTTGATCGCTTCCAGCAAAGCGAGGACGGTCAGGCCATGCTCTCGGCGATTGAAGACAAGGGCCTGGTTGGCCTTGGCTATTTGCACAACGGCATGAAGCAGCTCTCGGCGAGCACGCCATTGCGGGTGCCGGCGGATGCGGCGGGGCTGAAGTTCCGCATCATGGCCTCCGATGTGCTTGAGGAACAATTCAAGGCGGTCGATGCCGCGCCCATCAAAAAGCCGTTCTCCGAGGTCTTCACCCTGTTGCAGACCAAGGCCATCGACGGGCAGGAAAATACCTGGTCGAATATCTACTCCAAGAAGTTCTTCGAGGTCCAGCCTTACATTACCGAGTCCAACCACGGGTTGCTTGACTACATGGTGGTGACCTCCGATGAGTTCTGGAGTGGCCTGCCGGATGATGTGCGCGAGCAGGTTCAGGCCGCGCTTGATCAGGCCCTGGCCTATGGCAACCAGATCGCGCGCGATAAGGCAGTAGAACCCAAGCAGAAAATTGCCGAATCGGGTCGCTCCGAGATCATTGAGCTGACGCCAGAGGAGCGCGCCCAGTGGGTTGAGGTGATGAAGCCGGTTTGGGGCGAGTTCGAGGACGGGATCGGCGCCGAGCTGATCGAGGCGGCTTACAGCGCGAATTAGGCCGATTGAACGCTGATTAAACCGGTGGCGGGACCGGGACCGCG
>CAZHRQ010000306.1:0-1875 GCA_964535075.1 uncultured Rhodobacterales bacterium | reverse complement strand
AAATCAGCCCCCGCCCATGACACCTCCGCCCGGACCCATACTGAGAACTGCTGGCCAGTGTCTCCGTCTCTTGACCCCGACGCGCCCGTGGTTTACCCAATACCCTCATCCGGTCACCCTATCCGGACCGTCCTGCAACCGGGGGAGCCACGATGTATCTGCCACCGCGCCCCTTCTGGCCGCCTCTTGCGGCCGGCGTCGCCCTGGGCCTGATCCTGTTGCTCACCTTCCTGCTGGCCGGACACGGCCTTGGGGACATCGGGCTGTTCTCCCGCCTGATCGGCGACACCCTGGCGACCGTGGCCCCCGAATGGGCCGCCGCCCACCCCTACGCCGGGGAAGCCCACAACCAGGGCAGCGCCGGTGCCTGGATCACCTGGGAAATGATCGGCATTGTCATCGGTGCCCTGGCCGGGGCCGTGAGCAGCGGTCGCTTCCGCGCCATGGTGGAACGGCGACCGTCCGCATCCCTGGCCCAACGCCTGATCCTGGCCTTCCTCGGCGGCATTTTGGCCGGCTTTGGCCTGCATCTGGCACGGGGCGGATTCGCCACGCTGGGCCTTTCCGGCGTCGCCACCCTGGCCGTGGCTGGTTTCGTGTTCCTGCTGTTCTTCTTCGTGGCGGGCTTTGCCGTCAGCCGCGCCATGGGACGCACTTGGCACTGAGGACGCCCGCACTTGGCACTTGGCACTGAGGACGCCCACCGCCCTCTTGATATTTCCCACCACACGCGGCCCCGGGGCCGACAGGCACAGGACTTGAGGAGAGACACTCGATGGACGGTCCGCTGTTCAATCCTCACGCGGTCGCAGGGCTGGTGAGCGGTCTCCTGTTCGGCTACGTGCTGGAAGCCGCCGGGCTTGGCAGTCCGCGCAAACTCACCGCCCAATTCCGGGGCACCGACTGGACTCTGGTCAAGGTGTTGGCGGTGGCGGTGGCCGTGGCCGGGGTGGGGCTGTTCAGCCTTCAGGCCACGGGCCTGGTGGGAGTCGATGCCGTCTCCGTGCCCACCCTCCACTTCTGGGGCATCGCGCTGGGGGGCCTGTTCCTGGGCGCCGGCCTGGGCCTGGGGGGCTATAACCCCGTCACCGCGCCCGTGGGCCTGGCCTCCGGCCGGGGAGACGCCGCCCTGTTCCTGGGGGGCATGCTGGGGGGCGTGGTTCTGTTTACCTGGCTGTTCCCTTCCCTGCAGGATTTCTATGTGGCGGGCACCGGCCCCGAAGGCCAGACCCTGGCCGATCTGCTGGGGATTCCCTTCTGGGTGCTGCTGCATGTTCTGGTGGCGGCAGCGGCGCTGGTGTTCTGGTTGGGGTGTGTGGTGGAACGGCGGCGAGGCGGTCCGGTTGACGTGCACACCATCCTGGACGAGGTGCAGGAGGACTGGCCGCCCGCGTCCTGATCCTCGGGAATACGGAGGACCCCATGACCGAACGGACTGTCCACACCCTGCTGCCCGGCGAACGCCATGACATGGCTGACGGCACCCGTCTGGTGCGGGCACTGCCCGCGGAAGGACGATCCTCGGTGGGGCCTTTCGTGTTCCTGGACGACTTTGAAACCCCCGCGGCCTCGGGTATCGGTGACTCCCCGCACCCCCATGCCGGCATCGAGGTCATCAGCTACCTTCTGTCCGGCGCCCAGGAACATCATGATTCCCAAGGCAATGTGGAACGCCTGACGGCCGGCGGCACCCAATGGCTGCGGGCCGGCCGGGGCCTGTTGCACCGGGAAAAGCCCCTGGCGCCCCGGCGGGGCCTACAGATCTGGGCCACCTTGCCCCCGGCTCTCCAGGATGCCGAGCCCACCTATCACAGCGATCCCCACCCGCCCCTGCGGGATCTCGGCGGGGCCGACGTCACGGTGATGGCCGGCCAC
>CAZHRQ010000305.1:0-1883 GCA_964535075.1 uncultured Rhodobacterales bacterium | reverse complement strand
GGTTGATGGTTCATTGTTCGGGGTTGATGGTTCATTGTTCGGGGTTGATGGTTCATGGTGCATGGTTGATGGTTGATGGTTGATGGTTGATGGTTGATGGTTCATTGTTCGGGGTTGATGGTTCATTGTTCGGGGTTCATGGTAATCTTTTAACAGAGGCTAACTACAGAGTTGAATGATTCCGAGTGAATAGTTCTTAGTTTTTGGTTAATTAAGGAGGGTTCAATGGGAAGACCAGACTTTGAAAACTTGCAGGTTTATCAACTAGCTGAAAGACTCGCTAATCACATTTGGGATATGGTTTTGCCGTGGGACTATTGGGCAAAAGATACATTGGGTAAGCAAATTGTACGTTCTGCTGATAGCATAAGCGCGAATATTGCTGAAGGAAATGGTCGATATAACCGCCAAGATAATCAACGGTTTATCAAAATAGCAAAAGGGTCTTTACAGGAAACAATTCACTGGCTAAGACTAGCTTGTTATCGAAATCTAATCACTGATGAACAAGTCCAGACAATCAAACCAATTATTGACGAACTCTCCCCTAAACTGAGTGCCTATTTAAACTCCTTAAACAAACCCCACCCCCCTCTTAATCAATGAACTATGAACAATCAACAATCAACAATCAACAATCAACAATCAACAATCAACAATCAACAATTCCCCTCCCAGGATTGCGATCGCTCTATCAAAAGTTGTATCTGTTGAGCAAACTCTGCCATAGTTTCAAAGGGAAAACAGTGAATTGTTCCGGCACCATTGATAACATTCAAAGTTTCAGCAATACCTGCAAGTTGGCTGCTGTAATTTTCGGCTAATGGACTCACCATTGGTGCAGGACAACGGCGGGTACTGACGGTAATGACTCCAGTAAATAAATCAGGATGAGGTAGATGAGTATTCCGCTTCGCGCCATTGGGTTGTAGATAGGTATAGAGGACACTTTTGAGTAACGCTTCTAAACGCTGCTTTCGTTCCGTTGGCGTAATGGCATAATCAAAACTGTGGGGATTATAACCAATGCGAAAGGCTTCTAAATGGGCAACGGTGGCATACAATCCTGAACTAATTTGTACATTATAAGGTGTGGGATTATCGACGCCATATTTGGCATGAAAATAACTTTGGGTTTTGACTAATGTCGGTAAACCTACTACAGCGCCAAACTCAATCACTGATTCCCGTTTTAAGGTTTGTCCCTTTTTTTCAGTAACCATAAAGCCTTCTAAGTCACTGAGAGTACAAGATTGGAGAACGTGAGCTGTTTTGGTGGCTAAATCAGCCGTTTTATCGGGAAAAATGGGCAGATCATGATCCAAATCGTAGCCGATTCTGTCAGGGTTAAATCGCTTTCCGCCTTCTGATAAAGGGAGTCCGGCTTCCATGGCAATTCGGTGCAAGTGTTCGGCTTGAATGTGTTTGAGCATATCGCCGGATATGCCATTCACGTATTCGGGTTCGTTCATGCCTTTTTGGATAATATAGTAGCGTCGAGTCAGGGATTGGTTTCCCTCGTTTCCTTCATTGTTGAGGGCGTGTAACTGTAAGGATAGTAAGCCGCTAATGGAAATGGAATAAACGGGAATTTGGTTAGTAGTCATGGTTGGTTTATGGTTCATTGTTCGTGGTTCATTGTTCGTGGTTCATGGTTCATTGTTCGTGGTGCATTGTTCATGGTTCATTGTTCGTGGTTCATTGTTCGTGGTGCATGGTTCATGGTTCATTGTTCATTGTTCATGGTTCATTGTTCGTGGTTCATGGTTCATTGTTCGTGGTTCATGGTTCATTGTTCGTGGTTCATAGCAATCAACAATCAACGATGAACAATCAACAATCAACAATCAACGATGAACAATCAACAATCAACAATCAACAAT
>CAZHRQ010000304.1:1434-1887 GCA_964535075.1 uncultured Rhodobacterales bacterium | reverse complement strand
CATGCACGGGGAGACCGCCGCGGCGGCGGCCTTTGCACGCCGGCTCGTCAAGGAGAAGGACGCGGGCAAGCCCCTGGAGCCGGTGATCGACAAGATGAACGACCTGGCCCGGCAGTACTACGAGCAGTCCCGGCCCATCTACTGCGCCAAGGCGGGCTTCGTGGACGAGGTCACGCCGCTCCCCGGCCTGCGGGACTACTTCACGGCCTTCACCCGGAGCTGCTACCAGAACCCCAGGAGCCTCTGCCCGCACCACCAGATGCTCCTGCCGCGATCGATTGCGGGGTGAAAAGAGGTGAAAAGCAGGAGATAAAAAGCAGGTGATGAAAAGCAGGTGTTGAGGTGTTAAGGTGTTAAGGTGTTGAGGTGTTGAGGTGTTAAGGGGGTGGGGGGTTCACGGTTTTGATGTAGCTTAACAGCTCAACACCTTGTTCGCACAAGCAGTTGACTGCT
>CAZHRQ010000304.1:0-1424 GCA_964535075.1 uncultured Rhodobacterales bacterium | reverse complement strand
AGGTGGAAGGCAGGTGTTGAGGTGTTGAGGTGTTGAGGTGTTGAGGGAAGAAAAGCAGGTGTTGAGGTGTTAAGGTGTTAAGCTATTTAGGGGATGGAGGGTTCACGGTTTTGATGTAGCTTAACAGCTCAACAGCTTGTTCGCACAAACCGTTCACTGCTTACAGACGCAAACGTCGATCCGCCGATCTCGGTCGGCAAAAACAGCTTTGATGTTCCTTAACAGCTCAACAGCTCGTTCGCACAAACCGTTCACTGCTTACAGACGCAGCCGTCGATCCACCGATCACGGCCGGCAAGAAACAAACCCCTCAACACCTTGTTCGCAGAACAACCTGACAGCTTACAGACGGAATCGTCGAGCCGCCGACCACAGTCGGAAAAAACCAATCGATCCACCGATCACGGCCGGCAAGAAACAAACCCCTCAACACCTTGTTCGCAGAACAACCTGACAGCTTACAGACGGAATCGTCGAGCCGCCGACCACAGTCGGAAAAAACCAATCGATCCACCGATCACGGTCGGCAAGAAGCAGACCCCTCAACACCTTGTTCGCATGAGGACTCGACAGCTTACAGACGGAATCGTTGATCCGCCGACCACAGTCGGAAAAAACCAATCGATCCGCCGACCACAGTCGGCAAGAAACCCAAAAGGAGGTGACTGTATGAGTGAGCACGATCTGTTCAAGGTGTTTCCGCGCATGCCGAAGAAGGTCCGCTTGGGCGACATCACGGTGCGCGACGGATTCCAGCACGAGGAGGTGTTCATCCCCACGGATGCCAAGATCTACTACCTCCAGGAGCTCGCCTTCGCGGGCGTCCGCCGCATCGAGGCGACCAACCTGGGGAACCCGCGCATCATGCCCCAGTTCCGGGACGCCGAGGAGGTCCTCCGGGGCCTGCGCGACGAGATCTTCCTGAAGCGGCTGGCCAAGCGGGGTATCGACCCCGGCGACATCGAGTGGACCGCCATCACCATCCGCGAGCCCGCCGTGGACCGGGCGATCCGCCTCAAGGACGAGGGCCGGGGACCGGACCGTGTGCTCATGATGGTTTCCACGGACGAGCAGCACCACTTCGCCAACAGCTCCACCACCCTGCCCGAGTACTGGAAGGAGGCGGAGCGGTGCATCAAGAAGTGCAAGGACGCCGGCATCAAGATGTGCGGCACGGTGAGTACCATCTGGGGGAGCCCCATCTCCGGACCGACACGCTTCGAGGACGCCGTGGAGTTCACCAAGCGGTGGCTGAGCATCGGCGCCGACGACATCGAGCACGCGGACCACGACGGCTCGGCCCCGCCCGACCAGGTGTACCGCTACTTCTCCATGATCCTGGACGCCATCCCCAACACGGACCTCCACATCGGCCACTTCCACGTGACCCGGGGCTGGGGCATGGCCAACGTCCTCGCGGCGCT
>CAZHRQ010000303.1:0-1894 GCA_964535075.1 uncultured Rhodobacterales bacterium | reverse complement strand
GACGAATGACGAATGACGAATGCCGAATGACAAATGACATTTGCTGTTAACGCAAAGAAAGACTACAGAGAGTAGCCGAGCGATCGCATAACCTGGTAAATCTGTACTCAACCCTATTTGGGGTTTAGCTGTAAAATTATAAGATTGCGATGACGACTAACGCTAAATACGTCCTAGCCCTTGACCTCGGTACCACGGGGAACCGAGCCATTCTATTTGACAAGCAAGGTACGATCGCGGGACAAGTTTATCAGGAATTCACCCAGCACTATCCCCAACCGGGTTGGTTGGAACATGATCCCCAGGAAATTTGGCGGGATACTCGTGACTGTATGCAGCAAGTCTTACAGGATAATGGGGTGTCAGCTTCAGAGATTGCGGCGATTGGTTTAACCGTACAGCGCGAAACCTGTTTACTCTGGGATAAGACCACAGGGGAACCGTTGCATAATGCGATCGTTTGGCAGGATCGACGCACCGCCGCCCGATGTCGGGAGTTAAGCCAACAGGGACATGATGCGGATATTCAACAACGTACTGGATTAGTGCTGGATGCTTATTTCTCAGCCACAAAGTTAGAATGGCTGCTGAATTGGGTGCGCCTCCGAAAACCGGATACGAATTTCGATAATGTCTTAGCAGGCACCATTGATACCTGGATTCTCTGGAATCTCACTGGGGGCAAAGTCCACGTTACCGATCACAGTAATGCCAGCCGTACTATGCTGATGAATCTCACCAATCAGGATTGGGATCACAGCCTTCTGGATTTATTTAGCATTCCAGCTCAAATTTTGCCCCAAATTCAACCCAGTATGGGACTTTTTGGCAAAACTGAACCCAGTTTGTTCGGGGAAGAAATTCCGATTATGGCGATTTTCGGTGACCAACAAGCGGCACTGTTTGCCCACGGTTGCGATCGCCCGGGTATGCTCAAATGTACTTACGGTACAGGCTGCTTCTTAATTTCCTATACGGGCAAAGAACTGACGCGATCGGGCAACCGACTCCTCTCCACCGTCGCTTGGACAAATGCGGCAAATGACAGTGGTACGGATGTTGCTTTTGCCTTAGAAGGGGCGATGTTCACCACCGGGGCTTGTATTCAGTGGCTGCGAGATGGTTTACAACTGATTAATTCGGCTGCTGAAACTGAACCCCTAGCCCGTCAAGTCGAAGATACCAATGGCATCTATTTTGTTCCCGCCCTCAGTGGTTTAGGTGCCCCCCACTGGGATATGAGTGCCAGAGGTGCATTCCTGGGTATTACAGGTGGTGTCAAGCGGGAACATATGGTACGGGCGGTATTGGAATCAATCGCCTATCAAGTCCGAGAAGTCGTTGATGCTATGAACAAAGACGGCGATACTCCAATCGAACTCCTGAAAGTAGACGGTGGTGCGTCTCAGAATGACTTCTTAATGCAGTTTCAAGCCGATGTCCTCAACATTCCCGTGGAACGTCCCGCCGTTCTTGATGCTACAGCGCAAGGTGCGGCATTTGGTGCAGGTTTAGCCGTTGGGTTCTGGGATGATTACCATAAGCTCGTTACCCAAACCTCCATCGAACGGACATTTGAACCGGGAGAGGGGGCAAAAGCTGCTCAGGATAATTTTATCGGTTGGCTCAAAGCCGTTGAACGGGCTAAGAATTGGGTGGAGTGACTTCTTCCCACAGTGGAATCTCTGATTCACCTTACTTAGGGCTTGCTGCACAAAGCTGAAACCGCAAAGCCCATCAACACTTTGAGGCGTATGGACAGTGGATAAAGTGCTTTGAAATGGCATAGCATCCTTCATAAGTAGGGCATCACCTTGCTCAGGGAAAATGTACCCCTGCTCCCCCTGCTCCCCCATCTCCCCCATCTCCCCCATCTCCCCCATCTTCCCCAGCT
>CAZHRQ010000302.1:0-1898 GCA_964535075.1 uncultured Rhodobacterales bacterium | reverse complement strand
AGATCACCGTTTGGCAACCCCTCAATCGCATTTTTCCGGCTTTCAGCGGAGTCTGGGTATAAATCAAATAGATAGAGCTGATTCACGCGGTCACTGGGACCCGAGAATTGGGTCCCATTGACCGCGATAGGCTCTGGCGCGTCCAGCCCTGGCCGATCAGCAGCAGGTTGGTCCGCAGGAGATCGTCCAGCCTGTGGGTGACATGGGATTCCCGCCGCGGATCGGCCATATCCCGGACCAGATCGTCCACGACCCGGGTCTTGTCCAGGATTTCCCGCAGGATGACGGCGCCGGCATCCGCGGTCAGCCGATCCGGACGGGCCTCCACTCGAAGAGATTTGTTGAAGCCGGGGCGGAGAAGCGATACAGATTCACTCATGGCGCGCTCGCTGGGGGCAGTTATTTCTCAGGATTTGCACCTTGAATCTACAGCCTTTTCAGGGGTGCGTCACCCCTTCCAAACGCGGTCTCATGCATTAAATGGGCTAAGATGCCTTGAAAAACAGAAATTCTACCCACTTGTTTTGTATTTTTGGCACCTTTTGATTCTTAAGGGAAAGCACGATGAAAGCCAACGCAAAACTTTCCAGAATCATAAGCAGGAACAGTGAATTTATAAAGAACCACTCATATTTGTTTTGTTTTACGGAAGAAGGGCTGTGCGTCCATGGCGTGGGGACCATCCATGACCAAGAGCTGATTGGTGACGCCTTAAATGAAGCGGCCCATCAGAAGCATTATAAGCTTGTGGAAAACACACTAACTCGGTTCGTAAAAAAACAAAAAGAGATAGAAGCCAAAAATTCGCTAGATCCCACGCCTGAACAATCAGAAGCCATGGCCTGTCGCCGTCGTGGACGCAAACGCCCATCGAAGGTTCCCAGTCGCCTAACGCGGACACCTGCTTTTGTCGCTAAAAGCCGAAATCTAGACAATAATCCAGACGCCGTGCGCTTGTACTATATGCCGCGCCACTCCTTAATCAAAACAAAGGGACGCGAACTAGGAAGCTCCCACCGTAATCTTATATACGCTCTTTTTCGTAAAAAGCCGAAAATTATACAGTGCGAAAATCCTTTGTGGAGCGATCTGTCACCAAAAGAAAGAGCCACATCGGGTACACCAAAGAGTATTGAGGAATTTTCCGTAACGTTCACATGGCGCGAATTGCTGGATACCATGGGCGTCGGCTACCACAAGAACAACCTGGAGCGAATCATTCGGCTGGCAGAGGAAATAAACCAAGTGTCCATAACCATTTATGATAGGGACGTAGATAAAATATACAATGAAATTGTGGCGGAAGACACGAGAAACACTAAACTTCCTAAAAGCGACACGTCCCAAAGAGGGCGAATTGGTCGAATTTTTCGGGATTTCGAATGGAGTGGCAAAGGATTCGACGATAAAATCGTGGTTCGGTATGACATCTGGGTCCGTGAAGTTTTTGAAAAGAAGCATCTCGTAAGCCTTAACGCAGATGTTCAATTCAACCTAAAGTCGGATTATGCCATGTCCATCTGGCCTTTTATCGACAGCCAACCTAACTATTCATTTATTGATGAAAATGCTGTTGCCGCACTGGTGGGTCGACTTCCTATTAATGAAATGACACCACCGGAACGCGCTCAATTTCGACGCGAAACAAAGCGTGCTTTTGACGATATGCTCCGCGCCGGAGGCATTCGTTCTTATGAAGTCGAGAAACCAAAATCAATTGTCTGTAGGAAATATCATTACAAGCACGCCCTTCACTATAAGAAAACGCCTCCGTCGCAAATGGACTTGTTCCAGAAGAACTAACCCGGATTTCTCACGAGGGGGGGTGTATCGGGGCGTAAGGTCGGCAAAAATGTAAGTGCAACCAAACACATAAGCCGATCTTACGGGAGCCTCCG
>CAZHRQ010000301.1:0-1902 GCA_964535075.1 uncultured Rhodobacterales bacterium | reverse complement strand
TTGGACCAACGACTTCGCCAGAACCATCATCGGCCAAATGCGATAGCCCTGGCCAGGGGGGGGCGATCTATGGACACCCGGTCGGGAACAGCGTAAAGGACCACCCTGAGTAGGCGCCAGGGGCGGGTTCTCGTGATCCTGTCCGGGGGGGCGCCTGCACGATTTTCCAGATATTGTTATGGGAGGGGACGGTGCGCTCCAAAAAAGCCAACCTCATTCTGGGGGGGCTGGGGATTCTGTTGTTGGTGCTGGTGGGCGGTTTCGCCCTGTTGAGCAGCAACGATGGCCTCACCGGCAAACCCATTACCATCGCGGTGGCGGTGGATGATCCCGGGTATCAGGGATCCCGGTCCACGGTGCTGCGTGGGGCGCAGTTGCTGGTGGATCAGATCAACGAGGCCGGTGGTCTGAAGGGGCGTCCGGTTCAGTTGAGCCTCCACGACGATGACGGTGACCCGGAAAAGGCCAAGGAAATCGCGGCCAAGATCGCCGACAGCGATGCCGTGGCCGTGGTGGGGCACCGCATCTCCACCACCTCCATTGCTGCCGGGCCGGTGTATCAGGAGCGCAAGATTCCGGCCATCACCCCCACGGCCACCTCGCCCTCGGTGACCAAGGGGAACCCGTATTACTTCGCCGCCATCTACGACAACGATTTCCTGGGCCGTTTCCTGGCCGAATACGTGCGGGTGGTGGTCAAGCCCGAACAGACCTTCGTGGTCACGGGCGATCACCAGTTCGGCAAGCAACTGGCGACCGAATTTGAAAAAACCGCCACCGAAAGCGGACTGGCGGTGGAACCGCCCCTGCTGTTGTCGGCCGACCTGCCGGATTCCAAGGAAAAAATCGAAGAGATCGTGCAGAAGGTGAAGGCCGTGGGCGGCCCGGTGGCCATGTTGCTGGCCGGCTATCCCACCCGCGAGGATCGCACCATCAGCCTGGTGCGGGCCCTGCGCGATGCCCGCCTGCCGGTGACCCTGATCGGTCCCGATTCCTTTGACACGCCCGATTTTCCCAAGAAGTTCGCTTGGTTTCCGGCCGAAACCCGGCAGCCCGGGTTCTATGTGGACGGGTTCGAGGTGGCCACCCCCCTGGTCTACGACACCGCCGGCCGGGAAGCGAGCCTGTTTCGCGAGCGTTACACCCAAAAGTATAAGAGTTCGCCCGACTGGCGGGCGCCCTTCGCCCGTGATGCCGTGGCGGCGGTGATCCAGGCCCTGGAGACCTCGGAAACGGCCCTGGACCCCGCCACCGATACCGCCACCGTTCGCGAGGAAGTACGCAAGGCCCTGGATGCCATGAACAGTGTGGCCACCGGGGTGGACGGTGTGACCGGACCCACCTTCTTCAATTACCAGGGCTCGGCCGACAAGCCGGCAGGGATCGCCCGCTTCGAAGGCAACGTGCTGGTCTCCGCCCTGACCCAGTTCAAGACCGTGCGCAACCTGCCCGGGGGCGCCGATCTGGATGCCATGTCGGCCCAGGGCGACGTGGTGGAAGTGGGCGGCCAGGTGATGCACCGCACCGCCGTGGTGTTCACCGGCGTGTTGCTGGATGATATTTCCGACATCAACCCCGGAACCATGACCGCCAAACTCTCCGGCGAGGTATGGTTCCGCTACAAGGCGGCGGACACCGAAGATTTAGACCCCGCCAACATTGTCTTCGAGAATGCCACCGCGCCCATCGCCCTGAAGCCGGAAGGGGAGACAGTTCGCGAGGGCGGTACCCAGTATGAGCGGTACCGCTTCGACGGCACCTTCCGCCTGGACTTCGAGGCCGACCGCCGGGTGTTTCACGAGCCGCTGGTGGGCGTGAGCTTTCGTCACCAGTCCCGGCCCACCAACGAAATCATCTATGTCACCGACCTGCGGGGCATGGGCATGGCGGAGGGCGATACCT
>CAZHRQ010000300.1:0-1903 GCA_964535075.1 uncultured Rhodobacterales bacterium | reverse complement strand
CACGCGGTCAATGGGACCCGAGAATGGGGTCCCATTGACCGCGATAGGCTCTAGGGACAGATGCATCCCATCCCAGTTTCCCTCTGGATTCTTCGCTCTTTTACCATAGACGTGGCTGAGGAATCGTTAAGGTGTGCGAAAATGGGCCGGTAGGGGGTGCTTCTCTCCATGTCTGCCCTACTATGTCGAGCGGCAGGCTTGACAGGGCGTGAGCGCCCACCTAGAGCTCACGGGGTCGTCATGCCCCTGCGGAGACCGTCAAGATCATCGCAGCCAGAGGGTTTTTACGGCAAAACCCCGTACCCAATCTCCTATCCGCACCCGCCCAGAACAAGGCAGGTACGCTACCTGCCGACGCGCAAAAGCCGCTATTGAATGGACGCTCGCTTGGTACCACTGCCAAAACATAATAGAATGCCGCCTTGATGAGTAGGCCCTGTCCCACTGGCTCTCGGCCGCCATTCTTTTAAGAGAGGAAGTTTTGACAACATACTTCTCTACACCATACAAGAAGCTCCAGTACAAGGCGCTCTTGTTTGATGGGGCCTTCGTCACCTTCCTTTTAGCAGCCTCTTCTACCTTAACAAATAAAACAATAATAGAGCACGCCCACATTGGCATGCCGGCGCTAGTTCTGGGAGTGTTTATTGTTTCTATATATTTTTCAGGGCTATATGAGCTACCCATGAAACAAACATGGCGAGCAACTATTCGCCTGACACCACCCATTTTTCTGGCATCATTACTTTCCTTTGTTTGTTTTAAATTCGAGCACGCGCTTTTTTTCGCCGCTACGTTGTCGCTGATGTGGCCTTTGTTACGTGTGCGCATTATCCGCTTCTTCGTCGGGCGTATCAGATCGGAACATGTTCTTCTTGTAGGGTGCGAAGAGACTGTCTGGCACTACAAGGAGATGATTGAAAGCTGCCCCCTCGGGACGTATACCGTCGTCAAGGTTGTGACGCGTGAAGAAATGGAGAACAGCGTTCTCAGATCTGTGGCGGCACCCTCCGGACAAAATGTCTTAATTCTTGTTGATTTTGAGCGTATCGCCTTTTCTGACAAGGGAATGCGTCAAATTGTTGATCAACTTGTCAAAACACATCGCGTCGCGGATCTTCCTACCCTGGCAAGCTGTATCATTGGCAGAATCCCAATCAACCTCATCCGTCCAAACTGGATTCTTTCTCATTTTGCGGAGGCACATAGCGACGTTTATCGTGGGTACAACCTCATTAAGCGTGCCATGGATTTGCTTGTTAGCTTGGTCGCGCTTGTCATTCTAATGCCGCTGATGGTTGTCCTTGCCATCGCCATCAAAATAGATACATCAGGTCCTGTTTTATTTATTCAAGAACGCCTTGGAAGGGGGAAGGTTGCTTTTCCCTGCTTGAAGTTTCGCAGCATGATTGTTGGGGCGGAGCTTCATACAGGCCCGGTTTGGTCTCACAAAAATGATCCCAGGATCACGCGGGTGGGAAGATTTATGCGGAGAACCCGCCTGGATGAACTTCCGCAATTGATTAATGTGCTTAAAGGGGACATGAGCCTCGTTGGACCGCGCCCAATACGAAAATACTTTCGGGCCGTCCTCGTAGAAAGAACACCCTTGTATGACATGCGATTTTCTGTATTACCCGGCCTGACCGGCTGGGCGCAAATTATGGAATTTTGTCCTTCCAGTGAGGAAGCGCAATACGAAAAGTTTACCCATGATATGTTCTATATGAAAAACAAATCGATTGTAATGGATGCCTACATTGCCATCAAGACCGCCAGAACCCTGTTTCTAGGAGGCACCAACAAGGCATCCAGACGGATTCACCGCACCATTCTTCGCTAGCGCCTCTCGCGGTCAATGGGACCCAATTCTCGGGTCCCATTGACCGCGTGAATCGGCTCT
>CAZHRQ010000299.1:0-1913 GCA_964535075.1 uncultured Rhodobacterales bacterium | reverse complement strand
GATTGAAACGTCCTCGTTCAAACGTTACAGCCAGGTTCACGTAAGTCGAAATCCTCTATAATCCCTATCAGGGATTGAAACAGCTATCTTTTGCCCAAGGCAGTGGGGCTAGAGGGGTCGAAATCCTCTATAATCCCTATCAGGGATTGAAACATTGGTTAGCTCGATCCCTTCTGATGTCCCCTGGAGTCGAAATCCTCTATAATCCCTATCAGGGATTGAAACATAATCAGCTTCTGCTTGAACCGCCAAACGTGAGAAGTCGAAATCCTCTATAATCCCTATCAGGGATTGAAACCAAAACCCGCGATTCAAGCAGGGATTGCAGGATTGTCGAAATCCTCTATAATCCCTATCAGGGATTGAAACCCAACTAGGTTAAACCCCAATTTGGGATAAAACTTGGGTCGAAATCCTCTATAATCCCTATCAGGGATTGAAACGATCTGCAAAAACAGAGGAAGCCGCCGCGATCGCTTCGGTCGAAATCCTCTATAATCCCTATCAGGGATTGAAACTAATTCTCGTCGGTTTTTGAAGGCGGCTAAAATTGTCGAAATCCTCTATAATCCCTATCAGGGATTGAAACATGACCATGTTGGACGGCATTGCCCAAACCGGGGTGTCGAAATCCTCTATAATCCCTATCAGGGATTGAAACTAAGTATTTCGCCAACCTTAAAAAAATTAGGATGGTCGAAATCCTCTATAATCCCTATCAGGGATTGAAACACCCCATCAACCGAGGTGATCCAGTTCCTCAAAGGTCGAAATCCTCTATAATCCCTATCAGGGATTGAAACGCAGGGAATACCAAAAACTCTATTTCTGGCTAACGTCGAAATCCTCTATAATCCCTATCAGGGATTGAAACGCGATCGCACCCCGCTGATTTTCTTTTGATAATAAGTCGAAATCCTCTATAATCCCTATCAGGGATTGAAACATGTAATTTGTTGGCGCTGGTCTTGATCTCATCAGGTCGAAATCCTCTATAATCCCTATCAGGGATTGAAACTAGAGATAAATCAGATAAATTGCTATAGCCAGATGTCGAAATCCTCTATAATCCCTATCAGGGATTGAAACAGCGAGAAAATGAAGACAGGCTAAGGCTAGAAAAGTCGAAATCCTCTATAATCCCTATCAGGGATTGAAACGAAATTCTCTGTAACTCCTGTCAGCGATAACCAAAACTGAATACCATGTCCCCACTACTTGACAAAACAACCGATCAACGCATTGTTCATCAGGGAACCTGGGAACAGTTTAAATGTATTCAAACAGGTTTTGATGGTTCTGCTGGAGTGCGCCTCTGTTATTATCAAGGGATGATCGAGATTCTCATGCCGGGACAAGATCATGAAACATTTGCTCGTATTATTAGTTACTTAGTCACAACGTTTCTGGTTGAACAGGGAATCTTCTTTAAGCCTACAGGGGCAATGACTCAAGAAAAACCCGGTGTTGTTTCCGCCCAAGCTGACGAGTCTTTTTGTATCGGAAGTGTCAAGCCGATTCCAGATTTGTCGATTGAAGTTGTTTTCACCAGTGGAAATACCAGTAAGTTAGAACGCTATCAAGCGTTGGGCGTTCCAGAGGTTTGGTTTTGGCAAGATGGATTACTGAAGCTTTATCATCTTGGAGATGGTGGCTATCAACCCATTGAACGCAGCCAGTTACCTGGATTGAGTGAACTTGATATTGACTGGCTAAGACGGTGTATTTTGATGGCGGAAACTGATGCAGGCGAAGCGATTCGGGCGTTTCGACGCGGGATTTAGCGAGTCAGATGGGCAATGCCTCCCCTACTGGTCTATAATCCCTATCAGGGATTGAAACTCGGACATCGAGAAACATACAGCGCTTTTCAAGTCAGTGAGGTACACAGATAGATCCCCGACTTCTTCAAG
>CAZHRQ010000298.1:0-1913 GCA_964535075.1 uncultured Rhodobacterales bacterium | reverse complement strand
ACTACCGTCGTCTAGAGCCTATCGCGGTCAATGGGACCCAATTCTCGGGTTCCATTGACCGCGTGAATCGGCTCTATCTATTTGTTTTAGAGCGGATCGCAGAAATACTGTATCCGGTGCACACCAGAATGTTGCGAACAGCCCCCAGAGGGGGGCCACCTCTACCTCGGCATGGCCACAACCCCTCTTCCGTCCCTCCCCGGCCCCTCCTATACTCGGAGGCTCCCAATTCCGAGAGGTCGCCCGTGAACATTCCGCGCATCCCGTTGCTCCGGCCCCTGGTCATTCTGGCCCTGACCCTGGCGGTGACCGCCTGCACGGCCTCCTCTCCCCAATCGCGGCTGGACGGCGGAGCGGTGGCGCCGATGGAGCCGGCTTCCGACCTGTTGGCCACGGTGGATGCGACCTTCCTACTCGTACACACCCGCCACATCGACAGTCCCAACCTGCGCCGCCTTTCCCTATCGGCGTTGGGAGCCCTCACAGCCCTGGACGCGGCCGTGACCGTGAACGTGGTGGGCAACGATCTGGTCGCGCGGCACGACACCCGCACGGTGCTGCGTGCCCCCCTGCCCCCGGACAACCGCCCCGGCCCGTGGGCGGATCTGACGGTGCGGGCGGCCCGGGCGTTGCAGGAGCCATCGCAGGTATTGCAGACCGTGGGGGATAATGAGATCGCCAAGGCCCTGGTGGATGGGGCTCTGGCGACCCTGGACCGCTATTCCAGCTACGCCGAGCCCACGGAGGCCACGTCCCGCCGCCAGGACCGACACGGGTTCAGCGGCGTGGGCCTGCGCTTCACGGTGGTGGATGAGGGCGCCAAGGTGCTGGAGGTCTTCCCCGGCGGTCCGGCCGAGGAAGGGGGCCTGCGTGCCGAGGACATCATCCAGCGGGTGGACGGCAAGTCCATCGCCGGGCGACGGGCCACCACCATCCGCGATCTCATCACCGGTCCCGAAGGCAGCAAAGTGATGCTGACCCTGGGGCGGGCAGACACCCCAGCGGTCCGCACGGTCACCCTGCGCCGCCGCCATATTGTTCCCCCCACCGCCACCCTGGAACGCCGTAACGATGTGGCCGTGCTGCGGCTGTCGGGCTTTAACGAAAGCACCGGCGCCACGGTGCTGCAACAGCTTGCGGAACTTTCCCACGATAGCAAGGTGCGGGCCCTGGTGCTGGACATGCGGGGCAACAGCGGCGGCCTGCTGGATCAGGCGGTGGCGGTGGCCGATGCCTTCCTGGACCGAGGCACGGTGGTCTATACCCACGGCCGCCACCCCCGCAGCCGCCAGACCCATCGGGCCGCTGGCTCCGACGTCACCCGGGGGCTGCCGGTGGTGGTGCTGGTGGATGGCCTGTCCGCCTCCGCCGCCGAAATCGTGGCTGCCGCGTTGCAGGATCACGACAGAGCGCTGGTTATCGGCTCCACCACCTTCGGCAAGGGGACGGTCCAAACGGTGGTGGACCTGCCCAACCAGGGGGAACTGACCCTGACCTGGTCCCGCTTCCACGCCCCTTCGGGCTACAGCCTTAACGAGATGGGAGTGGTGCCGGAGGTGTGCACCAGCACGGTGCGGGCAGAAAAGCCCGCTCTGGCGGCAGCCCGTCGCCTGAGCCCCTGGCGGCCGTCGGTGCGCCCGGGACAGCCACTCACTCCCCCCCAGACCCGCCGCATGGAGGCCCAGCGCAAACAGTGCCCGCCGGTGGAGGCTCTGCGTGACCTGGATCTGGATCTGGCGGTGGCCCTGGCCGCCCAACAGACCCGGCCGTAAACAATCGCTCCCTAGAGCCGATCGCGGTCAATGGGACCCAATTCTCGGGTCCCATTGACCGCGTGAATCGGCTCTATCTATTTGATTTAGAGCGTGTTGCGGGCTTTCTGATTCAGGATTCCCAAACGGCTTGATCCGTGA
>CAZHRQ010000297.1:0-1926 GCA_964535075.1 uncultured Rhodobacterales bacterium | reverse complement strand
CGGCCAGATCCTCGGCATGAATGCGCTTGGCCTCCGCCAGCAGCGCCGGCACCGGGCCAAGCTGATCGAGCGAGGCCATGAAGACGCGCATGCGCTCTATGGCCCAGAACAGATTCACCGCCGTCGGGCGCGCCATGGCGAGCAGGCGCAGATCCTCTTCGATCCAATCGCGCCAGTGACGATCCGCTTCGGCGAAACGCGCGCGCGCGGCCAGCACCACGCCATAGGCAGCCGCCACGCCAATGGCGGGCGCGCCCCGCACCACCATGTCGGTGATGGCGCTGGCGGTTTCGCACGCCGTCTCGCACGCAATGAAAGCGGTCTCGTCCGGCAGCCGACGCTGATCGAGCAAATAGAGCCGATCATCATGCCAAAGCACGGCATGGTCTGGATGCGCGACCAAGGTTTTTGTGGTTTCCATGTTTCCGACCCTTATGGCAAATTAGCGGACTGATTCCAAAGCCCGCCATTGTCGATCCTTTCACTGGCATTGCTCAAGCCCGTTGCTTCCCCACTATCCCAAGAGGCCAGAATGGACGTTGAACTCCTAATCCATGCGGACTGGATATTGCCAGTCGATGTCAATGACCGCACCCTTGAGCAGCACAGTATTGCCTTTGAGCGCGGTCGCATCGCCGCGCTGCTGCCCAGTGCCGAGGCCGCCGAGCAAATCCAGGCCAAGACCAGCCTGCGGCTCGACGGCCATGCGCTGATTCCAGGCCTGATCAACGCCCACACCCACGCCCCCATGGCGCTATTGCGCGGCCTGGCCGACGACCTGCCATTAATGACCTGGCTGCATGAGCACATCTGGCCAGCCGAGGCACGCTGGGTCGATCAGGACTTTGTCGCCGAGGGCACCCGGCTTGCGTTGCTGGAGATGCTGCGTGGCGGCATCACCTGCTTTAACGACATGTATTTTTATCCCGAGGTCACCGCCCGGGTCGCCGCCGAGGCCGGCATGCGCGCGCTCATTGGCATGATTGTGGTCGACTTCCCGACCCGCTACGCCGAGAACCCCGAGGAGTACTTCAGTCGCGGGCTGGCAATGCACGAGCGCTACCGCGACCATCATCTGATTCGCGCCGCCTTCGCCCCCCACTCGCCCTACGCCGTGTCGGAACAACCCCTGCAACGCATCGCGACCCTGGCCGAGGAGTTACAGGTTCCGGTGCATCTTCACTTGCACGAGACACGCGATGAAATCACCCAATCGCTGCGCGATCATGGCGAGCGCCCGCTGGCGAGGCTTGATCGCCTGGGCTTGCTGAGTCCGCTGCTGGTGGCCATTCACATGACTCAACTCACGGATGAGGAAATCGAACGCCTGGCGCAAAGCGGCGCCCATGTGGTGCATTGCCCGGAGTCAAACCTCAAGCTCGCCAGCGGCTTCTGCCCGGTGAACAAGCTGCTCAAGGCCGGGGTGAATGTCGCCCTGGGTACCGATGGCGCGGCCAGCAACAACGATCTCAACCTGCTCGGGGAGATGCGCTCCGCCGCCCTGCTCGCCAAGGGCGTGGCTCAATCGGCCTCGGCCCTGCCAGCGCCAACGGCCCTGCGCATGGCCACTCTCAATGGCGCCCGTGCCCTGGGACTGGAGGATGAAACCGGCTCACTGACAGTCGGCAAGGCCGCCGACCTGGTGGCACTCGACTTGCGCGACCCTCACACCCAGCCGGTCTACAATGCCTGCTCGCAAATCGTTTATGCCGCCAGCAGCCACCAGGTGCGCCATGTATGGATCAACGGTCGCCAAGTCGTTCGTGACGGCCAACCCCTCACCCTCGAACCAGAGCACATCCTGAGCAAAGCCCAAGCCTGGGGTCAGCGCATCACCAAGGCACAGAGCCACTGACAATGATCGGCCTTTTTGGCGGCACCTTCGATCCGGTCCATTTCGGCCATTTGCGCCCAGCACTCGAGGTG
>CAZHRQ010000296.1:0-1936 GCA_964535075.1 uncultured Rhodobacterales bacterium | reverse complement strand
CCTCGGCGAGCGGCCCAATCTTACCGATCAGGCCGACGCTGACCATAAGACAAGCCGATCGCGGTCAATGGGACCCATTTCCGGGTCCCAGTGACCGCCATCGGCTCTAACTGGACGAGGAACCATCGGTTTCCAGGGGCCAGTGGTGGAGGGCCTCGTAGTCCGCTCCCGCCCGTCCCAGGTGGCTCTGGAACAGCGTCACCTGGGTGACGGATTCCGGTGGCCCCTGATAAAGCGCTGTTTGTCGCAACCAGATTTCCAGCCGGTGCAGGGAGGTCTCCCGCAGTCGTGCCAGGGTGATGTGCGGCGTGAAGCGGCGGCTTTCCGCCACCAGCCCCGCCTGCCGCGCCCGGGCCTCGGTCCGTTTCTGGACCAGGGTCAGGGCGGGATGCTCTTCCACGCCCGCCCACAGTGCATGGGGCACCCGCTGACCGCGCTGGAAGGTCCCGGTGCCCTTGACCTGGAGGGTGAAGGCCGGGGCGGAAAAGCCCTCCATGGCCGCCATCAGGTCTTCGGCCTGATCCTCGTGCAGATCGCCCAGAAAGCGCAGGGTCAGGTGCAGGTTTTCCATCGCCACCCACCGCACGTCCGGCACGCCCGACTGGAGGGTGGCCAGGGAGTCGCGCAAAGCCTGGGAAAGGGATAAACCGAGAAACAGGCGGATCATGGCAACCTTGCAAGAGTTCTGAGAGTGGATCGCGGTCAATCGGGTTCACGATGTGAACCGGATTGGGTGCGATCCGCTCTAGGGTGCTGGGCACGGGAAGCGGCGGAACAGGGCCTCCACCTCGGCCAGGACGTCGGGCGATAGAACAACGTCGGCACTGTCCAGGTTCTCGTCCAGTTGCGCGAGGTTGGTGGCGCCTAGAATGATACTGGTGACATAAGGCTGCTGGCGGACGAAGGCCAGGGCCAGGGCGGTGGGGGTCAGCCCATGCCGCTCTGCCAGGGTACAACAGGCCTCCGCGGCGGCCACCGCCTCGGACCCGGAATAACGGCGGAAGCGATCAAACAGGGTCAGGCGGGCATCGGCCGGGCGAGCGCCGTGGCGATACTTGCCCGTGAGCATCCCCATGCCCAGAACCGAATAGGCACACAGCCCCACCTGTTCCCGCCAGGATACCTCCGCCAAGCCAATGTCGTAGCTGCGATTGAGCAGGCTATAGGGATTCTGAACCGCCTGTGGTCGGGGCAAGCCATGCTTGTCCGCCAGATGCAAGGCGGTCATCACGCCCCAGGGTGTGTCATTGGAAACGGCCCAATGGCGGATTTTACCTTCCCGGATCAGCTCGGCCATCACCTGCATGGTTTCCAACAGGGGAACCGGGTCCGTTTCGGGCACGTGGGCCGGAAAGCCCAGGATGCCAAAAATGTTGACGTTTCGCTCCGGCCAATGGGTGTAGTAGAGGTCCAAGGTATCGATGCCCAGGCGTCGCAGGCTGCCCTCCACGGCCGGGCGGATGTGGGCGGCATTGAGACGGGTTTCGTCGCCGCGTTCCAGGTAACCGAAGTTGCGGGAGCGACCCGTCACCTTGCTGGCGATGACCAGTCCCTCCCGGCTTTTCCGTTCCCTAAGCCAAGACCCGATATAAGCCTCTGTGCGTCCCTGGGTTTCCGCCTGCGGCGGCACGGGATACATCTCCGCCGTGTCCAGAAAGTTCACGCCCCGCGCCACCGCCCGGTCAAGCTGGGCATGGGCTTCGGCTTCCGTGTTCTGTTGGCCAAAGGTCATGGTTCCCAGCGATAGAACGCTGACCTCAAGCCCCGTGGTTCCCAGTGGCCGTCGTTCCATGAGGCGTTCCCTCTCCATGGCGAACTGATGGGGGCGAGGGTGCGGGTAAGCGGCAACGGGGTCAAGAACGGGGATCAAGCGGCAGCAGTTCTCATTTTAGCAAAAAGGGGCTTTGCGTCGGACACAGGATGTGATTCAAGCTCT
>CAZHRQ010000295.1:0-1948 GCA_964535075.1 uncultured Rhodobacterales bacterium | reverse complement strand
ATCGGGTAGGAGGGGGCCTCTCGGCTCCCCTCCTCCCACACCACCGTGCGTACGGTTCCGTACACGGCGGTTCATGCAGACCTCTGGAAACGGCGCCAGTGGTCGATGAGCGGGATCAGACCAAGAGATCGGAAGACGGAGGTCGGCACCGCCTGGTTCATGTGGCTGGCCCCGGCGTTCCACCAGGGGCCACGCCCGTTCATGGCGGATTGCCATGCCCGGTCGGGTGCCAGTCCGCGCTGCATGAGCTTATGGGCACGGGTGCGCGGCCGTTTCCACTGGCGCCAGAGCACGACGCGCAGTTTTCGGCGCAGCCACTGGTCCAGCTCTTCGAAAACGCCCTTCGCCTGCGCCAACCGGAAATACGCCATCCAGCCGCGCAGTTTCGGGGTCAGGTCGTCGATGAGCCGGCCGATGGACCGCCCCCGGCCCCGCCGGAACACATCCCTGAGCGCGGCCTTGAACCGTTTCACCGATGGTCCCGCCGCCTTCAGGCGCGGGGCGTGGTGATGGGTCATGGTGTAGCCCAGGAAGGTCCGTTTCCACGGACGGTCCACGGCGCTCTTCGCCGCGTTGACCGTCAGCCTCAGCCGCTGGGACAGGAACCGGGTCAGCGAAGCCAGCACCCGCTCGCCCGCCGCCCGCGACCGCACATAGATGTTGCAGTCGTCGGCATAGCGGACGAAGGCGTGGCCGCGCCGCTCAAGTTCCTTGTCCAGGTCGTCCAGCAGGACGTTCGACAGCAGCGGCGACAGCGGGCCACCCTGGGGCGTGCCCTCCGTCCGCTGCGAGATCACCCCGCCGTCCATCAATCCGGCCCGCAGGTACCGGCCGATCAGAGCCAGAACCCGCGTGTCATCGACCCGGCGCGCCACCCGTGCCATCAGCACGTCGTGGTTCACCCGGTCGAAGAACTTCTCGAGGTCCATGTCCACCACCCAGCGCCGGCCCGCCGCCACATGGCCGCGCGCCGCCATAAGGGCCTGATGGGCACTCCGCCCGGGCCGGAACCCGAACGACGACTCCGAGAAATCCGGATCGAACAGCGGCATCAGCACCTGATGCAGCGCCTGCTGGATCAGCCGATCCACCACCGTCGGGATGCCCAGGAGGCGCATCCCGCCGCCGTTCGGCTTCGGGATCTCCACCTTGCGCACCGCCGCCGGCTGGTAACGGCCGGCCAGCAGATCCTCCTTGATGGCCGGCCAATGGACCTTCAGGTGCTCTCCCAGGTCCGCGACGGTCATGCCATCCACGCCCGCCGCGCCCTTGTTGGAGACCACCCGCCGGTAGGCCGCCCACATGTTCTCCCGGTTGACAACCGCGTCCATCAGCCCGGACACCGCGTCCGGTCGGGAGGTCCCCCGGGCCGCCGCAACCCCCGACACGCCCGGCCCCTGCTCTCGCGGCTTCCGGCCGCGACCCTCCGGGTGGGGAGCGGGCATCCCGGCCCGCGTTGCTGTGTCTTCAGGGGTCATCGAGGCCCAAGGCTCCGTTCCGGGTCTTCATGTTCGGCCCTTTGCCGGCGGGTCAGACCGGCTCCTATGGCCTCTGCTGACTCCTGCCGCCCCATGCCGACGCCTCTCGGCGCCGGGTGCACACCTGAAATCAGGGGCAAGGCGACAGGCCTCCCAGGGTAAGACGCGCGACCTTCGTCCCACATACCCGCCGCATATACGCCAAGCCCCTCCGGGTGACATCGGGCTTCGGGTCTTCTGGCCCCCTCGCCCAGGGTCTCGGCGCCTCGTATGCGGTTCCTGTTCGTCGGGCCAGGACTTTGCTTACAGCTTCCTTCAGACCCCGCCTCGCGACGACGCCCTTGCTGTTCGGCTAGCGGTTCCCGTCACCAGGGTCCGCAGGGGACTTCCACCCCCAAGTCGCCCGAACCGCCACCACAGCGGTCCGGACAGCGCCAGTCACGGCGCTACGCGCCATGCCTGGCGCACCA
>CAZHRQ010000294.1:0-1957 GCA_964535075.1 uncultured Rhodobacterales bacterium | reverse complement strand
GGTCGCCGAAGGATCTGCGGGGCTAGGCGGCCCCCAGCACGCCACGGCTCGCGGCGCGGATAGCGGGCCCCTGTCAAATGTGCCTAGCGGCTCGGCATTCGTCCCAATAGCGGGCGGCCGGGCCCCGTGCGAGCTTGCCGTCATCGATCCCATGCCGCTTCCCGATGGAGGAACGAGACGATGAAACGGATGCTTCCCGCGCTCTGCCTTGGTGTTTCGCTTGCCGCCGCGACGGCCCTCGCCCCGGCGACCGCCGACACCCTGCCGGGCACCACCCTGCCTGCCAGCCCCCTGCCGGAAGGCGCGTTCCAGGTCGCGCAGGCGGACTATATCTATTCCTGTCAGGTGAGCCCCGGCGTTTTCGCCCTCGCCCGCTCGGGCGACAGGGCCGGTCTTTCCCAGTGCACCATGGTGGGCTTCAGCCTGTCGGAAGCCTTCGGACGGGTCTGCTACTATCTGAGCGCGGGCACGTCCGGGCCGGCCAACTGGCAGCAATACATGAACACCGCAACCCCGCTCTTCGGGATCACCATCCCGGCCTGCTGAGGGGCGGGAAGACGGCAAAGGGGGCGGCGGGCGCCCCCTATTTGATCCGGAACTGGTTTCGCAGCCCGAGACCGATCAGGAAGATGAGAATGAGGGACAGAAGCCCCTCGACGACGCTGATGCCATAGACCCAGTTCGCGCACGACGGGTCGAGGTCGGCCGAACCCGGACTGACCGCGCAGAGCCTCTCAATCGCGTTCTGAAACCCGAACCGGGATTGACCAACAAATGGAAGGGCGCTAGCAACCGCTACAATAAAGCCGTAGGCAAAGTTTTGATCTGATGCGCCAAAGGCCGAAATCCCGGCCGCACTCACGAGAACAAGCCCAACCATAATAATAAATGGACGCGCAACACTCTGGCCAAATTCAGAAGAAAATTCATACACCAAGGAAACAACAACTAGAAATATGTTTTCAATGCCACCTTTTTGTAATCTTCCACGACGCATACAACGCATCTCAACCGCGGAAAAATTCATCTCCGCTTGATAGTCTTGGTGCAAGGAAGCCAAACTCCTAAGAAATCGATATGTTTCGACGGCCGACTCCTCTGGACTCGCATCTATTCTGTTGCCAGAAACACCACCAAATACGCCACTTACTTCAATGCCATAGAATAATGGGTTAACGTTTACAATATTTTTTTGAAAATCAAAAATTCCGTCAACCTTCATATCGGATATGTTAAGCAAATTCTGCAGTTTGCAGTCTCTTATAACAAGATTCTTACACCCATCTACATTATCTAATATTTTGACTTTGTTCCCTATGGACGCACCCTCAAACCCAATTTGCTCAATCTTTGATCTAGCAAAACTGATACAGCAATATTCTTTCTCCCCGCTCCTCTCCGACGCAACGTCTTTGAAGGCCCACAAGTCATTCACTATCGAATCCTCAACATGAATTTCCCTGGCGGGCAGGCTATCAATACATAAACCGAGAAAATTGCATTTAAGCATCATTATACCATAAGAGAAAAAATTCTTACTTATGTCAGAAATATCAATAAAATCGCACCCGACGAATAAAATACTTTCCTCGAAATGACAACCGTTAATTATTTGGTTTTGCTTTTTATTTTCAAATTTAATGGTTCTTGAAAAAATGTAGTCCGAAACAACCGCTTCTGCTCTGGCAAGATTTATTCGAAGATTACCACCGTACCCCGTTAAGTTCTCGTCGTTCGTCGCCTCGTTCCAGACGTCAGGCCCCTTCTCGAAGAGCGCCTGGAAATTGCGCTCTTCAAGTAGCTGTCTGGTTTCTTCATCGAGCATCGGCGTTAGTCCTGAAAATCGGGCGGGCGCCCCCTCAAATGCCCAAAATCTCGCAGGCCTTTTCCGCCAGGTTGCGGCAGCCGTCCTTGGCCTGCAGCGCCTTCGGGCTGGACGCATTGCCGTCGAGGCCGC
>CAZHRQ010000293.1:1726-1962 GCA_964535075.1 uncultured Rhodobacterales bacterium | reverse complement strand
CTCCTTTTTTGGCAAACCACGATCCCATGTCTTGCGCCTTCTGGACCGAGTTCTTTTCTTGCCATGATGTCAGCGTACTGTTCTTCATTCTTACCGTCCTACAAAAAAACCGACGAGAGCGATTAGCATCCCCGCCGGTTATGCCTAATCCTAAAAACCCTTCATATATATAGTTGTATGTCTAATATCTCTAACAGTTACGGAAAAACCATCTCCTAATTTTACTGCAATAAAAT
>CAZHRQ010000293.1:0-1716 GCA_964535075.1 uncultured Rhodobacterales bacterium | reverse complement strand
TTACGATTTCCCTCACCGCCCGCCAATGGACGTAATTCTTCCAGTACGCGCTCTCAATTGCTTTGTACGCGATTTCATAGTAATATTCGTTTGTTTTATTCGACGGTGCTTCTAAAATTGTCGCCCAGGCCCAGGAACAGTAATCCTCAATGTCATGATAATTCCCCCTTGCACGACGACAAGCACGATCACGAATCTGTTTCCTTAGTTTAAGTCTCGTTGCAAAAAGCTCATAAAACTGCTCACCTGTCAAATAGTTCCCCTCCCCGGTACTATTTATCTAAACTTGATCTCATCGATCATGTTCTTCCCATTGTTTACGCCCTAAAATTATCCTTGTGACAGGCTGACCATTTCTTTCCCGATAAATGGCTAATATCTTAATCAGTGCAGTTATCACTTAAAGACCTCCTCGATCCAGGCTTGATACAACCCCATATACTGGGCTTCGCCAGAATAAAAGAGGTCTGCCCAATATAATTGCATCACTTCTCTTTTGCTCCAACCCGCGAGTTTCATTTTGTCTATCTCCCTAAGCGCTTCTTGCTTCATCTCGCGCCATGATTGTACCTCTTCATCATTTAATTTTAGGTATGCGTTCTGTAAGGTGCGTTTTATCCAGTTCATACTAATTCACCCTGGAAAGCTTTCCTCACCGTTTCGACATCCGGATCGCTGCTGGCTGCCTGTTTACGTCTCCTCACGGTCGGCGTTTCCACTTTCTTCGTCGGGAGAAAGTCGCTATAATCTGGTTCCGGTTCTTTGTGCGCCTTATAATAAATAATGACTTTGATGACAAAAACCAATCCGACACCGGAAAGTATTAGTATCCAAAGAGGGGCAAAGATATATTGGTTCGCATTGGTCTTTATGAACGTATAATCGGAACTGATGAACATACGCCATATTGCGGAGAAGGAACCTGCAAAACAGAACCATCCGATAAACGGCTTTTCTTTGATAATGAGATAATATCCTACAAGCAGAAAAACAATAAACTGAGACCCAAACCCGGAGAACGCACAAAACACAGTCCCATTTCGTACGGCCACATGGTTTATATCAAGAAAGATCCCTCCCCCACCCGTCATAATATGCCCTATCTCGTGGACAATCCCGAACGGCTGCCCCCACCACATATTTGAAATGAATAATCCCAACACAGCGCCACAGAGCGCTTTATTTTGCCTGCTCATACTTTCGCTCCTATCGTCATTGGATATGAGACCATGCCGAACTTATCCCACAGGATACTCCCGACGATCATCCTCGCCTCTTCACTCCTGCACAAAAACTGTGCCGTCCCGTCACCTTGTGAACCGACACCCTTACCCCCGTAGATATGATCGGTAAAAACTCGGTTGCAAATTACTTCGTGGAGGAGGGGTGCCTGCAGCTCTCCCCAACACATAGGTGCCACCAATTGGTCAAATCTTTTTTGCGCCTCAAACATTAAATCGCCTAACAACGTTGTCTCTCCTATGCCCAGATAAAGCTTAGCGGTCCGAACGATAGACTTGTTGTCCTTATTAAAATATGCGTGCATCCACTGATGTTTCATTTCATCTTCCGGGAAAGGATACGCCCGGTTCAGCATCTGCAAGATCTTAATTGTATCCTTGTCGCCGTTAAGGTCAACAATCAGGTAATGAAACTCTCCGCCGATGTCTATAGGGTCCACGTCGATAGCGTCTCCATCGAACGTCATCATTATCG
>CAZHRQ010000292.1:0-1972 GCA_964535075.1 uncultured Rhodobacterales bacterium | reverse complement strand
ACTTAAGTATGCAGGTGGCACTGGGACTATTGTTGAAACAGGACTTGATAATGCTATCAAGGCTCTACGTAAGGTTTTGGGCGAGAAAAAGCTTTAAATTTTATTGATTGTCATTTAAGTTGAACCATAAAATTTATAATCAGGGAGTTACGAATGAAAGTATTAGGAATAATTGTCAATATTTTTCTGCCTGGAGTAGGCACTTTAATTGTAGGAAAAGTAGTACAAGGAATAATTCAGATCGTACTAGCAATCTTTGCTATTGCACTTGGTTTTACGGTATTTGGAGCTATTATTGGTATTCCAATATATTTGATTGTATGGATTTGGGCAATTGTAAGTGCCGCAACTGTAGTTGATAGAAACCAAAGGAATCGTTAAACTCTATTCAGCAACCTCCCTTTTTTACCCTGACGATTGGAAATCGCGAAACTATAAAAACGCAGTTTGCCTGCGCGGACTCAATTATAAAGGGAATGGCTAACCTGGATGGTATAATGTATTGGAGGGCGCAAGCCTTGCGCCCCCACAAAAAAATTAATATTTTCTTTTTCTATAAATGTTTTTTTCTAACAATCATTAACTTATATCTTTACTGTTGCTTAATCCAATCGGCAACAACAGAGACAAAAGCAGCCGTTGACTCATAAGGTAAAACATTTCGACCCGGAATTTTACACCCCTGACCTTGAGGCAAATGCTTGATATAGTAATCTAAGCGTTGCTCTGGTGTTTCCAATTTACCCTCGCGACTGATACTGCTGGCTTCTTCGCCTACTACCATAAATGTCGGTTGCTGAATGGAAGCAATAACCTGTTGATAGTCTTGTCGCCAGAACCCAGATAGGAACGAAAAAACAGCATGGCGACTAGCGGTATCAGCAGCACCCTTTTGCAGACTGTCTAACCATTGTTCATCAATATCGTCTGGTTCAGCAAATAACTGCTTTGAGGAAAACGAACGCAAAAATTGACGGCGACGGGCGTAGCGATAGAATAGACGACCAAAAGGCGAATCAAACAGATTCCAGGCAAGTTTGTGCTTCAACGTAGAGGTTTCCTGAGTCATTACAGCCCAAGACGGTGGACCCGACAATACCAATCCTTTGACATAATTTGATGCATCTGGCAACTGGACGAGAGAAAGGGCTACGGGCAATTCTGCACCCTGTACTACTATAATGGCGGGTTTTTTGACAATAGTCTGTAAAAAATAATTTAACTGCTGCGCCCAATCTGTAGGATGATAAGCAACATGGGGCATATCACTGTCACCACATCCGAGTAAGTCAGGATTATAAATGGGTTGAGAATATCCCACTTGATACCACTCTTTGCAAAAGCGATGCCAAAACCAACGGGATAAGCCGACGCCAATCGGATGCAGTAACACTAATGGCGTATCGCTAGCCTGATTCGGCTGATAATAGTCGTAAGCACAACGATAATTACGCCAACTGTAAAACTCAGTGGTTGCTGATGGGATAGGGGAGTTTGAAGTAGTCGTCATAAAAAGCCAACAGTCAAAAGAAATAAATTATGTAGGGGCGGGTTTAGCCACTCAAAGGACTTGTCATCAATAAATGAACAACAAAACCCGCCCTAACTTATAACATATCAACAAAACCCGCCCTGATTCAATTGTCGGGGCGTGACACAGTTCGTAGTAATGGCTTTAGCCTTTGGTTTTGTTGGGTTAAGCGAAGTCGAAACCCAACCTACAACTCAGTGGTTGCTGATGCGATGGGGAAGTTTGAAGTAGTCGTCATAAAAAGCCAATAGTCAAAAGTAATAAATTATGTAGGGGCGGGTTTAGCCACTCAGATATGCTTACCCGCCAATACAGCATTTTGCTCTGCTATGCGGTACATTGTCGATCCCCCTCGCATCCCCGTGCAATAAAAGCTCCCGCATCCGCTGGTCTCCCCCATGGAACAAAAAGCTCCCGCATCCTCTGGTCTCCCCCATGGAA
>CAZHRQ010000291.1:0-1981 GCA_964535075.1 uncultured Rhodobacterales bacterium | reverse complement strand
CTATGAAGCTCCTGTACAAGAAATAGTACAACAGATTGTTTATCCAGATGAAAGACTAATAAAAAAATATCAGGCAGATATAATAGGAGTTTATCCGAGGCCTGCCTCAAACGGAATCCAAAATTTTGTACCACAAAACGGTGAAATTAATGATGAATGGGGAAATACATATATAAAACCGCAAGATGGTTATTACTATGATATTAAAACAAATGTTATGAGCGATTTTTCTCTTGAAGATTTAGAAACCTATAATTGGCCTGATCCATGTGACAAAGCGAGAGTTGATGGATTAAGGGATGAAGTAATTAATTTAAGAGCAAACACTGATAAGGCAATCATTTTATTCTCAGCAAGTTGGGGCTTATGGGAAAATCTTTGGCTGCAGCGAGGATTCGAACAAGCCTATGTGGATATTGGTTTGAATATCAATTTTGTTGAAAAATTCTGGGATAAATTTCTATGGTGGAATAAAGAATTTTGGAATAACATGTTGGAGGAAGTTGGAGATCTAGTTGATGTCGTTCAGATAGGTGATGATTTAGGAGGGCAAAGAGGTCCTTTGTTTAATCCTGAGATTTACAGAGATAAATTAAAACCTCGGCATATTGAATTAATAGCTAGTATTAAAGAAAAAACAAATGCAAAGGTGTATTTCCATTCTTGTGGTGATGTACATTGGGCAATTAAGGATTTTATTGAGTCCGGAATTGATATATTAAATCCGGTACAATTAAATGCTGAAGGTATGGATTCGAAATCACTTAAAAAAGAATTTGGTGATAGAATTTGTTTTTGGGGTGGAGGATGCAATACGGATGTTTTATTGAAAGGAAGCAAGAAAGATGTCGAGCTCGAGGTTGCGAAAAGAATTGAGGATTTAGCACCGGGTGGAGGGTATGTTTTCGCATCGATTCATAATATCCAATCAAATTGTCCTCCAGAGAATGTAGCAACCATGTATGAAACAGCAGTTAAATTAAGAAATTATCATTAGATGATCTGGTGAGAATTATACTAGATAATTAAAAAACAACATAAAATAATTTTATAACATATTGCCCCCGCCTGAGCGGGCGACGGAAACGCCCCCTTTTTTGTGAAATTATAAACACTTCCTATATTGAGTAGGAGTGAGACCTTCATTTTTATGGAAAACTTCGCTAAAATATCTCGGATTTTTAAAACCTATTTTATATGAAATTTCTGATAT
The DNA here is from genome assembly GCA_964535075.1 of uncultured Rhodobacterales bacterium. Taxonomy (GTDB): domain Bacteria; phylum Pseudomonadota; class Alphaproteobacteria; order Rhodospirillales; family CAJXLG01; genus CAZHRQ01. The sequence continues at coordinate 768 of CAZHRQ010000291.1, read as the reverse complement.
ATTAAGCATTGAATCCTTAAGTAAAAATTTTGCTTCTTTTATTCTTCGCTCTGTTAAATGTTCTAGAAATGATTTATTAGTTTCCTGTTTAATCAAATGGGATAAATAATTTGGGCTTAGACAGATATTATCCGCTAAAATATCAAGGGATAAATCCTGATCAAAAAATTCTTCAATATAGCTTAAAACTTTTTTAATAACGATGGAGTGTCCAGAGCCTTTTTCTTTAATTACATCTATAATTTTTTTGACATTACTTTCAAGCCAAAAAATAATATCATTTGTAGTTGAAAGAGAAATAATTTCATTGCTTATTTCAATAGGACTCTTCAGAGCTTTAGTTTGGATATTTAATTCTTGTAAAATAGAAAAAGCAGTTTCGTAAATGTAAAAACAGAACTGATGCCAGGAGTTTAGTGTTAAATTAGATTCTATCAAATATTTAATAAAATCATTTAATATTACCCTAAATGATTTTTCATCTCCAAATCTAATGGTTTTTATAATCTTTTTTTCAAAATTATTGGAAAAGGAATAATCTTCATTTATACTCTTATCTACAAAATTGTCAGTTATTATTGAGTCAGTTCCTGAAAAAAATCTTTGTTTTAACCTTTCTATTGCTGTCTTGTATGATTTGCTGATATCCTGTAAATAGCTCACTTGTCCAATAGCAATACTTGTTGAATAATCAATATTTTCTGCTAAAATTACTTTTAAAGCTTTAGAAAAATCCAGGGCGATGTTGAACTCATTACAAAAGACAAC
>CAZHRQ010000290.1:0-1983 GCA_964535075.1 uncultured Rhodobacterales bacterium | reverse complement strand
GCTGCTGATGCGTGACGGGTAGTGGCAAGGCGGCAAAGACCGGAAAACGCTGCCTGAGTTGTTCGAGCTTGTGCTGGTGCTCGCTTTGGAAAAAACAGATCAGCTTCACTTGCGGATGGTGTTGCAAGCGGGCCATCAGGGTCTCAAGATTGCTGGTGCGGTCGCGGAAGTCGGACTGAAAGTTATACTCGGCGACGATAACCTCTGGCATCCGACGTTTTAACGCCGCCTGCGCCTTGCGCTGGGAATTGACGACTTCGGGGTCGAAACCCAGACGCTGATATAACCCGATGAAGTTCGGATAGCCGCCCAGCTCGATGATGGCAAGCAGTGATGGCTGCGGCTCGGGCGATGGGGTCATGCGAACACCACCCAAGTGGTCGCGATGTATTTCACTCCAGCTTCAAGCCGCGCCGCGCGATGTTCATGGGTCCAAAAGGGCGGAAAGAGCACCAGCTTGCCTTGTTCTGGACGCACGCTGACGTCCTGGTAGAGAAATTGTGTTTCCCCGCCCGGGCCTGGCACCTCGTTTAAGTACCACAGCGCCACGAGTTGGCGCTGGCTAAACTCATGACTGCCGCCATCGATGTGCCAGTGGTAAAACTCGCCGGGGCGATAGCGCTGAATTTGATACCCCATGTCCTTGAAAGGGCCTTTGAAAAAGGGAAAGGTCTCGCGAAACTCGTTCAGTGCACTAGCCAGGGAGTGGAAGAACATCTGGTCGGCGTCTTTCCAGCCGTCCTTATTGCTGACCACCAGATCCATGGTTTGCTTGATGCTGCGGTCCTGCTCCTGAATTTGTCCAATGCGGCCCTCATACTGCTGCGCGGGATTGGCCTCGAAGCGCGCGATCATCTCGTCGCAGAAGACCGGCGGCAGGGCGTGCCGGCGCTCGAACACAAAGCTGCCCGGCTTGACTTCGCGCAGGCTCGGCAGGGGTGGGAGACCGCGCTCGGCGGTGAGCGAATTCATTCGTGGATGCTGATCTGTTTGGATCATGGCGACTGAAACTGAAAAACAAGGGAGTCTGGTGTGGCACTACGCATTAAAAGTCACTGGTGGAACGACGAAAACGCTCGCTCGCTGGCGGAAATTGGCTCGGCGCTAGCGTTCATCGCTTGGCGCATCGCCGTGGATAAAGCCATTAACCTGCACTGCGAGCGTTTCGTCTATCGCGATGATGCGCAACGCCTGGAGGTCATTCAGGAGTATCTGGTGTTTCTTATCCAGATTGCCGACCGCTTGGCCTTTGGGCGCTTTGCCGATGACGACCGTCGGGCACTGATCACCGGCTTTGCCAAGAAATGCATTGAACACTTGCAGGATAACAGCACCGACCTACTTGGCCCCGGCGATTACGGCCAGCCGTTTGTCGAGCGCCTGAACACCCGATCCGGAGAGTATGCGGATTTTGAACTGAGCGACCAAGGTCCAAGCTATGCCTTTCTGCGCCATCTCGGCTTTGAGATCCAGACGCTGATGGGCGAGAAGGACGAAAACCGTTGGGTGATTGATCAGGTGATGGACAAGGACGGCTGGGATGCTTACAAAGGCTTCGCCAAAGCCTTTGGAGATCTGTTCGAATAGGCTCGGGAGCAGCGCCCAGCCGGCTGATGGGCTGGGAGCCGGACGGTCTCGCCACCGACTAATCGGTGCTTTCAATCACCTTGCGTAAATCGGCCTCTTCGTCCTTGGTCAAGGAGGTGCGCAGCACCTTGCCTTTCCCATGGAAAGGCTGCAATCCCTCCAACACCTTGTCCGTGGTCGCCTTGCGCACCAGTACGAAAATCGCCGCGCATCCAGGCTGGAAGTGCGAGGCCAATTCCTTCATGAAATTGTCATCCACCCCGATGTCCGTCAACTTGCCAGACAGTGCGCCCGCGCCCGCCCCCACAGCCGCGCCCAGCAGTGGGTTGAGAAACAGCATGCCAATCAGCATGCCCCAAAACCCGCCACCAACGGCTCCCATGCCGGTCAGGCTGA
>CAZHRQ010000289.1:690-2018 GCA_964535075.1 uncultured Rhodobacterales bacterium | reverse complement strand
GTCTCGGCGTCGGGCGAGTCCGTCACCGCCTCTGCGGCCTGTTCGGGGGCGGCCTGTTCGGGGTCGGCCTGTTCGGGGTCGGCCTGTTCGGGGGCGGCTTCTTGGGGCGTTTGGGGGTCGGCCGAAGTCTCGGCGGTTGCCTCGGTCAGGTCTTCCGTGGGCTCTTCGGGGGACGAGGTTTCCGCTGCCGGGGACTCCTCGGGCGTGGGGGTTGGCTCATCTGTTGCCGGAGAAACGGGGGCACTAGGCGTGACGGCCGCCGTCTGAGTCTCGGGTTGAGGTTGGGTCTCAGAGTGGGGCGCGACCTGACCTGCGCTAGGGGCCACAGGGCGGGCGGTGACCGACGGGGTGGCCTTGGTGCGGGCAGGGGGGGTGGCCTTGCGTGTCGGCCGGGCGGTCTGGCGGGGCGGTGTGGCCACCCGCATGCGCACCCGGGGTTCCGGCTTGGCCGCCGGGGCCGAGGGACCTTTCAGCAGGAACGCGCTTTGAGGGGCGCGGGCCGGCGGCGGTGCCGGCCGTCGAGGCTGCACAAAGCTGGAGCCCGGTCCCAGGGCGTCCAGGGCCCGGCGGTCCACCACCACGCTGGGATGGCCACTGCGGGAGTCCCCGCCGATGACGATCTGCGCCACGGCCTCGCCGGCGCCCGACAGCAGCAACGCCGCCAGGGCCAAGAGCATGACCCGGCAGGGTGCCATGATGCTGCTGTTGCCGTACCCCATACTCACGTGAAGTCTGCCCCGCTTGCACAATCGACAACCCGGTCGCCCTGAGCGTCCGGATTCCCTTGATGAGACCCGCGTCGTCGGCCCCTGCCCGCCGAACCGGGACGCACCTGCCGTCCCGGCCCGTGCGGTGATGGGGCCAAATGCTTAACACATTCTTGTGTAACAGGGTAACGCAGGCCGCCGCCGGCGCCAACCGTCAACGTGGCGTTGCCCGTGGCTTTCACCCCAGGGCGGAATGGAGGGCGTTTTCCAGGTCCGCCCACAGGTCCTGGCGGTCTTCCAGGCCCACGGAAAGGCGCACCAGCCCTTCGGACACCCCCGCCAGGGCCTGCTCGGCGGGGGACAATTTCTGGTGGGTGGTGGTGGCCGGGTGACAGGCCAGGGTTTTGGCGTCGCCCAGATTATTGGAGATGTCCACCAGGGTCAGCGCATTGAGGAAGCGGAAGGCCGCGGCTTGGCCACCGGGCAGGTCGAGGGTGAGAAGCCCGCCGCCGGCCCGCATCTGGTGCTGGGCTAGGGCGGCCTGGGGGTGGTCGGGCAGGCCGGGATGCCGTACCCGTCCCGGCAGGCGCTCGGCCAGGGCCTGGGCCAGGAACAGGGCGT
>CAZHRQ010000289.1:0-680 GCA_964535075.1 uncultured Rhodobacterales bacterium | reverse complement strand
GGCAGGGTCTCCAGCCCCTTCAGCATCACCCAGGCATTGAAGGGGCTGAGGGTGATGCCGGCATGGCGGCAGAAGGGCAGCAAGGTGTCCTGGATAAAGGCGTCGTCGCCGGCCACCACACCGCCCAGACAGCGCCCCTGGCCATCAATGAACTTGGTGGCCGAGTGCACCACCAGATCAGCGCCCAAGGTCAGGGGCTGCTGGAGCACGGGGGTGGCGAAGGCGTTGTCCACCACCAAGCGGCCGCCGGCGGCATGGGTGAGGGCCGCCACTTCGGCGATGTCCACCAATTCCAGGCCGGGGTTGGAGGGCGTTTCCACCAGCACCAGATCCACCGGCGTGGCCAGCGCGGCCCGCCAGGCATCGAGGTCCGCACCCGCCACCCGCTCGCAGTGGATGCCGTAGCGGGGCAGCACGTGGGTCAGCAGGTGGTGGCTGGAACCGAACAGGCCATGGGCGGCCACCACCCGGCTGCCTTGGCCGAGTCCAGCCATGAGCGTGGCGAAGATCGCCTCCATGCCCGTCCCGGTGGCTCGGGCCGCCGACGCGCCTTCCAGCGCCGCCAGCCGCTGTTCGAACTGGGCCACGGTGGGATTGGCCACCCGGCTGTACACATAGCGCTCGCGGGTGCCGTCGAAGGCGGCGGCCGCCTCCTCCGCCGCCTCGTAGACATAGCCGGC
>CAZHRQ010000288.1:0-2020 GCA_964535075.1 uncultured Rhodobacterales bacterium | reverse complement strand
TGGCGGCCGACCAGCCGACCGACCAGGAAGTCAAATGGGAGGTCGGCTGGTATTAGAGGCTGACTCAACCCAACGCCCTATGATACGAAAGAAGTGTAAACAAGATGCCTCGAATTGTAAGGTGATGGGAGGGCTGTGGGGCCGCCGTCTTGCTGCGAACGGGTACCGCCGCCCGCCCGGCTATGGGGTAAAAAAATGAAAACCGGTCGCTCTCCCGCTCCGGCGAGGTAAGGAGCAGCCACGGGGAATGGGAAATGTCCATGGAGATGAATCGTCCAACCTGGGGGCTCTCTCCCCTCTTTGGCGGCGTCGATGGCGGGGGAAGCTGGTCCCCGGCGCCCAAACTGGCCGACGAGTCTCCTGAGACGGGCGCCATTCCCGGCGTGCTCTGGCGACCCGAATATGAAACGGGCATCCGACGCATCGACGATGACCACAAGGTCCTGTTGGCCCTGGTCAATCAGATCCATGTGGTGGTGCACGAAGGCGATTCCACCACCCACGTCATTCCCCATGTGCAGCGCCTGTTCGATTTCCTGATCGAGCATTTCGAGCGCGAGGAAAACCTCATGGAGCTGGCGGGCTATGACGGCCTGGTGGCCCATGCCGCCGCCCACGAGCAGTTCACCCACCAGGTGGGATTGTGGCACCGGGACCTGGAGCATGATCCTGAGACCCTGGACCTGGACCGGATGGCAAGCGCCCTCACCGACTGGCTGATCGGCCATATCCTGGACGGCGACCAAAGCTTCGCCCGGTTGCAACGCTTGGCTGATTTGCCTGAGACGCCCCTCTTTTCCCCTTTCCCATCAGACCCCAACGCGTAATTCCCGCCAGAAGTTTCCCTTCCGTCCCATGATTGCGCTTCCGTGCCAGCCGCTTTATAGTCGAAAGGTTGGCAGATACCCCGAACGAGCGGGGCAAGACGCCCCCTTCCGAGGGGTCCATAACAATGGAGGTCATGATGAGCCTGGACGGTCATATCGAGGCCCTGAAGGTCAAACATGCGGAGCTGGAAAAAGCCATTCATCAGGAAAGTATCCGGCCCCTTCCCGATGACCGAACCTTGCATGATCTCAAGCGCCAGAAACTGCGTATCAAGGAGGAACTGGAAAGCCTGACCCACGGCTGACCGCCTTCGTTTCCGGTTTTTTGCCGCCATGCCGGGCCCTTTCGGGGCCCGGCATGTGCTTTTGGGCCTCCCCCCTTCACGGCCGCCTTTTGTCTCCCCACGTATCTCCAGAAGACCAAGCGCGCCTGTCTGCTTTCAGGCCGGCGCCGACGGTCGGCCACGAAGGCGCCTCCTGGCGAAGGATGGGGCGCCCATGGAGGATACGATCATGGTGGAACAAACGATTCTGGCCGAACAACTGCGTGATCTGCCGGCCCTGCGCGCCTGCGACCCCACGCCCCTCATGGCCCCCACCGCCACGGTGGCCCAGGCCCTCACACTCATGAGCCAGCGTCGGCTGTCGGCGGTAGCGGTGGCGGAGAATGGCCGTTTGCAGGGCATCTTCACCGACCACGACGCGGCCGTGCGGGTGCTGCTGCGGGGATTGGCGGCCGAGAGCACGCCCCTGTCCGAGGTCATGACCCCCGAGCCGGTCACCATCCATCCCGAACAGACCCCTCACGCCGCTCTAGAGCTGATGCAGGTCCGGGGCTACCGCCACCTGCCGGTGGTGGATGAAAGCGGCCACGTGCATGGCCTGCTGGGGGTGGAAGACCTGTACGAGACCATTTGCGGCGATTTGCGGTTGCAGTTTGATCACTGCCGGCTGTTCGTGGAAGGCGAGCCCTACATCTCACCCCCGGTGTGAGGTCTCTAGAGCCGATCGCGGTCATTGGGACCCGTTTTCGGGTCCCAATGACCGCGTGAATCCGCTCTACGGGAATGTGCCCCCCGACGGCGACGCCAACAACCGCGTCACGTGCCCCATCTTGCGGCCCGGCCGGCTCTCGCCCTTGCCATAGAGGTGCAGCCGGGCCGTGGGATCGGCCAGCAACGCCGCCCACTGCG
>CAZHRQ010000287.1:0-2027 GCA_964535075.1 uncultured Rhodobacterales bacterium | reverse complement strand
AAAAACCGTCTACGGGATTTACCAGCGAACCAGAGCTGCAAGGAAAAAAAATCGAGATTGTTGTAAACAAGACACAATCCGAAGCCGCCTAACGGGTTTTTTTATATAGTTAAATCAACAGCTTACAGAAAGTCAAAATTTGGCTTTTCTTAACCCTTTGATTTATATACCATAAAAAAATATTTTAAATTCTTTGTTTTTTAACCTTTTCTTAAATTAAATTTTACTAAATATACACAACATTTAACATAAACTAGTGGGTAGGGACGAACAAACTTATCCGCACAAAACGACAAGGGGTTAGAAAATGTCAACACCATCTATTTTTCAATTTCAAGGCGATCTGAAACCGCTGACAATCACTATGGTCAATCCGTATAGCGGCCAGGTTCTGGAAATCGACGAAGAAATGAGAGTCAACAACTCTACATATGTGGGGTCTGCGCCCGGTTTTGAGCGGTTGCAAATGACACCGGACGGGGACGCTCTGTTTCTTGAGGATCTGGATACCGGCGCACAAACAGTTTTCGATATTGAATTTATTCAGGCCTTTGACAACGGCGATATCATTAATTTTGCCAGTACGACAATCGATTACGGGGAGCCGATCCTGATTAATGGCGGTGACGGCGATGATATTCTCTGGGGTAATATCTACGGGGACAGTATTGCCGGTGCTGACGGTAATGATAACATCGACGGCGGCCCCGGCAATGATTTCATGAACGGGCAGGACGGCGATGACATTATTTATGGAGGCTCCGGAAACGATACGTTATTCGGGGATGATAACACACCCATAAGCAATTTTATCGGCAACGACATCATATATGCCGGCACAGGCGACGACAAAGTTGGCGGCGGCGGCGGCGACGATATTATCCACGGCGATGAAGGTAATGACACTCTGGACGGTGACGGCGAAGATGATCAGGTGTTTGGCGGAGCCGGAAACGATATCGTGCGCGGCGGCGACGGTAACGATGTCCTCTTCGGTGGCACCGGCGGCGACGATTCAGGGTTTGTCGACCTCGTCTTGATCGAGCATAATTTTGAAGAAGTGTTGCAGTTTCCAACACTGATCGAGCGTACGGATATTGAAAATCTGAATCCGCCCGGCACAGCGAACCTCTCGATTTTCCAGGATGATCTGGCGATTGGTTATCAGACGACGGCGACCATTTCCCTTGTGGAATCCGGGGCCGGATTCAATAACAGTCTGGGGGCTTATACCATAGGCGCGGATGGAACCATTCACGCGGTTGAACTCGGCTATCAGAACGTTAAGGATCACCTGCCGGATCAGAGAGAAATTTCGAGGCTGGAGCGTAAAATCGAGCGAAATGACGTTCGTATTGCCAAACTGGAAACCCGGGTGGAGAAATACGAAAATTTTGTAAGCAAAATGGACAGCAAAATCTCGGAAGCCCAGCAAAAGCTCGACGATGGGCTGGCAAAACATCCCGATAAAGTGCTGAATAAAATCAGCAGATGGGAAACCCGCAAAGAAGCAAAGGAAAACCAGATCGAAAAGCTGGAAGCCAAGATCGCTAATTTTTCTGCTAAAAATGCGGCCCTGGCTTTGGAACTGGAAGCGGCAAAACTGCCCGATCCTGCTGACCAGTTCGTATATGAGATTGATGGAACGCTTGGCACGTTCATCATTTCCGATGGGGACCGCAAGAATAACGGCTTTGACGGGCTCGATTTTGAGAACGGCGAACTTCAATTCGTCTATAATCTGGGCGAGGCCGATGAACGTCTTGCTAAAGTCACCGACAGCGCAGCGAACATCTCTCTGGTTCTTGTAAACGGCACCGATCAAACCATCCTTAAAGGAGCCGTTTACCATTCGACCGAGCGTGGCGCCTCCACTGCGATTAATCCGGATAACGAAGAACATACCGTTTCCGGTCTGGTCGATCCGAACGATGACAGCGTTTTAAGGGTCGGGTTTGAAGACCTGCCGAATCTCGGTGATGCCGATTACAACGATGTCGTTCTCGATGTTCAAATCGGATCAACCC
>CAZHRQ010000286.1:0-2029 GCA_964535075.1 uncultured Rhodobacterales bacterium | reverse complement strand
TGCCCGAATAGTTCCATTGCTTCCGGAAATAGTTCGTTACTGAATTTTAGATATTTTTCTGTTTCTTTGAGACTGTCATGTCCAAGAAAAATGGAAAGATAAGGAACAGTGTCATCAATCCTACGTCCATCCCTTTCTGCATTGGCAAATGCCTTGAATACATAAACATGCCTAAGACAATGCATACAGGGTCCTCTTTGACTCTTCTTCCTACTTGGCAGTGATATCTCTGCTTGTTCCAGAAGATTGTTAAACTTATGCATTGCATTTTTTGGAGTTATAGGTTCTGAAGGATCTGCAGTAGGAAAGAGATAACTTTCTGGAAACCCAATTAACCCCATAGCCATGCAGTAATGCTCCAGAATTTCTGTCAAAGAGTGATGCATCGGCACAAATCTTTGTTTGTTTCCTTTGGTACACTTGAGGATCAGCACACCCGTATCAAGATCAACATCTTGCATTTTTAAGGACAGCGTCTCTCCTATTCGCAGTCCACATCCATACATAAGTCTCAGTATCATGGGCTGTTCCACATGAATGAGTGTGTTTTTCTGTACCTTTCTGCTTTTCTCCAAAGCATCTGCGAAATGAAAAATTCGGTCCAACTCTGTTTCGGAGAAAATATATGGAATATAATCGTCATGACATTTCGGTACAGGGGGTATGCAGCTTTGAATACCATAGCTGCAAAGCTGCTTCAAAAAAATCCTGATTAAAACTACTTGATCTGCTATCGTGCGAGTATGTCCGGATAGCGTATGTACCCATCCAGCTAATTGTTCTTCCGTGAGATTTTTATTATCGCAGGAGATTGCACAGAGGTATTCATCAAAGCGCCTCAACAGATATCTGTCATGGTCGTAGGTACTTTTGCATTTAGAGGCCTCCCTCAGAGCCAGGAAGTCATAGAGTTCATTTTTCAAGATGCTATTAAACTTAATCATATGTGCCCACCTCCATCAATAAATTCTTTGAACTTACCGGAGGGTGGAGGCACTTCAATGGCACATTGGCGTAGGATTTCTATATCCAGTTTTGCGTAATGCTTAATTGTACTCGGATCAGAATGCCCAAGAATATTTCTAACTGCTTCATAAGGAATTGAATCGTTGACCATGGAACTGGCTAACGAGGAACGGAAGGTATGGGGCCCGTGTTTCTTTCCTGTGATATCTATGCCAGCGCCACGAAAATATCTTGAAGTTTCGAATCGTAATACAGAAGTAGTAATACTCTGATATGGTGCATACTGTCGGATGAAAACTCTTCTCTCTGAGGTTTGCGGACGACCATTGCGTATATAATATTCTAAGGCATCTTTTATTTCGGGTAGCAAGGGCATTTCAAGAACTTCACCCGTCTTTTGTTGAACAAAACACAACTTGTCATTGTCAAAATCCAGATCATCAAGGGTAAGGTTTACTATATCGCAGGATCTTAGGCCTAGCCTTGAAGCCAAGAGCAGCATCGCATAGTCTCTCTTTCCTATATCCGTAGAACGATCAATGGCTTTTTCAATCTTCGAGATTTCGTCCTCACTATAAATAACGGGGACTTTAGAAGATTGCTTGTAATGTGGTACTAGAGTAGACAAGTCCTCTTTACTGATGCCTATGACATTCATCAGCTTCAAGAACTCTCTGATAACTGCCCAAGAATCCTTGTTTTTTACTCTCAAGCATGCTTTTGTTACATGGGAGGAACTCAATTTCTGTATGCTGGTGCAACCAAGTGCCGCACAGTCTTTCAGAAATCGCCTTAAGAAACTACTCTTTTTTTTAATGGTGATCTCTTTGTTGCCATGTTCATGGCATTTGGCTTCAAATAATTTCAAAGCATGTTCATAATCTTCAGGCAAGGATTCAACAGGGTGTTTCTGTTGAATCACATATTCTTCTTTGGAAAAGAATGCATTTAGTCTGCGAATAGTTGTAAGCATGGTTTTTTGTTGGGGGATTCCAACGTCATGTTCAGCAAGATAGGTCTTATAATATCTAAACCCAACATCCGGCGTGTAAGACTCTATCCC
>CAZHRQ010000285.1:0-2030 GCA_964535075.1 uncultured Rhodobacterales bacterium | reverse complement strand
GACAGCGACTGATGTTGAAGCGCTTCGAGTTGCCCTGAGCGATCGCAACCAAGATAATAGCTTACTAGATATTTCTTTCGACTCTGAGCAATAACATATTTAATTACAGTCATAATTCGCGATAATAACTCGCGAATAAGGTTTTTCTTTTTTCCAAAATGGGATGCTCCCAAACTATTCCCATTTGTTTAGGATATCTTTGATTAAAACTTCTTTTAAGCAAACCTGAGCGACGACAACAATGGGAAGTGCCAGAAATAAACCAAAGATGCCGAAAAATATAGCAAAAGCCATCTGAGACAATAATGTAACCGCTGGCAGCAAAGATACCTGTTGTTGCATAACCAGCGGGGTTAAAATGTTACTTTCAATTTGCTGAATTACTATATACAAAATCACCACAGCTAGAGCTTTCCAAGGCGTATCAAGTAAAGCCAATGCCACGGGCGGAATTACACTTAAAGTCGGACCCAAATTGGGGATAAATGTGAATATACCCGCTAACAAACCATTCGCCAGTGGCAATTGCACCTGCAAAATCCATAACCCAAGCCCACTCAATATAGCAATTACCGTCATGTTAAACAGGATACCAACTGCCCAGCCTCCCAGGGTATATTCACATTCGTCGAGAATCTCCTGAACTCGACGGCGATAAAAGGCAGGAAAGAGGAGGATAAAACCTTGGCGGTAGGGTTCAGGATTGGCGAGTAACATAATGGTTACAACCACAACTAGCAACATATTCAAGGCTAGACCAATTGAACTGTAGAATATATCAAAAAAGTTGCCAAAGAGTTGGGTTGCCCATGAGCGCAGATTTTGGGTAAAGACCTTCAAACCGCCAATATCCTCTAAAATTCCATCGGGAACCAAATTTCTCACCCAGTTTGCCCATTGAGGAATTTGTTGTAATCCAATTGGAACTAAATCGATTAATTGCTGAAATTGATCAACAAATGGTGGTACAATCAGGACAAAAAAACCACTCAGTAATCCGAGACAAAACGCCACAGCGATAATAATAGCGAAAGCTCGTTTGATCCGAAAGCGCAGCAGAAATCGCACCAGACGGTTAAGTGTAGTGGCAAAAACTACGGCAGCAAAGCCGAGCAAAATAACCGTTTTAATTTTCCACAAAATGTAAACTGAGAGGATAAATAAGAATAATCCCAGCAATGGACCTATACGCACAAACTTGCCTCCACTCAAGGGTTAGGTTAACCTGACATCTTGCACGTTTATCAGTAAGCCCCGACACCCGCTAATTTCCACCAACCTACTTAATCGTAGGCAAAGAAGCGCTATGGGCTTCTTCTACGCAGAAGGAGAGATGCTTGTCTCTGGGAGTGGAGATAGCACCCCGATGTTGGTGGTAGAAATGCCAGTATTGCTCAAACTCTAACTTTCCATAGACGATAAACTTGCCTCGGTATGCTTTGCTAAGGTATAACCGTTTATCAATAATAATGCTTTATGACATCCACTTCACTAACAGAACCAGCAATTGCTACCTTGGTACTGACAAACGCTGTAGAAAAAACAGGTGAACCAATCGAAGGACAGTTGCTTGAACAACGGCACAAATTATGGCATCTACTTCAAGATAGATTTCCCACAACGGCAACTGAGATAGAACTAACTGAGCAAGAGCCATTAAATGGCAATCAAGCGGCTCGCATCGCCAAACATATAGAAGAAGTCGCCCAAACCGACTCAGAGGTTGCTAAAAGCGTCCAAGCTATAGCGGATACCGTACAATCTCAACCCAAGAGCCTCGATAAATTCACGAAGATAGCTCAAGAAATTAAGATGGGAGTACAGGATCAGATTGCTAATAAAACTAACTTAGATTTATCTTAATCAGGATCACATAGGTAGTCCGTCACTAACCCAATGCTGACCGATATGAGCGTTACAGCGTGGGCTTGAGAGAAATATTAAGCCTTGTCATGCATTTAAATTGGGTATTAGCAGCGAGCAAGATGCTCAATGTAGCGAGCAAGATGCTCAATGTAGCGAGCAAGATG
>CAZHRQ010000284.1:0-2056 GCA_964535075.1 uncultured Rhodobacterales bacterium | reverse complement strand
CACGGATCAAGCCGTTTGGGAATCCTGAATCAGAAAGCCCGCAACACGCTCTAGCCCTGTGGCTGAAGCGCAACCGGTTCCGGCCCGATCAGGTGCAGACCTTCCTGCCCTCGCCCATGGCCCTGGCCACCGCCATGTATCACAGCGGCCACGATCCCCTGCACCCCATCCGCCCGGGGGCCCAGCCGGGGGTGGCCGTGCCCCGGGGGCTGAAACAGCGGCGGCTGCACAAGGCCCTGTTGCGCTATCACGATCCGGAAAACTGGCCCCTGATCCGGGACTGCCTGAAACGGCTGGGGCGCACGGACATCATCGGTCCGGGCCGCCAGCACTTGGTTCCTGCCTATCAGAAACAGCGGGGGCCGCGCCGGGGGCGGTCGCGGTGATCCCGTCTACCCCAGAAGCTTGATCAGCCCCACGGTGGCCAGAACCTGGGTGATGATCATGGGGACCATCCATTTGATCAGATCGGTTTTGGCTTTTTCTATCCGGGTGTCTGTTTCCTGGCGGAGCAAGGCGATGCTGCCTTGCATTTCCAGCCGCAGTTGTTCCAGCGCCGCCCGCATCCCCTCCAGGTCGGTGCGCTGGGCCTTCAGCTCCGTGCGTATCCCTTCAAGGTCGGTGCGCTGGGTTTTCAGCTCCGTGCGCATCCCCTCCAGGTCGGAGCGCAGGGTTCCCAGGTCCGTGCGCATCCCCTCCAGGTCGGTGCGCAGGGTTCCCAGGTCCGTGCGCATCTCCTCTTGGCCAGTGCGCAGGGTTCCCAGGTCGGTGCGCATCCCCTCCAGGTCGGTGCGCTGGGTTTTCAGCTCCGTGCGCATCCCCTCTTGGCCAGTGCGCAGGGTTCCCAGGTCCTGCCGTATTTTGCTCAGCTCTGTTTGCAGCGGTTCCACATCGGACCGCAGGGAGGCCACATCGTCCTTGGTGGCCAAGTGGGCCGTATCCCCGCTGGAGGTGTCCAGGAACAGGGTGGTGACCACTTCCGCTTGGGCATCGCTGAAGCCTGCCGCTTGAAGTTGCTTGATGGTCTTGTGCGTATCCACGGCATACAAAGTCATGGCCAGGGTCCACCCGGTTCCTTATCCGACCGCCATCATAGCACACCTTGCGCGGACCGGGGGAGCGCTCACGATCCTACGGTCACGTAGCGTCCCGGGGCGTCCTCAAGGCCGTCCTCCACCGAGCGGGCGGGCACGTCGCCCCCGCTGTACTGGGCCAGCCAGCCGGTCCAGTCGGGCCACCAGGAGCCGGGATGCTCGGTGGTGCCCTCCAGGAAACCTTCCCAGTGTTCCGGCAGCGGCCCGTCCTCCCGCACCCAGTAACAGTACTTGTTCTTTTCCGGCGGGTTGATCACGCCCGCGATATGGCCGGAGGCGGCCAGCACGAAGCGCATGGGGCCCTGGAACATCTGGGTGGCGGCATAGGTGGCACACCACGGGGCGATGTGGTCCTCCTTGGTGGACAGCATATAGACGGGCAAGTCCACATCCCGCAGGTCGATGGGGGTGTCCAGCAGCGTCAGCCCGCCTGGGTCCTTCAGCCGGTTTTCCAGGTACATCTTGCGCAGATAATAGCTGTGCATGGCCGCCGGCATGCGGGTGCTGTCCTGGTTCCAGAACAGCAGGTCGAAGGGGAAGGGCTCCTTACCCAGCAGGTAGTTGTTGACCACAAAGGTCCAGATCAGGTCGTTGGAGCGCAGCAGGTTGAAGGTGGTGGCCATGTCCGCCCCCTCCAGATACCCGGTGCGGCTCATGCGTTCCTCCAGGGCCGCCACTTGTTCCTCGTCGATGAACACCTTCAGTTCACCGGCGTTCTCGAAGTCCAGCAGGGTGGTGAAGAAGGTGGCGCTGGTGATGCGGTGGTCGCCGTGCGCCTTCATGTAGGCCAGGGTGGCCGCCAGCAGGGTGCCGCCCAGGCAATACCCGATGGTGTTGATCTCGTGCTCGCCGGTGCGGGCTTCCACCTGGGACAGGGCGTCCAGCACGCCCTCGCGCATGTAGTCCTCGAAGGTCTTCTGCGCCAGTTCGGCGTCGGGATTGACCCAGGAGATGGTGAACAC
>CAZHRQ010000283.1:0-2058 GCA_964535075.1 uncultured Rhodobacterales bacterium | reverse complement strand
AACCATCAACCATCAACCATCAACCATGAACCATCAACCATCAACCATCAACCATGAACAATGAACAATGAACAATGAACCATCAACCATGAACCATCAACCATCAACCATCAACCATCAACCATCAACAATGAACCATAACCCCTTATGGCTAACCGTTAGCTATCAACCCGTCAGTCTATTTTCCCTAAAGCGTTCTGATGCCACAAATATGGCAGCGCGGTCAAATTTAGTCCCCACTCCCTACGCGATTAAAATGGCATTGCTAAAGATATTACTGGAAACCAAAGGACACTTACATAGTCGCGATTTTGAACCTTGGATTAACGCCCAATTTACCTGGATCAAAACATTACAGATTTATATCCAACCGCCAGAAAAATTAGTCGTCAATCGCAACGGCTACAAACTCCGTTACTATGACCAAACCACGGATAAAGCCGATAAAACTAGATCCACATTACCCATGCAAGATGGTTTCGTATTTCGAGAGTGGGTGTATCTAGAAGGAACCTTACAGATGTGTTGCGGCGAAACAAATCGCTTATCGGAATTGGAACAACTCTTTGCTCAAATCAACTACTTTGGCAAACGCGGTTGCTTTTTTCAATATTTACCTAACCAAACCCAGCACCATCCAGAGCCGCAGTTTACACCTGACCCCTATAAAAGTTTTACCGTTCAACCCCTGGATGACTTCGGAGAAAAAGCCACATTTTCTCGGATTAATCCCTTTTCCAGCCAAAAAGCCAAGTTGAACAAAGACCGAGTAATTAAACCGGGATTTCTTCCCCTAGAACTAACCGCAAGTGGTGCGCGATATGACAGTTACCAACGCATTTAAATCAAGAATAGCTGGATTAAATCTGGTATTACAACCAACCAAAGATACGCCGTCAATCCAGTTAAATGACTGGTTATCTGACGCGGACGATTCCCCCGTTTACATCCCACAACGCCAACAGAATGGTGTCACCCGAATCCTGGTAATTTTACCCGAGTCTAAAGATTATCCCCGACTCATCGAACAGATTTGGCAACGCTTTCACGTATCCGGTATTGATGCTTCATCCTCTTCCTCAAGTGACAGAGTTCATCCCAATCAACCATCAACTCTGAACCCTGACTGTGACACCATTCACCCCCACCCAAAAAACAATAGTCCTTTCTCACCGCTTGTCGTAGAATGGCAGAAAAAAAGTTACCGCATAACCGGAATTGAGGTGGATTCTGATGATTTACATGTTCTGCAAATTCCCATTTTTACCCCACACCGTCTCTCCGGAAACTGGGGACAGGAACTTCACGCCCTTTGCTGTAATTGGCTGGCTAAAAGGGATGCGCGTTTCGCTGAACTATTCCATCAGCAAACGTATCGTCCCATGACTCTAGCGATGCAACCGATTTCACGACAACAGGCATATTTAAAGATTGGCTTGTTACAAACTGAACTCTTCTCTCCCCTACTTTGGGGATTAAGTCAAGACTTAGGAGGTGAACTCACTCTCGCGGCTAGTTCCTGTCGGTTGGGTAACTGGGTTGAATGTTTACACCGGGATAATTTTTCTGCCTTATTCCAGGTTCCACCGCAACCCAAACTTAAACTCAAATTCCTTTCCCCGACTAGCTTCAAACAACGTCAGCGTATCCAACCGTTTCCATTACCAGAATTAGTATTTGGCAATCTGCTACGTCGTTGGACTGTTTTTGCGCCCCCAGCTTTACAGTTTCCGGCGTTAGAGTTCCAGGGATTAACGGGTGCTTATTCCCTGAACACGAAAATCCTCCATTTCAACAGTGGCGTAGAAATTGGCGCAACCGGATGGGTTAGGTATGAATTCCCGAATCCGGAACAGGCAAAAGTAGCGACAACCTTGGCTCATTTTGCCCGATTTGCCGGAGTTGGACGCAAAACGGGGATGGGAATGGGACATGTTTGTTTGGGGTGATTGTTGATTGTTGATTGTTGATTGTTGATTGTTGATTGTTGATTGTTGATTGCTATGAACCATGAACCATGAACCATGAACCATGAACCATGAACCATGAACCATGAAC
>CAZHRQ010000282.1:1831-2059 GCA_964535075.1 uncultured Rhodobacterales bacterium | reverse complement strand
ATGGCCGCTTGCGTCCAGGCTGCTGCCAACGCCCCTGGGTCGTGAGTCATTGGAAAATGCAGCGCTAGACTATCAGCCGGCGCTTCCAGCCCGGCACGCTCGGCGATACCCAAGGCATGGCTGGATGCGGCGCCGCTGTGGGTTTTGCTCAGTGGCCAGGCCCAGCAGGCGCCTGAGGTGAGCGCCTGCCAGGCGGCGCGGGTGATCAGCCCCGGATCGCCCGGCCCG
>CAZHRQ010000282.1:412-1821 GCA_964535075.1 uncultured Rhodobacterales bacterium | reverse complement strand
GAGGGATGCGCCGATCAGTCGACCGAGATGCTGGGGTTGGCTGGCTGGTGAACTGGAGTTCATGGGCGGGTTGGGCGCGATGTCGCTGAAGGTCTTCCTTGACTTTAATTACCCGTAACGATGGGAATGTGGTTATTCTGGCCATGGGTATGATCGTCCCAGCGGGACTTGTTCGGCTGTCAAAGTCATAGGGAGAGTCGCCTTGGCTGTGACTGCTGGTCGCGTATCACAGATTAGGTTTAACGAGGCGCTTTATGCTTCTTTCTAATGGTCTCCTGGACATCTTCGACTGAATAATGCGTCAGTATTGCGACTAGCCAAACTTTCGCTATATTTCAGTTCGAGTAGCACCCGTTGGGCCGAGACATCGCGAATGCCATCCGGCAGCCGGGCGCGCTGCGCATCGGTCCAGATATCACCGCGAGGGTGGATCAGAATGACATCGACGCGCGGCGATTCGCTCAGAACCCGCTGATCTTGCTCGACGATGACATCCACGGGTGCTAGTGACTCCCGCAGGATGTCGCCAAATAGTGGATGGCTCAGGCTGAGGCCTGCCCGTGATCGGGTGTCTCGTTTGGATGCCATGATGGCGTTTACCTCGTCTAATTCAAAGCCAGCGCTTTACGGAGTGCTGCTGATCGGCGGCATTGATATTCAATGGCTGTGACTGTGGTGATCTGCCTGTTCGCAACCATGGGCATGGGCGCCCTGGTCACCGTGCCCGGCAGTCAGCGCCAGCGCGCAGCCGTCGCACGGCAACAAGCCTGAGCCGTCGCGGCATTGTTGCAGGCGCAGGTCGAGCAGATCCAGGAGTTGCTCGTGATCATTGATGTAATCGGCCTGATGGATGATGCGGGTCGGGTACTGGCGTTGCAGGCGCGCGACCTGCTCATGAATGCGTTTGATCAGGCGCCCGGTGAACAAATAATAGGGCAGCACGATGATTTGACTGCTGCCGAGCGCGTCGAGTCGCTGCACGACTTGTTCCAGACGCGGGAAGCAGATGCCGGTGAAGGCTGGCATCATCAACTCGTGCTGGGTGGTCTCAAACAGCCAGTGCGCCATCTTGGCCACTTCGCCGGTGGACTCGCGATCCGAAGCTCCGCGTGCGAGCAGTACCACGCCGGTGGTGCGTGGGTCGGGCATGTGCAGAGCCGACATGGCCGCATGCAACCGGTGGCGCAGCGCTTTTAAGAGTTGCTCGGTGGTGCCGAGATGTTGACCACAGCGAAATTCAACTTGTGGGTGACGCGCCCGTGCAGCGGCGATGGCTTGCGGGATCTCGCCCTTGACATGGCCGGCGGCATTGAGGATCAGCGGCAGCACCAGCACGCGGCCACCACCCGCCGAGGACTGAGCCGCGAGGCTGGCGGCGGCGCGATCCAGCCCTTCATCGAGCAGCACCG
>CAZHRQ010000282.1:0-402 GCA_964535075.1 uncultured Rhodobacterales bacterium | reverse complement strand
TCGACCTCCTGATTGCCCTCAAAGCCCGGATCGCGGGCACCGTGAGCGGCAAGCAGCACGACTTCAGCCGTCATGGATGATTGATCTCCTGTGTTGGGTTGTGGGGGCTGTCGCGGCCAGTGAGCCAATGGGTGAGCAAACGGGTGAGCCAACGAGCGAACCAGTCAGCCAAAAGGCCACTCCAGCAGCAGTAGTGCGCTGAGTATCAGGCCAGCCAGGGCTGCAAATCCGGCATCGACCCGGCGAAAGCGCAACTGATCGATCACCGGAAAATGACCGGTGAAGCCGCGACATTTCATCGCGTGCAACACCCGCTCGGAGCGTTCTAGACTGCGCACCAGCAGCATGCCCAGCGCATAGCCGAGGCTGCGATAGCTATGCCCGTTAGCGCCAGGAACAAAG
>CAZHRQ010000281.1:0-2062 GCA_964535075.1 uncultured Rhodobacterales bacterium | reverse complement strand
GAACCGGATAGTGCATCAATTTATCCCTCTTTTGTCAAGATAAAATAGAACTAAAAATAATATTGATTTGCTCTGTTATTCACTGGGAATACATGACCTAAATTCCCCTGTATTCTCCCCTCTCCCCTGGGTGGGAGAGGGGCTGGGGGAGAGGGGCTTAAGTATACGGATGGAGGACAAAGGATGCGAGAGCTTTTATTTCATGGGAGAGGGGTTAAGCTTAATATAACCGATGTTTTTGAAAGGGGGGTATAAAGGGGGATTAGAGAGAGAAGGCTTTGAATTCTGCCAACGCAGAACTAGCCAAACACCCCCCACAATACTCCCGCTAAATGTACCAATACCTCTAACAATAAACCAGGGAACAATTAAAGGTTTCTCTTGAAGCGGCAGATCAAAAGCTTGTTGTGTCCAACGAATTACTTGGCGGATTAACTTTGGGTCGTAGGGTGCAGTAAAATGATCGGTTGTATCAGAGATAACTAACCGACGTGCGGTTCCGTTCTTAAAATTATTACAGATACCATCCGGACAAACCGTTTGCCACATTTGGCGCAACTCTGACGGCGGATTCAGTTGTTCGTATAAGCCAACACCGAGGAAGAGATTGTTGGGAATGGTGGGAGTGGCAAATCCACTGATACTCAGAACAACCGTGGCTTGTATTTGAGGCTCAAGTTGAGCTAATTTTAAAGCTGTCGTTCCTCCCATCGAATGACCCGCAATTCCAATACGTTTAGAATCAAACTGTGAGGGATGCGATACGTCCTCGGACAGGCTTGCGTCCGAGGACACGCTTCGCGAACGCGATCGCACAAAGTCTAAGACGGCTTTAGCATCGGCTACTGTACTCGCTTCTAGGCGTTCAATCGATTTATTTTGAATCCCCACAGAATAGGATTCTCCATAGCCGCCAAAGTCAAAAGGAATGGCTGCAATTCCATGTCTGGCTAACTCTATGGCTAAAGGAGTCATGCTTTCTTTACTCGCATTCACCCCATGACATAAAATCATCACAGGTTGGGGTTTCGGTGTCGTTTTAGGCGTATAAATGCGAGTGATTAAATCCTGTTGGGCGTTGATCGGAATCGCGACAGATTGAACTTCAATATCAAAGGTTAGCTGAAACCTTGTCCATAGCAGCAGTCCCAAACATATACAGAATAGACTCACGCCTAAACTCTGGTAGTAACGCTGATTCATCCCATTCCATCTCAACGACTGACTAACAAACTATCTTCCTGACGCGACGCACGCGATCGCACTCGTTGTCCGCTGTTTATATCGGTTGACTGAACCAGGAGTTCAAACCCGAATACCAGCAAGATTAGTAGTAAACCCATATAATAATGATGTTCATTCATTGTCCTTCATCCCAACTACCGTCTAGTTCATTCCTTTCCTGTAAGCAAGGGATAATCATCAGTTGACATCCTGGATATCAACACCTGGGGAGTGCCAGTTTAATCCTGTGGTAGAATTGGCGTCACCGAGGGAGGTACTCACCCGGAAAAATCTGGGTAACGCGATCGCACAACTTATCCCCAATACCGCCAAGAGAATCACCACACCTGCAATTCCCAAAACTCCTGGCGGTTGGTTCGGTTTCGCGGGGATAAATTCAAAGAAAGGAATCGATTCCAGATTAGTCAGTGATATATCTTGCAAATTCTGATCCAGTCGCTCTTCATCTAGATCGTATGTACTATTAAAGAATCGTTCTGGGGATTCAGTAGTATAGTTGGGATAATGCATCATATTCTCCTGCTCTGTGATGGACTATTTCGCGATCGCGTTCCGGGAATCAATAGCCGAATACATCCTGTCTATGTTTTTGTTGTAATCGGAGAATATGGAGAGTAGTGGCTTTGTGTAGGGACATTCACAGATGTGCATTAGGATCTAGAGGATAATCGATTTGACTCAACATCCTCATTCAAACGGGTGGTTATCGGAGTTTAGGACTGAAAACTTTGAGAACTCATCGGCTTCTCATCGAGATGCAGATACAGCAGATTTCAGGTTGATGAGGTACAGCCTTAAGCAAGATCCCCGACTTCTT
>CAZHRQ010000280.1:0-2064 GCA_964535075.1 uncultured Rhodobacterales bacterium | reverse complement strand
AAGCCACCACGCAGGTTCCGGACCGGTGGCGGATTGTTCTGGTGTGGTCGGTCCCTCCGTCCCGCCGGGCGGTCGGAATGCAATCAAGTTGGTGAAACCAAAATTGCGTTGCATGATCAAGGGGCGCTGGTTGGCGTTGTGTAGGAGTTGATCGACTGCGGGCAACTGTCGCCTCCGCGCGCGAATCATCAGCACAACTGGCAACAGAATGATGACACTAACGACCGCCCCAACCAGTGCGAGCCAGCCGAGAGACAGCGGGCTCGCCACGGCGCTGTTTTGACCGCCAAGGGAAGACAGGAACGGCGTGGCCGTCAGCAACAGCATGACGCCTAACATGATCCATTGCAGGAAGGTGAGGAGACGCGCGGATTGAATCAGCTCAGAGTCGTGTAGAGTCATTTTCCAACCTTAATCAGCCTCAATAAGCCTTGTGCCGCCGCAATCCCGCGCATTTTCCGGCACACCTCCCTGGCTGAGATCCCGCCTCACCGGGCCATTTCTGGTCAAACAGTTCGAGGCGGGGGAAATCCCATCTCATAAAGTGAGGCGACATCGGCGAATCCGTTTTTTCAGGTCTGATGGACTACCGCGAGCGCACCGATCAGCAAGGAACGGCAGCGGCGGATGAACTGGCCGCGCAGGCGCTGGGTCTGGGGTACTGAGTGACGAATTATAATCGAGAACTGATCCCGCTGACTGACGGGCAACCCCGATAGCTTCTGCTCATCGTGACCATAGCCGCCTCGGTCGGTTTGAGTTGATTTGGCGGGAACGTCCTCGCGATCACGCCCCCCCCCAATCAACGGCCGGCGCAGCGAGGGGCTTTTCTGTCGGCTCGCCCCGGTGTTCAATCACCGCCACCGCCGCCTCCATCACCACCGCCGTCGAACCAATCGCCGCCATCGCCGCCAAATCCGTCGCCAGCCCCCAACCCGAAGCGTGAGGCGAGTTTGACCAGCAAGGCAAGGACCGCGATTCCAAACAGAATCGGACAGAATGCGCCGGTGAGCCAATCACTGGAAAACAGATCCATGCAGTGAAAGGACCATGCGGCGATGACAAGCCAGAGGATTATTGCCATGATTGATTCCCGATTTCGAGGTTCCTCGCCCCCGGCATCAATGTCTGTGTCGCCCATTGTCGCTCAGGCCCCTGAGAACCGGAGAAATATCAGCGCCTGTTCACTGGCGCGCTTCAATCTCCGCGACAGCCGCCTTGGCAGCGGCTTCATGCTCGCCAAACAACGAGTTCAGCACACGGACTTCACCCGGGCCGCCGACCTTGGCGAGTGCTTCGATGGACTCCGCGATTCGCTCCCGAGACATGATCGCCATGCTGAGACGGCTGCGGACGTCCCGGCGGTCGTCACCAGCCGCAGCCAATTTAAGCGCTGCCTCAAGGGAGCGAGGCGTGTAGTATTCATCCAGCGCCTCAAGCGCATTCTCCAGTGCGACAAGCTCGGGCGCGGCGGAGAGGGTGTCTGTCAATGCGTCCGCCTTTGTCTCTTGGGCGGCCGCCGCGGCGGCACGAACCCCAGGCAAAGGGTCCTTCTCAGCTCGTTCAAGGAGCGCTTCGGTTTGATCACCTTCAAGCCGCAGGGCCCGCGCCGCAGCCAGTCCGGTGTCCAATAAGGTGCTGATCTTCTTCGCGTTCGTCACACGGCCGGATTCCCGGGCGCTCCAAGTAAAATCCTCGAGTTTCCAGCCGGCTTCAGTCGCTGTAATGACCGCGGACCGGGCCTCGGTATCGAGATGCGCGAGCAAGGTTGCTGGATCGCCCTCAAGAAAAACGGCCTTGTCAAAGGCCGGATCACCGGTGGCCAGCGATTTTGCCCCTTTCATTCCAGCAAGCACTTTCTGTCGAAGGTTTTTGCCGAGAATTCGGCCATCCGGCTGGTCGGGCGCGCGAATTTCGAAATCCGTAAAGTACCTGATATCGCCAGCCAATCTTTCGCTTGTCGTTGCCACGGCAATGTCAATGTCGTCGATGCGACCGCGTAACTGGTGTTTCCGCCCCTTCTGGTGCACTTGGAGTCCTAGCCCCGAGGCCACCTCGGCCATC
>CAZHRQ010000279.1:0-2073 GCA_964535075.1 uncultured Rhodobacterales bacterium | reverse complement strand
CATACGACATTTTCAAACGACCGTTCTTGAAACATTTTCACGCGGCCGCTAGCAGTCGATACGGAATCGTTCATTCGACTACTGTAAGTCGTTTTTTGATGGGCTTCTAGTGAAAATAATTTTAATTTTTTTGATTTTTATGAAAAAAATATTTATGCGATTATTCAGTATCGAATACATGAATTCGTATATAATCATTACTTGATACACCAAATTCTACAAAAAATTGATCTTTATAATTACAAATCCGTATTTTGACTCTTCTGAGGCATAAATTTTTTTCAAAAAATTTCATTTTTTTTCGATTTTTGTGTCACAAAACCGGATAGCAAATACAATATTCTATCTCAATGGATGATTCACCCCTGAACTATATGTTTATCATACAACAACATCAAGTTCTTCAACTTCAAGTTGTATATCAGCTAACCTCCTATAAGCAGTACGACTACTGACGCCAGTCAACTTACAGTATTCCTCTATAGTGATTGCACCCATGAGTAATGCCTGCTCGTGATCGCCCAGCCCATACAGTAATCGCTCTTGAGTTTCCTTGGCGATCAGTAGACTCTCGGGATCCCGGTAGTCCACGGCCTCCTTCAACCAGGTCCTGTCCTCGGGCACCTCCTCCAAATGGAAGTCCACCAGGTCCATGGCGTCGGGCTTTTTGCTCGTTTTGTGGAATGTCCCGAGCACGCAGGATTTTTGTATGTTCTCGAGCTGCTTCAAGACGTAGTGTAGGATGAAGGTCGTTGGGCCAGCGATCTCTGGGTCGAATTTCTCGATGACCCTCCTCTCCAGGAAGTGGAGGGATATTTTGCTGAAGAGATCGTCGTGATCGATCCCGTATCGCTCCTGCAGGTAGTTCACCTTATCCAGGATGCGTCTCTTGATGGAGCACGCATTGATCCTGGGATTTTCTCCCCCGGGGAGAAGGGCTGACTTGATCAGCCGAACGCAGTATTCCTCGTCATAGATTTTTTCCTTTTTCATTTGGGTTTTACCTTTGAAGGGGCGGCCTCCTCAGACCCGCCCCTTTTCCTTTCGTTCAGATTTTAATCCTCCATTCCGCTCTCCCTCTTGATTTCTGCCAGTGCCTTTGCCACCGCCGCTCTCAAGGTCATCCCGTCCGCAATCATCTGTTTGATACTGGCGACGGCTTGGACGTCCTTTTCCGTAAACCGCCGGTGGAAACATCTCCCCACCGGGATCCTCTCGACCTGGGTCAGATGCCGGTCACACCAATCCCTCAGCTTGTACTTGGGAATGCCGGTCATCCTTGCCACGGTTCCGGTGCTGTACGTGTTCTCATTTTTCATACTCATCTGTTCTTCCTCCTGTTGGCATTTGTATTGAGGGTGTGGTAATATCTTCCCCTCACCTACTGCGGTTAGTTTATTCGGGAGTGCGGGCGGGGAATCGGACCAGGGGAAGACCGGACTCGGGCTTGACCATGGCAACCCGCCAAATCACGCCAGAATCCGCCAGGATCAATCGGCGGGGTAGAAAACGAGGATTGCTATTCGGGATAGAGGGGCGAGCGCCAAGAGGAGATTTCCTGGATGGTGGATATGGAACAGGGGGCTGTAATTCCGACAGGGAACCTGTGTTTCAACCCCACATCCACTCGAATGGAATCAGTACGTAAACAAATCGCCGCACTCACTACAAATCGGCTCGTCGACAAGGGGAGGATACAGGCGGGACAGAAATCTCGGGGTCGCCAAAATGCTTCTCAGGATTTCCCTGCCTGTGCCATTCATAATCCTGCTTTTCAAACAGTCCAGACAGAAGAACGCATTCCAAACATAACCGGAATTGTCATGGTCCTTGATGACCACATGATACAGGTCGGCCATTGAAGTTCACCTCCTTTCAAAATGAAAAAGCCACCTGCCGGGGATGGCAAATGGCTCATCAGTGATACCCCTCTTTTCCCTCTGCAGTGAGGCTACCGTCACTCATCCGGTAAGAGGGGGGCTATAATTCTTGTGCGTTTGAAATCCCCCTCATAATACCTTGAGAGTCTAAAGTTCTCGGCCGCCCTTGGCCTAGGCGCGGGGCCGGGGACGG
>CAZHRQ010000278.1:0-2078 GCA_964535075.1 uncultured Rhodobacterales bacterium | reverse complement strand
CGATCTCAGGATCTTACGCTACACCCGCCAATCCCGGTGAATAATCCGGGCTAGCACCCGCCGATAATCGAACACCGGGCAGGTCTTCGGGGCGACCTCCCGGTGGCCGTGCACGGTGATGTCCCCGCCACAGGTCCGATGGATGACCCCGCACAGCGCCCGCAAGGTTGCGAACTGCGCTTCCGTGAAATCAGCTTTGTGCAGACCGTGCAGGCAGATGGCGATGGTGCCGGTGTTGTGTCCTGCCTGCGCGGCCGGCCTGCGCCACAGGGGCCGGCCCGCCACCAGCCCACCGTGGGCATCGATGAGGTAGTGGTACCCAACATCGGACCAGCCACGTTCCTCCACGTGCCAACGCTGCACCAATCGGAAAAGAGCGTCCCCCGTGTCGTCAGTGCTGGCCGCCGTACAGTGCAGAAACATACGATTCACAGGCCGGTCCGGCAGACGGAAGTCGGCCGGTTGGCAAATCCGAGTCATGATGGTCTCCAGACATGAAAAAACCCGGCACGTGGGCCGGGCGGACAAGCGGGACGAGAACAAAAAACGGCTATTCCACCGGCTCCAGCCCCTGCGCCGTAAGCCACTGGTTGATTTCGGTCACCGTGGGCTGTGGCCTCTGATCGTGCCACGTCAGGCCACCGCACTTGTCGCCCAGAAGGGTGAAAGCGGGAGCCTCCATTAGGCCGCGTAGTGCTTTTTTAATCCGTTCGTGGGGGGTATTGTGAGTCATCATGCCTTATACTCCCTTATCACAAAGAAAGCACTCATGCCACTTGGTGTTATCTTCACCTCTCCAGTGCCAGCCCCAGGACTACCGATAATATTATAACGCACCTTTAACTCTATATTTCTCTCGAAAGTATTCTGCAATTTTGTCCGCGTTCCAAAAGGACCGCATCCTCCCAGCCACATATCGCCACCACTCCTTGTCCTTCCACGCACACGGAGCGCCGCAACGTTTGCCAACTCATACCCACTGTTATCCTCCCACTTTATACTGCAATACATAGACTCATCTTTCTCTGAGCCATGATTTCCAGTATTTAAAATCGACAACTCCCACCCTGGAAAAAACAAGAACTCGACCCAATTGCTTGCATCAGTAACCGAGAGGCTGGCATTGAGCCCTACACTTATATCAGTAAGTTCGCCCGCCGTTGTGGACCATGCTGAAGTAAGCATGTTCGAAACGACTTCCTGGACCAGCGTGCCTGATGGCGCGGTCGCGATCCAATCATCCGTGGTAGCGGGCATCAGGCCCGCCCGCACCTGGTCCACCGTCACCGATCGCGTGAGGGCCGGACTGCCGGGACGGGTGATCTCCAGCAGATCCGCCCCCTCGGCCGTCGCCGCCGGGGTCAGTTCGGATAAGCGTGCATAGGTGGTCATGATCTCAGGTCTCCCCACGCAGGAACGAAAAAAGGCCCGCGTGGGCGAACCCGCGCGCGCCTTTCCAAGGATGCCTGATCCTAGACGCCAATGACCCCGGAGTCAAAACAAAACAGGAACACCTGTTCCCGGTGGGGCGTCAGACCGCCGCCAGACGGCGCACCATCATGGGCAGGATGCCGCCGTGGCGGTAATAGGTGAGCTCCTCCGCCGTGTCGATGCGGGCGATCACCGGGACGGCCTCGGTGCGGCCGTCGGCCCGGTGGATGGTGAGGGGGAGGTGCGCCCGGGGGGTGAGATCATCGCCCAGGCCCCGGATATCAAAGGTCTCGCTGCCGTCCAGGCCCAGGCTCAGGCGGGTATGGCCCTCGGCGAAGGTCAGCGGCAGGACTCCCATGCCCACCAGGTTGCTGCGGTGGATGCGTTCGAAGGTTTCCACGATCACCGCCCGCACGCCCAGCAGTCGGGTCCCCTTGGCCGCCCAGTCGCGGCTGGAGCCGGTGCCGTATTCCTTGCCGGCGATCACCACCAGTGGCGTGCCCTCCCGCTCATAGGCCATGGCGGCATCGTAGATGGGCATTTCCGCCCCGTCGGGCATGTGACGGGTCATGCCACCTTCCACCCCGGGCACCATTTCGTTGCGGATGCGGATGTTGCCGAAGGTGCCGCGCATCATCACTTCGTGG
>CAZHRQ010000277.1:0-2087 GCA_964535075.1 uncultured Rhodobacterales bacterium | reverse complement strand
TCTTGCTCGCTACTAATTATCTTGCTCGCTACTAATTATCTTGCTCGCTACTAATTATCTTGCTCGCTACTAATACCCAATTGAAATACATAACAGCTTATCTTGGGTGCGATCGCTTAAAACGTCTTTCTGTGTCAATCTGTGTTATTTAAGCGTGAGTCTCTGGCAGAATGTGATTCAATCTGTGTCATCTGTGTGATCACAAAGAATCTGGATCAACACCAAGCGATCGCAGTCTCTCTTCTAACAATTTTGCCCGTTGTCGCTCCCTTTGAGCCAATTGTTCAGCCTCTGTTACCCGTTGTCGCTCCCTTTGAGCCAGTTGTTCAGCTTCTGTTGTACGTTGTCTCTCATGAGCAATCTGCTCTTCTGGCGTTAATATCCTTTGTTCTTGCTCATCGTACCAATACAACCACTCTCGATTTATTCCTTGATAGCTGCCTCTTTCTGCTCCTACCCCTAATCCAATTTCCGATAACCACACCGGATTACCAAATTGTAATTGATACTCTCCATCCACTAATTTATACAGTTCCAACGGGGCTTTACGGCGGCGCCGGGGATTGTACACCACATAGTAGAGTACCCCCATTTCCTCATAGAGTTTTTTCTTGCGACTATATTCCCCTCGACGCTTGTGAGATACTACCTCAAGTACCAACATAGGTACAACCTGTTCTTCCCACAATACATAAGACAGCCGCAAGTCTTCGTCAATAAACCGTTGTACTCCCACACTCAAAAATCCATCGGGTACAATAGCTGGCTTTTCTGGGTGATAATAAATTCCCATATCCACCCCAAAAAACCAATCCCAACGATTCTCCCACAACAGCGCCAGAACCGCTTTCAGCAATGAGGGAATTAAATCTTGCAGTTCATTGTCCACTGGAGTATCGTCAGAATCAGGTAGCTCTTCGGCAGTTGGTAAGCAATCGGATGGGTTGTACTCTAGCATGAGTTGGTCAGGGAGCGACAACTAATTTCATTGTATTTTATTGCTCATCACACAGATAGATTTCACAGATAACCGATTAGAGATGCCCAGCCAGGACGTGCGATTGCCTTCTTTCAAGCGAAGCTTATCGCTCCTTCTGTGTCCTCGTCTGCAACCTTATGGATAGAGTTTATAGGTAGACACATCTTCCCACGATGAAAATATGCCATAAACCAACGCGCGATCGCTTAAAACGTCTTTCTGTGTCAATCTGTGTCATTTAAGCGTGAGTTTCTGGCAGAATGTGATTCAATCTGTGTCCTCTGTGTGATCACAAAGCATCTGGATCAACACCTAGCGATCGCAGTCTCTCCTCTAACCGATTAGAGATGCTCAGCCAGGACGTGCGATTGCCTTCTTTCAAGCGAAGCTTATCGCTCTTTTTGTGTTCTCGTCTGCCACCTTATATATCGAGTCTATAGGCAGGCACATTTTCCCACGATGAAAAGTATACCATGAATAAACACGCGATCGCATTTACTAATGACAATTTTTACCTCAACCGTCGCACTGCTTCTAGATCATCATCGGTGACGCCATTTACCACAAGGGTACACCTCTCTCTGTGCTACCCTACGCTGTTCGGCATTTAATTAATGTCAATAACGAGGAAATTCTTGTAGTGCGTTTAGCGAAGCCATGCCGCAGGCTTTGCATCTTGCTCGCTACTAATATCTGGCTCGCTACTAATATCTGGCTCGCTACTAATATCTGGCTCGCTACTAATACCAAATTGAAATACATAACAGCTTATCTTGGGTGCGATCGCTGAAAACGTCAATCTGTGTCATTTAAGCGTGAGTCTCCGACAGAATGTGATTCAATCTGTGTCATCTATGTTGTCACAAATTATCTGGATCAACACCTAGCGATCGCAGTCTCTCCTCTAACAATTTTGCCCGTTGTCGCTCTTGTTGAGCCAGTTGTTCAGCTTCTCTTGTGCGTTGTTTCTCCTGTTCTCGTCCGAGCTGAATCCCCTGTTCTCGTCCGAGCTGAATCCCTTGTTCAATTCCTTGTCTCAGGGCTAATTTTATGGCATTCCGTTGATCATGAATATACATTTCCCGCTGTTCTAGCGCTTCCAACTCTT
>CAZHRQ010000276.1:0-2094 GCA_964535075.1 uncultured Rhodobacterales bacterium | reverse complement strand
GGGGTGGGTCAGTTTTAGATGATCACACCGGGTCACTTTGGAATGCACGTTGACAATTCTTCGGCATGAACCGTTCGCTTTCCGGGAATCTATATGCAACTACCTGATTCCTCTTGCTTTTCCGAAAAGAGAGTTTTTTCAGACCTGAGAACGACAATACCCGTTAACGATTTCTAAATAACTTGTTACGCAACATATTATTCGCAAAAACGGAGGGTTTTCAAGTGCGTAACAACAGAAATTTTTTATAATCCGAATGGTTCGCCAGACCCTTGATCTGTCGGGCTTTTTCGTTCTGCCGACGGACGGGGCGCTACCTCACCCATTCTGGAAACACAAAAAAGGCGCCCGGGTTGGGCGCCTTGAATCGACTTCCAGTACGTGAAGAAAGGTCACATGAAGAGCTTCTCGCCCTTCAGGTCCTTGTAGAGCCCCGCGACCTCCTCGCCATAGCCATTGTAGATCTGCGTCGGCACGCGCTTGCCGGTCCCCAGCAGTTCCTCGGTCTTCTGGCTCCAGCGCCGGTGCGGCACGTCCGGGTTCACGTTCGCCCAGAAGCCGTATTCGCTGGGTCCGGTCTTCTCCCAGAAGCTGACCGGCCGGTCGGAGGTGAACGTGAAGCGGACGATGGATTTCGTGCTCTTGAAGCCGTATTTCCACGGCACCGCGAGGCGCAAGGGCGCGCCGAACTGCTTCAGGAGCGGCTTCCCGAAAACCCCCGTGACGAGGAAAGCGAGGTCGTTTTGCGCCTCTTCGACGGTGAGCCCTTCCACATAGGGCCAGGGATACCAGAACTCGCGCTGGCCCGGCGCCACTTCCGGGTCCTCGAAGGTCTCCATGCGCACATAGCGCGCCTTGGACGTAGGCTCGGCGAGCTTTACCAGTTCCTTCATCGGAAAGCCGGTCCAGGGCACCGCCATCGCCCAGGCTTCGACGCAGCGGTGCCGGTAGAGACGTTCTTCCAGCGGCATCTTCAGGATCAGGTCGTCGATACCTAGGATCTGCGGCTTGGCGACCTCACCGTCAATGGCAACCTCCCAGGGGCGGGTCGGCAGTTTCTGCGCAGCCCGCCAAATCGTCTTGTGCGAGCCGAATTCATAGAAGTTGTTGTATTTCGAGGTGACACTCTCCGGCGTCAGGTCGCGCTCAAGCGTGAAGGCCGGGTTGCGCCTGGCGGGGTAAAGCTCAAGCGTCCGATCTTCCGGAGAAACGCCCTCCGGCACACCGTCCGCTTCCTGCGCGGTTGCTTCGTTGCCGCTGTCGCATCCGGCAAGGCCGAGCGTTGCGGCGCCGAGCGCAAGACCGCTGGTGCGCAGGAACGCACGGCGGTTGAAGAACACATCCTCCGGCGTTGCCTCGCTTTCGGCGAAGGCCCAGCGCGGCTTGTTCCTGATCAGCATCAAATCACATCCTGCTTGCGTGAAACTCTGACGCGGACCCTACCCGAGTAGCACACAAGCGCAATTCAATCCGCCGCACGAAGCCGTGAGCCGATGCGAGGCCGCCGCCGAGATTGAAAAGGCCCTCCCGGCGGTCCGGGAAGGCCTCTCTTCGACCATCAAATGGCGGATGCGGTCCTGTGTCAGTCGTCTTCCAGCAGGGAACGCAGCATCCAGGCCGTCTTTTCGCTCGCCGCCATCCGCTGGGTGAGGAGGTCGGCGCTCACCTGGTCTTCCGCCTTCTCCGCGGCAATGGTGACGTCGCGCGCCGTGCGCACCAGCGTTTCGTGACCCTTCACGAGGTTTGAGATCATGCGCTTTGCCGACGGCGTCCCGTTATCCTCCTCGATGGAGGTCAGCTCGGAAAACTGGGCATAGGTACCGGGCGAGAACTCACCGAGCGCACGGATGCGCTCCGCAATGTCGTCCGTCGCATTCCAGAGGTCCGTGTACTGCTCTTCGAACATGTTGTGCAGGCTGTTGAACATCGGACCGGTGACGTTCCAGTGATAGTGATGGGTCTTCAGGTAGAGCGTGTAGGTGTCCGCGAGAACCCGCGACAGCCCGTCAACGAGCGTCTGTCGGTCTTCGCTGTCGATGCCGATTTCGATGGCTTTTTCGAACTGACGCCAATGCTTGACCGGATTCCCGCCTT
>CAZHRQ010000275.1:0-2116 GCA_964535075.1 uncultured Rhodobacterales bacterium | reverse complement strand
CGTTCTCGGCGATCTTGCGCAGGATGCGGCGCATGATCTTGCCCGAGCGGGTCTTGGGCAGGCCCGGCGCCCACTGAATCACGTCCGGGGAAGCGATGGGCCCGATTTCCTGCCGCACCCAGCTCACCAGTTCCTTGCGCAGGGCCTCACTGGGTTCCTCGCCCGCCACCAGGGTGACATAGGCGTAAATGCCCTGCCCCTTGATATCGTGCGGATAGCCCACCACGGCGGCCTCGGCCACCTTGCCGTGGGCCACCAGGGCGCTTTCCACTTCGGCGGTCCCCATGCGGTGGCCGGACACGTTGATCACGTCGTCCACCCGGCCGGTGATCCAGTAGTCGCCGTCCTCGTCCCGCCGACAGCCGTCCCCGCTGAAATAGTACCCGGGATAAGTGGAGAAGTAGGTCTGGATGAAGCGGTCGTGATCACCGAACACGGAGCGCATCTGGCCGGGCCAGGAATCGGCGATGCACAGGTTGCCCTCGGTGGCTCCTTCCAGCACCTTCCCCTGGCCGTCCACGATCACCGGCTGAACCCCGAAGAAGGGCTTGGTGGCGGACCCCGGCTTGAGATCGGTGACCCCGGGCAGCGGGGTGATCATGAAGCCGCCGGTTTCCGTTTGCCACCAGGTATCCATGATGGGGCACCGACCATCGCCCACCACGTCGTGGTACCACATCCAGGCTTCGGGATTGATGGGCTCACCCACGCTCCCGAGAATGCGCAGGCTGTCCCGTTTGGTCTTTTTCACCGGGTCCTCGCCTTCCCGCATCAGGGCGCGGATGGCGGTGGGGGCGGTGTAGAAGATGGAGACCTTGTGCTTGTCCACCACCTGCCAGAAACGGCTGCTATCGGGATAGGTGGGCACCCCCTCGAACAGCAGGGTGACGGCGCCATTGGCCAGGGGCCCGTAAATAATATAGCTATGCCCGGTCACCCAACCCACGTCGGCCGTGCACCAGTACACGTCCCCATCATGGTAGTCGAACACGTATTCATGGGTCATGGAGGTCCACACCATATAACCGCCGGTGGTGTGCAGCACCCCCTTGGGCTTGCCGGTGGAACCGGAGGTGTAGAGAATGAACAGGGGGTCCTCGGCGTTCATTTCCTCGGGCGGACAGTCCACGGCCTGATCCGCCACCAGCGGGCCGTAAAAATGATCCCGGCCATCGGTCATGGCCACGTCGGCGTTGGTGCGCTGCACCACGATGACGTTTTCCACCGTGGGGCACCCTTGGGACAGGGCCTTGTCCGTATTGGCCTTCAGCGGCACCTTGCGACCGCCGCGCACCCCTTCGTCGGCGGTAATCACCATCTTGGCCCCACAGTCTTCGATGCGACCGTGCAGGGCCTCGGGCGAGAAGCCGCCGAACACCACCGAATGGATGGCGCCGATGCGGGCACAGGCGAGCATGGCCACCGCCGCTTCGGGGACCATGGGCATGTAGATGGTCACCCGGTCGCCCTTGCCCACGCCCAGAGACCGCATGGCGTTGCCCAGGCGACAAACCTGTTCATAGAGTTCGCGATAGGTGATGTGGGCGTCCTGGTCGGGCTCGTCGCCTTCCCAGATCACGGCCGTCTGATCGCCACGCAGGGGCAGGTGACGGTCCAGGCAGTTGACGGCGGCGTTAAGGGTACCGTCGGCGAACCAGCGAATGGAGACATCGCCGGCGAAGCTCACGTCGCGCACCTGGGTGTAGGGCTTCATCCATTGCAGGCGCTGCCCGTGCTCCCGCCAGAACCCTTCGGGGTCGCTGATGGACCGCTCGTACCACGCGCGATAGGTGGCGGCGTCGATTTTCGCCGTCTGCGCCACGGCATCGGGAACCGGAAAGGTGGGATAATCGCTCATGGGAGTTTGCTCCTGCCTGAGAAAGCGCCCGCCCGGGACGCCACGCCTGCCTGCCCGCGCGGGAAACGGGGCCCGACACGACCGGACCCGGAAGGCCTTGCCCTGCCCCGGGGGAACGCATTATGGAATCTCACTGCCAAGGGCACAAGGCAGCCCGAGGAGGATATCAGGGCTATCGCATTTGGCCGATGATGGTTCTGGCAAAGTCGTTGGTCCAACCGCAGCGTTTGCGTTTACGACGGACGGAGATCTCTGGCC
>CAZHRQ010000274.1:1229-2116 GCA_964535075.1 uncultured Rhodobacterales bacterium | reverse complement strand
GGGCTGGTGGTGATCGACTTCATCGACATGGAGGACAGCCGCAACGTCGCCCAGGTGGAGCGGCGTTTGAAGGAGGCCATGAAGAACGACCGCGCCCGCATCCAGATGGGGCGCATCTCGGCCTTCGGCCTGCTGGAACTGTCGCGCCAGCGGCTGCGCCCGTCGCTGATGGAAACCTCCTACGTGGCCTGTCCCCACTGCAACGGCACCGGCATGGTGCGGTCGCTGGAGGCGGCGGCCCTGCACACCCTGCGCGCCGTGGAGGAGGAAGGCATCCGCCAGCGCTCCAGCGAGGTGCGGGCGGTGACCAACCCGGAGGTGGCCTTCTACCTGCTGAACAACAAGCGCTCGGTGCTGGTGGAGATCGAGCAACGCTACACCTTCCGGGTGGCGGTGGAGGGCGATGCGACCCTCTCCACCCTGGAAATGCGCCTGGATCGGGTGCGGGGCGCCCGGGTGGACAGCGAGCGCCCCGAGCCGGTGCGTGAGGCCCCGGCCGAGGAACCGACGGCGGTGGCCGCCAGCGAACCGGCCGCGCCGGCCGCGCCGGAGACGCCAGAGGCGGCGGCCGAGGAGGGGGACGACGACAGCCGCAACCGGGGCAAGAAGCGGTCCCGGCGCCGGCGCAAGCGCAAGAGCGACGAAACCGCCGACGCCACCGATGGCACCGCCGCCCTGTCGGACGCGGAAACGGACGACTCCGCCCGGAGCGGCACCGACGACGGCACGGCCGACAGTGGAGAGAGCGACGGCACCAGCGACGGCACCAGCGACGGCGACGGGACCGCCAGCAGCAGCAAGCGGCGGCGAGGCCGGCGCGGCGGCCGGCGGCGGCGGCGCAAGGACACGGATGCGACCGCCGATGGCACGGCGGCGGAGTCGGACGC
>CAZHRQ010000274.1:0-1219 GCA_964535075.1 uncultured Rhodobacterales bacterium | reverse complement strand
TCGAGGCCACACCGGCGGAAACGCCCGACACGGACACCGGTGAGTCGTCGGCGGAAACCACACCCGGTTCAGCGAACGGCAGGCCCGAAGACACGGTGGCAGACACCCCCGACTCCTTAGCGACTCCCACGGTTTCCGTGGCCATGGACGCGATCTCCGAAGACACAACCTCCGAAGAGCCGGCTGCCGAAGCCCCGCTCACAGAGGACTCGGCGCCGCGAGAGGTCGCCGCGGAAGAGACCCCTCCGCACAAGCCAACGTCGGCCGCGGCCGATCAGGCCCCACCGGCGGAGACGCCGCCGGAGGAACCGGAAGCCCCCAAGGGTCCCCCCCGCCGGGGTTGGTGGCAGAAAGCGCTGTCCGGTTGAAGCCGATGACCGTCAATGGGACCCATTTTTCGGGTCCCATTGACGGCGTGAATCGGCTCTATCTATTTGATTCAGAGCGGGTCTCATAGGCCCGCCGCCATGGTGCCCGGGAGACCGCATGGACGGTACCGTATACGTGGACGCCGACGCCTGTCCGGTGAAGGAAGAGGTGATCCGTGTGGCCAGCCG
The DNA here is from genome assembly GCA_964535075.1 of uncultured Rhodobacterales bacterium. Classification (GTDB taxonomy): domain Bacteria; phylum Pseudomonadota; class Alphaproteobacteria; order Rhodospirillales; family CAJXLG01; genus CAZHRQ01. Next base: position 662 of record CAZHRQ010000274.1, on the reverse strand, counting down.
CCATGGGCGGCCGGTGGTGCTGGTGAGCAATCAGTGGCTCCGGCTGCGCTCCCATCCCCTGGTGCGGCTGGAACTGGTGCCCGAGGGCCCGGACGCCGCCGACGATTGGATCGCGGCCCACATCGGCCCCCGGGATGTGGCCATTACGGCGGACATCCCCCTGGCCGCCCGGTGTCTGGAGCAACAGGCCCAGGTGATTGCCCCGGACGGCCGGGTTTTCGACACAAACTCCATTGGCATGGCGCTCTCGATGCGCGATTTGAACAGTCACTTGCGGGATATGGGAGAGATTAGCGGTTACAATGCTGGTTTTAGCAAAAAGGACCGCGAACGGTTCCTCAACACCCTGGAACATATTCTGCGTTCCCTGGCCCGGGAAACGTAAAACCGCATGACGGTGCCAACAACACACCGCGTTTTTCAGGAGAGGAATCGCCCCCTCCGGCCGGTCGCCTTTGGCGATGGCTAGAGCCTATCGCGGTCAATGGGAACCCATTTTTGGATCCCATTGACCGCGTGAATCGGCTCTATCTATTTGTTTTAGAGCGGATTCACGCACCCAATCTGGTTTACAGCGTGAACCCGATTGGGTGCGATCCGCTCTAGGGCCGTTCGATGGCGTTGAGGTTGGGAGCATAGGGCGGCAGGAAGATCAGATTGAG
>CAZHRQ010000273.1:1720-2124 GCA_964535075.1 uncultured Rhodobacterales bacterium | reverse complement strand
AATTTAGCAATTAATGTCACTGCATGATTACTTAAAACAAGTTCTTGCGGAATGATTAAGTATTTGCCGGTAGAATCAGTATCAGTGTAGATTATTATTTTGATACGTGCAGAGTCAAGATTGTTTTTTAATATTAATTGATTCAAAATATTTTTAAGATCAAGCAACTTAAAATTGATTCCGTAATTTTCACAGGAATTGTACAGGCGGCTTAGGTGCTCATCTAAAAAGAAAAAGTGATGGTCTTTGTATTTTAAAGTGGTAAAAAAACCGATTCCGTATTGAAATCCGGGGGCCATGATATTGATAGAAGTATCTGTTGAATCAATAAATTTATTTTTATGAAATATAATCATTTTTCACCTTTTAGCATTATTCATAAAAATATGAATAATTCAGTTATT
>CAZHRQ010000273.1:0-1710 GCA_964535075.1 uncultured Rhodobacterales bacterium | reverse complement strand
CGGCCTCTGACGAAAGGAAACGTACCGGCACGAAGCGGGCATTGTTCATAATTTTAGGAATAGTGCAGTTATTCCGTTTAAAGTTAAAAAGCAAACTCTAATTGACAATCGGTACTTAGAGTATTAAATTCTCATTTGAGCAGATATTTGATCCCGTAATTGATGCAAATGCATCATGGGACTTTATCTGCTCTTCTCTTTTTTTACTCTGTCTACCAGAAATAGGTGCAGCAGAATCATATTTTTGAAACCTTCTGGTTTTGTCCTTCATCATTGGTTTTTCTTTTAATATTCTTCCCATATCCTGATTGGTTTTATCGATATTTTCATCATATTCTGTTTTGGATTTTAGCATACCATAAATAATTCGTGTTAATTTATGCATTAATATCCCGATGGCACTCATTTTAGATTTACCTCTTTCTTCAACATAATAATCATAAAGTTGCCGAATATGATTATCTCCACGGAGTGATGTGAGTACCGCCATAAATAATAGTGATCTGGGAACTCTACGACCTTTTTTACTCATTCTGGGTACTCTTTGGATATCACCGCTTTCTTTCATTTCCGGGTGAATTCCCCAGTAAGATGAAAGGGCTTTATGGTTTTTGAACTTTTCAATAGACCCTAAATTTAGCATTAGTCCAATAGCGCCATGAATGCCTATACCTGGAATTGTTTGAACTATTTTTATTTCAGGGAATTGACATTTGGTTTCCAATTCTTTCTTCCATCTTTTGATAATTTCTCTTTTATTTAAAATTTGTTTTGCCAAATCAGATAGTAAAAGGGCATAAAAATTATCATTTGCTGAGGATATGGATTGTTTTGCCAGTTTTTTTAGTTCTATTGCCCGCTCTTTGCTCACATAAGGGATTTTGCTAATGGATTCAACACTTGCCCGTGACAAATTTAACGCTGTTGGGTATTTGGACACAAGTTTTAGTAACCACTCTTTTACTCCGTTTTTGCAGTATTGTATTAATTCCGGATGTGCAGAGTATAACAGGGACTCAAAATGGTTCAGCATCTCAGTATTTTGTTTTATTTGCATGTTCAGATGTGTCCAGATACTTTTAATTGGTGCATATTTGTCATCTGTTTCATAATTAATTTTGTCGCCTCTATTAATCAGATAATAAGCAATTGCTTTTGCACTTATTGTGTCTGTTACATTTTTAGGCAGTTCTGCTTCTCTGGTATGCTTTACTTTGTTTGGGTTTACTCGGGCTACTTTTAGGTTGAAATCCGCCTGGAAATTTCTGAGGCGATGATACCAGTTGTTTTCATAACCTCCTGTACTTTCCACTCCTGCAAAAATTTCTAATTTCGGATCATTTTTAAACTCCATTGAAAGTAATTTGTATAGTTTAGCATGGCCTTCAAAAGTATCATCTAACTGATAGGAGTCCATTATTTTCCCTTTTTCTGAATCCAATAAAAAAAAATCACCATACCCCTTACTTACATCAACCCCAAGATAAATTCTTTTACTCATCTTTAACCTTTCGTTTTTAGTTAATTACCAGGCAACACTTTCCTTATGAACTCGGTCTCTTGGACCATATTATTCCACTGCTTTTACCTGGCTGAAGGAAGAAACTGAATTACGGGTTCTTTTGACCCAAGGTTATTTCCTTCTCTTCATCAAGTTTAAACTTTTGAGTTCTTTTCTCATAACTTTTGATTAACTTTGTACGTATAAGG
>CAZHRQ010000272.1:0-2137 GCA_964535075.1 uncultured Rhodobacterales bacterium | reverse complement strand
GCGTTAGGTCGATGCGGCACTTGACCGGCCAACTATTACGGACTAAATGTGTACATTCTGGAACAGGCATTTTGAACTCAAGGCCCACTCAACCACTGACGAACAGCCAGCCGCGAAATCACGCACTTCCCAGGCACTGTGCCAGATTATTGGCTGGCCGTCATCCACGGGGGTTGCTCCGGACCCGCCAATTGGCTCATCACAGCGCTTTTAACGCCTCGGCGCCCGTCACTGGTGCCAGCACTCAGTCGATTGCGAATCTTCATTGCAGGGCAGACGGCAATCCCTAGAATTGTACTCAGATATTGAGTCACAGGCCTTTCTGACTCTTTCACCATTTTCGGTTCGTTCGTTCAACGGAGGTTTCCCGTGGCCGCCTTATCCATGTCCGCATCCGCGCCGGTATCCGATCAGAGTCCGGGTCCATCACGCCAACATCCATTAACAAAGCCCAGATCAAACAATCCTCGATCAAATAAGCCTCAAGCGAATAATCGGGGCACCACGAACCGCTTGGCCAATATGCCGATTTCCTTCTTTGCGATTGTCATGGGCATGACTGGGCTGACCATTGCCTGGCAGAAGGCGCAGCATGTGACGGGGCAGGACTTCGGAATCAACATCTGGCTGGTTGCCCTCAGTACGACTATCTTTGTGATCATCAGCCTCTTCTACCTAACCAAGACTGTGCTGCATCGCAAAGCGGTGGTCGCCGAGTTGCACCATCCGGTCAAATTGAATTTCTTTCCGACGATTTCAATCAGCTTGCTGCTCCTGGCCATTGCCTATTTGGCGATTGATCCAGTCATTAGCCGTCCTCTGTGGATAGTCGGCACGGTCTTGCATTTGCTCTTCACGCTCTATATCGTCAGTGTCTGGATGCATCATCAGCATCTTGAAGTTCATCACATGAATCCCGCCTGGTTCATTCCGGCGGTTGGCAATGTGCTGGTGCCAGTAGCCGGTATCACGCTTGGATATACCGAAATTTCCTGGTTCTTTTTTAGCATCGGCATGGTTTTTTGGGGCATGCTGATGACCATTGTGTTCTATCGCATCCTTTTTCACGACCCAATCGACAACCGTCTGATGCCGACGCTCTTTATTTTGATCGCCCCACCCGCGGTCGGTTTTATTGCCTACATCCGCCTTAACGCTGATATTGACACCATTGCCCGACTGCTGTATTTCAGCGGACTCTTTCTCACACTGCTGCTGTTTACTCAGATCCGTCGCTTTGCCAAACTCGAATTTTTTCTGTCCTGGTGGGCTTATTCGTTCCCCCTGGCTGCCATCTGTATCGCCAGTCTCGTATTCTATGAAATCAGCGACAACCCTGGATTCGGCTATATCGGCGCCGGGCTGTTGATTATAGTGACGACCGTGGTCTCTTTCCTGACCATCAGAACCGCTATCGCGATCATCAAACACAGTATCTGCCTTCCGGGACACTGATACCGCCCATCACTTTATTCACCATCGCTGGCATGGAGTCAGCGATTCACCCAAAAAGAATCCGCGATTGGAGCCTACGCCATGAAGCAAACACTGCTGCAGGAAAAATACCCCGTCTACACCTTGGAAGCCAAGAAAGGCGAGGCACGCTACCAGAGCGTGGATGACATCATCAACTATCTGAAGACCTGCGTCGAGGACCATCCGAAAGCGCGATTTATCGCTACCTTTGATCACTTCCAGCACACCAGCGCGATGTCGGATGGCGAAATCGCCGCTGATATTTCCGCGGCAAAACACATTGTTTTTTGTTTCGGCACCCATTTGCCGAATGCGCATGTCATGGCCGTGCGTCCGCGCTCCATCGGCGTGGTCGATCAAGGCGAGCATTTCGTCATCAGTTTCCTTGAAGCACCCATGCCGCTGGCAAACAACGCCATGGAGGCCTGGGTCCGCGCACTTGTCAGTTCCACGGAACCGAGCACCGCAACTAGCCCAACATGAGGATACTCAGTGCCCGAGGCGAACTGATAATGCGCGTCGCCCGCTCTCGGTTCACAAAATAAATCCGCTCAAGTTTCTTGCCAAGAATTCTCCGAAACGGTCGCCACACCAAAGCGCGCGCCAACGCTCGGTCAAGGATCGGCTATTGACGCATCAGGGGATCATCCGTATGATCCTC
>CAZHRQ010000271.1:0-2139 GCA_964535075.1 uncultured Rhodobacterales bacterium | reverse complement strand
GAGCGCTCCACATCGATGGTAAAGTCCACGTGGCCCAGGGTGTCGATGATGTTGACCCGATGGTTGTTCCAGAACGCCGTGGTGGCGGCGGAGGTGATGGTGATGCCCCGCTCTTGTTCCTGCTCCATCCAGTCCATGGTGGCCGCGCCTTCATGGACCTCGCCGATCTTGTGGGACCGGCCGGTGTAATACAGGATCCGCTCGGTCGTCGTGGTTTTGCCGGCATCAATGTGGGCCATGATGCCGATGTTCCGGTAATGATCGAGGGGCGTTTGGCGTGACATCGTTTCAGTCTCTCGACGCTGTGTGGGGAAGACGCTTGATTACCAGCGGTAGTGGGAGAAAGCCTTGTTGGCTTCCGCCATGCGGTGAGTATCCTCCCGCTTTTTCACCGCTCCACCGCGGCCCTGGGCCGCATCCACCAGCTCCGCCGAGAGCCGCTCCACCATGGTGGTTTCCGAGCGGGACCGGGCCGCGTTGATCAACCAGCGCAACGCCAGGGTCTGACGCCGCTCCGGCCGCACCTCCACGGGCACCTGATACGTGGCCCCCCCAACCCGACGGGACCGCACCTCGACGGCGGGCTTGATGTTGTCAAGCGCCTCATGGAACGCCTTCACCGGATCCTGACGCAGGCGCTGCTCCATGCGATCAAGCGCGCCATAGACGATGGATTCGGCAACCGAACGCTTGCCATGGGTCATGATAAAGTTCACGAGCTTGGGCAGCACCGTGTCCCCGAACTTGGGATCCGGCAGCACCTCGCGTCGTTCTGCCCTGTGGCGACGGGACATGATGTTCTTCCTTATTACTTCGGCCGCTTCACGCCGTACTTGGAACGACGCTGCTTCCGGTCCTTCACGCCCTGGGTATCCAGGGTGCCGCGGATGGTGTGGTAACGCACACCCGGCAAGTCCTTCACCCGGCCACCCCGGATCATCACCACGGAGTGTTCCTGGAGGTTGTGGCCCTCCCCGGGGATGTAGCTGGTGACTTCATAGCCGTTGGTCAGGCGCACGCGCGCGACCTTCCGCAGCGCCGAGTTGGGCTTCTTGGGCGTGGTGGTGTAGACCCGGGTGCAGACGCCGCGCTTCTGGGGGCAGGCTTCCAGCGCCGGAACCTTGTTCCGAGCCTTCTGCGCCTCACGCGGCTTGCGGATCAGCTGGTTGATGGTTGGCATACAAGACCCCTTCAGGCACCGACCCCGTCCTACACGGCGATCGGGGCAAAAATCAGCGAACACGACTGCCACGGCGGAGACCACAACAGGCCGGAGCAAAGCCCAGCCCACGCGGCGGTTCATGGCGCCGTCTGCCGTCACCGGTGATGTCAACTTGGTATCGTGGCACTGCGTCTAGCACGCGTGTGCTACCACCAGCACCCCGAGAGTGGCGCGCATAATAGGCACCCCCCTTGAACGAGTCAAGGGACAATCCCCGGAAAGCGTTCCACCCCCGTGGCAACAGGCGCGAACGGACCTTCCGGGCAAACGAAAATGGAACAGCCGCGCCGATCATGGTCAATAGAGCCTCTTTTCGAGACCCCTTGACCGGGTGACTCCGCTCTGTCCATTTGTTGTGCCCCCGCCCCCGGGGACAAACCGGCCGGGGGCGGGGGAATCGGTCATTCAGAGGGCGGAAGATCGGACCCGCCCTCCGACTCGGCCTCGGCCATGGGTGGCAAGGCCTGCGCGGCCTCTTCCAGGGCCATTTGCTGTTCGTGATCGCGGCGGGCGGCCAGGGCGCGCACCCGATTCATGTGCGCGCCGGTGCCGGCGGGCACCAGACGGCCCACGATCACGTTTTCCTTCAGCCCCAGCAGGTCGTCGGCCTTGCCGGCGGTGGCGGCCTCGGTGAGCACCCGGGTGGTCTCCTGGAAGGAGGCCGCGGAAATGAAGGAGTGCGTCTGCAACGAGGCCTTGGTGATGCCTTGCAGCACCGGATCGGCGTGGGCGGGCTGGCCGCCTTCCGCCATCACCTTGCTGTTCTCGGCCTCGAACTCCAGGCGGTCCACCTGTTCGCCCACCAGGAAGGTGGTGTCGCCGGGCTCCATGATCTCCACCTTTTGCAGCATCTGCCGCACCACCACCTCGATGTGCTTGTCGTTGATCTTCACGCCCTGCAAGCGATAGACGTCCTG
>CAZHRQ010000270.1:0-2167 GCA_964535075.1 uncultured Rhodobacterales bacterium | reverse complement strand
TTGGACCAACGACTTCGCCAGAACCATCATCGGCCAAATGCGATAGCCCTGGCCATGGCCCCGCGGGCTCTTGCCAAGGAAGAGCGGATCTGATAGACAACGCTTTCCCCGCTGGCGGACGCCTTGGGCGTTCTAGACGGGTGGTGTGCGCGGTCGTGGCGGAACTGGTAGACGCGCAGCGTTGAGGTCGCTGTGGGCATTGCGCCCGTGGAAGTTCGAGTCTTCTCGACCGCACCATCCTGTTTTCCGAAGGCTCCGTCCTCCCCTTGATTGACGGGAGGGGGGGGCTTTTGTCGCCGACACGGGAGACGCGGACGGGAGGCGGTTCATGAGCACCAGCACCCACGATTCCGCCCCGCGCGATCCCAAGGATCTTCTCCCCTCCGAGATGGGGGAGGAGGGGGTGGGGCTGACCCTGGCCCTGGAGCGCGCCACCATGGCGGCGCTGGAGGCCGGCGACCTGACGGAAGCCGTGCGCCTGGTCACCCCGCTGCACTACGCCGACGTGGCCGACCTGATCGAGCGCCTGGATACGCCCGGGCGCGAGGCCCTCATCGCCGCCCTGGGCGCCGATCTCAATCCCGATACCCTCACCGAGCTTGATGATACCGTGCGCGACGCCGTGATCGCGCACCTGGGCTACGAGAACTTCGCCGCCATGGTGCGGCAGATGGAATCGGACGATGCCGTCCACGTGGTTGCCCAGTTGGAGGCCGAGGAGCGGGATCGGGTGCTGGAGGCGCTGCCGCCCGCCGACCGGGCGGTGGTCGAGCAGGGGCTGGCCTTTCCCGAGCACTCGGCCGGCCGGCTCATGCGGCGGGAGGTGGTGGCGGTGCCGGCCTACTGGTCGGTGGGGGAGACCATCGACTATCTGCGCCGCGCCCGGCACCTGCCGGAGGATTTCTATAACCTGTTTGTGGTGGATCCCCGGCACCGGCCGGTGGGCACCATCAGCCTCAGCCGTTTGTTGCGCAGCGACCGCCCCACCCGGCTGGCCGACATCCAGGAACCCACGCACTTCACCGTGCCGGTGACCATGGGTCAGGAGGATCTGGCCTTCCTGTTCCGCCAGCACGACCTGCTGTCCACGGCGGTGGTGGACCGGGCCGGGCGGCTGCTGGGGACCATCACCGTGGACGACGTGGTGGATGTGATCGACGCGGAAGCCGAGGATGACATGATGCGTCTCGGCGGGGTGGCGGAATGGGATTTCTACGACGCCGTCACCGACACCTTCCGCATCCGTGTGGGGTGGCTGGTGGTCAATCTGGCCACGGCGGTGCTGGCCTCGCTGGTGATCGGGTTGTTCGAGGGCACGCTGGAACACGCGGTGGCGCTGGCGGTCTTGATGCCCATCGTGGCCTCCATGGGCGGCAATGCCGGCACCCAGACGCTGACGGTGGCCGTGCGGGCCCTGGCCACCCGGGAACTGACCGCCACCAACGCCCCCCGATTGCTGGGGAAGGAAATGGTGGTGGCCCTGCTGAACGGGGCGCTGCTGGCCCTGTTGACGGGGGCGGTGGCGTGGTTGTGGTTCGGCAGCGTGATGATCGGTGTGACCATCGCCCTTGCCCTGGTGGTGACTCTGCTGGTGGCGGGGCTGGCCGGGCTGTTGATTCCGCTGGCGTTGGAGCGGTTGCGTATCGACCCCGCCGTGTCATCGGGGGTGTTCCTGACCACGGTGACCGATGTGGTGGGCTTTTTCACTTTCCTGGGGCTGGCGGCGCTGTTGGTGCTGTAGCCGCCCCCGGATGCGGGTAAGGAGACGATTCATGCCAACGGTTCTGATCACCGGCGCCAACCGCGGACTGGGCCTGGAATTCGTGCGCCAGTACCTGGCCGAAGGCTGGTCGGTGCACGGCACGGCCCGGGACCCCGGCCGGGCCGAGGCCCTGCGGGCCAGCGGCGCCACCGTTCACGCCCTGGACGTGACCGACCCCGGCTCGGTGGCGGCGTTGGCGGACAACGCACCGGCGGCGGTGGATGTGCTGATTCACAATGCCGGCGTGTGGGGCGCCCGCAACCAGTCCCTCAGCGATACCCCCGATCCGGCGGCCTGGGATCGTACCTTGCGCACCAACGCCCTGGCGCCGTGGCTGGTGACCCAGGCGCTGTTGCCCCGCCTGCTGGCGGCGGAGACCCCTAAAATGGGGGTGGTGAGCTCCAA
>CAZHRQ010000269.1:1400-2171 GCA_964535075.1 uncultured Rhodobacterales bacterium | reverse complement strand
TTTCAGGCGCAGATAGGTGTATGGGCCATCCGCGTGGTTGTCCACGGTCAGGACCTCTTTTTCAAGTCCCCTGTCGTGCAGGTCTTTGGTCCGGTCCATGATCAGATCCACGGTGTCCCTGGTCTGCTGATGGTCGAGATCTTCATCCACCAGGCCGGTGCCCAGGTATACGGCCACGGCCTCTTCCGGCGTGGGTGCCGTGCGTTCGAAGTCGATGCACAAGACACCGGCGGACAGGTGGACCAGGGCATCGTCGCAGCCTGCGTCGAACAGGGCGTCTTCCACCTCACCGTCCCCCAGACCGCGATGGTTGGTGACCAACGTGAAGGACCACGGGGTCTCCATGCTTTCTGCGGCGTCAACCATGATCAACTCCCTCACTCATCTGAGCTGTCCTCCCCCTCATGCGGGTCGGGCGTAGCGGTTTCGTATTTTTTGGCCTTCTTGCGAATGGTACGAACCGTATTGCCGCGTGCCGAGGTGTAGACAGAGATTACGTCTCCCTGCCCGGACTTTCCGGGCGGGATCATGCGTCCCCACGTGTGGGAAGACTTTCCGGGTTTCTGGTAGAGCCACCCTTTTGCCTCAAGCGCCTGAATTTCCTTTTCGACATCCTTGTCGGGATGGCGCGGGCGTCGGCCTCGACCGGTCGAGCCAGTGGTCTCCTTAGACACGAGGGACTCCGTAAGTGTCATGGTAGTGAGGGCGTTGACATATGTCAACATAATTTCATGAACGCGACGATGGGCGGCAGGGATGAAGTGTGACACA
>CAZHRQ010000269.1:0-1390 GCA_964535075.1 uncultured Rhodobacterales bacterium | reverse complement strand
AAATCCCGGCAGACGTCGGAACGCAACCGCTTTCAGCGCACCGGCGTCGGGTGGATCGAAGGCGCCAGCCGTGCCGTCCGGGGTCATGTCGGCCTCGGCAGCATCGTAGTCGCCGCGCGTGCGGGCGTCCACGCGGAACAAAAGCGCGCCCAGGGCAATCGGGTGAAGGTGGGGGGTGACACCGTGGCGAAAGTCTGAATCTATCCGTGTCCACCTAAATGGTGGAGGGTCGGATGACGGACGTGGATGGGGCCATCACGGAAAGCGTTGTTTTTCTTGAACATTTCAAGGATCTACCGGACCCGCGGCAGGCCGGGAAGATCATTTACCCGCTTAATGAGGTGCTGCTTCTGAGCCTTTTGGCGGTTTTGGCTGGAGCGGAAGGGTTCACGGATATCGCCCGGTTCGGCAGGAAGAAGCTGGATTTCCTCCGGAGGTTTCTCCCGTTTCGGGATGGAACGCCGTCACATGACCACCTTGGCGACATCTTCGCAACCCTCGATGCGGAACATTTCCAGCGGTGTTTTGTGTCTTGGGTTGCTGCCGTGACTGGTGCGCCACCCGAGGTGATTGCCGTCGACGGCAAGACCGGGCGGCGCAGCCACGTCCGGTCCAAGGGCAAGGCGGCGGTCCATATGGTCTCTGCCTTTGCCGTCCGGCAACGCCTCGTGCTCGGTCAGGTCAAGGTGGCCGAGAAGGCCAACGAGATTGTGGCGATCCCGCACCTTCTGGACATGCTGGAGATCGAGGGGGCGATCATCACCATCGATGCCATGGGGTGCCAGCGTGATATCTCCAAGAAAATAATAGAAAAGAAAGCAGACTACGTCCTCGCCCTCAAAGGAAACCAGGGTTCTCTGCGTGACGACGTCGACCTTTTTGTGGCCGAGCAACGGGAAAATGACTTCAAGGATACCATCGTCAGTAGGGACCAGACCGTCGATGCCGATCACGGCCGCATCGAGACCAGAACAACAACCGTGATCCACGATGTCGAGTGGCTCCAGGACCGCCACGCTTGGCCCGGTCTGAACGGCCTTGTCATCATCGACAGCCTTCGCGAGATCAACGGAAAAACCGAACAGGAAACGCGCGTCTACATCACGTCGCTGAGCCTGGACGCATCACACCTCGCCAAAATTGTCCGGAGTCACTGGGCCATAGAAAACAGCCTACATTGGGTCATGGACATGGTCTTCCGCGACGATGAAAGCAGAATTCGCACCGAAAACGCCCCCGCCAACTTCACAACCATCAAGCACATGGCTCACAATCTTTTGAGAAACGCTCCCGGAAAGGATCCCCTCCGACAGCGCCGTTTCTCCGCCGCCTGGGACGACGATTATAGAGCAAGCCTCATCACGGCATAACCCGTTCACCCGATTCCCCT
>CAZHRQ010000268.1:0-2178 GCA_964535075.1 uncultured Rhodobacterales bacterium | reverse complement strand
GAATCACATCCTGTGTCCGACGCAAAGCCCCTTTTTGCTAAAATGAGATCTGCTGTTGCGCTCCATTTGGTGTAGGCATTGTTCCCACGGACGCCGCAAACGGTAAGGGGTTGGCGGCCTCCCCGTTCCATCCTACCTATAACCCGTCCGAGACCGTTCACCATCCCCCACCAGCCTTGAACCAGGGAGTGTTCCATGACCGCCGAAGCCGCCACCGCGTTGCCCCATTGGGATCTGGGGGATCTGTATGCGGGACCCCAGGATCCTGCCGTGGCCCGGGATCTGGAGGCGGCCCGCGCGACGGCGGAAGCCTTTGCCACCCGCTATCACGGCCAGGTGGCGGGTCTGACGCCCGCGGGGCTGGGGGAGGCCATCGAGGCCTATGAGGCCCTGTCGGAGCCGTTGGGCCGCCTGGGCAGCTTTGCACAGCTCCTGTACGCGGGCGATATGAGCGATGCCGACATCACCGCCTTTCACCAACACATTCAGGAAGCTCTGACCGATATTTCCAGCCACACCTTGTTTTTCACGCTGGAGCTCAATACCTTGTCCCAGGAGGCCCTGGCCACGGCGCTGGCGCAGTCACCGGTGGTGGCCCGTTACCGGCCGTGGATCGAGGACGTGCGGCGCATGCGGGACCATCAGCTTGAGGAGTCCCTGGAAAAAATCCTGCACGAGAAAGCGGTCAGCGGGCGGCAGGCCTTCGTGCGCCTGTTCGACGAAACCCTGGCCGCCATGCGGTTTTCTGTGGACGGAGAGACTCTTACCGAAACCGAGGTGCTGGACCGCTTCAGCCATTCCGACCGCACCACCCGGGAGACGGCTGCCCACGCCTTTGCCGACGGTCTGGCCGGGGAACAGCGTCTGTTCACCCTCATCACCAACACCCTGGCCAAGGACAAGGAGATCGAGGACCGCTGGCGCCGCTTCTCCGATCCTCAGGCGGAGCGCCATTTGGCCAATCAGGTGGAGCCCGAGGTGGTGAACGCCCTGGTGACGGCGGTGCGGGACGCCTATCCCCGCACGGCGCACCGCTATTACGCCATGAAGGCCCGCTGGCTGGGCCTGGAGCGCCTGTCCTACTGGGATCGCAACGCCCCGCTGCCGGAAGACGATGATACCCGCTACACCTGGGATCAGGCGCGGACGCTGGTGCTGGACGCCTACGCGGCCTTCAGCCCGGACATGGCGGCCCTGGGGCGACGGTTCTTCGACCGGCCGTGGATCGACGTGGGGCCCCGTCCGGGCAAGGCCTCGGGGGCCTTTGCCCACCCCGTGGTGCCCTCGGCCCATCCGTATTTGCTGCTCAATTTCATGGGGCGCAGCCGGGACGTGATGACGCTGGCCCATGAGTTGGGCCATGGCGTGCACCAGCTTCTGGCCGCCGAACAGGGGCTGTTGCTGAGCGATACCCCCCTGACCCTGGCCGAGACGGCCTCCGTGTTTGGCGAGATGCTGACCTTCCGGGCCATGCTCGACCGGGAACAGGACCCGCGCCGTCGCCGGGTCCTGCTGGCCGGCAAGGTGGAGGACATGCTCAACACCGTGGTGCGCCAGATTGCGTTCCACGAATTCGAGAGCGCCGTGCACGACCAACGGCGTCATGGCGAACTGTCGGCGGAACGGCTGGGGGAATTGTGGATGGAAATCCAGAAGACCAGCCTGGGTCCTGCTTTCGACCTGGATGCAGAATACCGCCACTTCTGGAGCTACATCCCTCATTTCATCCATCTGCCGTTCTATGTTTATGCCTACGCCTTTGGCGATTGTTTGGTGAACGCCCTCTATGGCGTTTATCAGGAGAGTGACGCGGGTTTTGCCGAGCGCTATCTCGCCATGCTGCGGGCGGGCGGCACCCTGCGTCATGATGCGCTGTTGGCGCCCTTTGGCCTGGATGCCCGCGACCCGGCGTTCTGGCAGCGGGGATTGGGCGTCTTGGAAGGCTTTATTGACCAACTGGCGGCCGAGGACGCCGCCCTGCAGGACCACTAGAGCCTATCGCGGTCAATGGGACCCATTTTCGGGTCCCATTGACCGCGTGAATCGGCTCTATCTATTTGATTTAGAGCGGATTCACGCACCCAATCCGGTTCACAGCGTGAACCCGATTGGGTGCGACCCGCTCTAGCCCGGATTATTCACCGGGATTGGCGGGTGTAGCGTAAGATCCTGAGATCG
>CAZHRQ010000267.1:0-2189 GCA_964535075.1 uncultured Rhodobacterales bacterium | reverse complement strand
CTGTTAAAAATTTAAGTATGACTCGTTATTTACACATACTATTTTACAGTCCCGCTCAAGATATTATTGGAAAGAAGTCTTTTATACGATCCATATAAAGCACATGAGATAAAGCAGTGGTTGGAAAAAAATATAAAACGAAACAAGAAGAACTCTTATCCCATCCTCTTTATGAATGGGCCTCCCAGGTCATTGAAGATTACACATATAAAAATTTTCCTAATGCATATGGTGACGATTACTTTTTTGTACCAACAAATATGATTACCGAATCAACATGATCACCTCAAAGTAAATGCTATATTAACCACTAAATGGAGTTTGTTGAAAAATGACCCAAAGGCGAATAAATTCAAACACCTTCTTAAACATCAGTAACTTTTCCCGTCATCTTCTTCAAAAAAATCCATTTTTCTTGCAAAAAACTTAGAAATTTGTATTGCAATACAATGCGAACTTTCTATAAATAGTGTATAACATAACCAACTATTTATCAGAAATACATGCATAACCATATCATTACCAAAGAAATAGAGTTGGATTATGGTCACACTCTCCCTAACCATTATAGCTTCTGCTCACAGATACACGGGCACCGCGCCAAAGTAGTTGCGGGTGTATCTGGCAAGCTAAATAAAGAACATGGTTGCTCAAGCCAAGGAATGGTTTTTGATTTTAAGATTCTAAAAGAACTCTTACGGCATCATGTTCATGACGTACTAGACCATGGCTTTGCTATTTGGGGAGAGGACACTGAAGATTTAGCCTTTATGCAAAAAAGGAATACAAAGCTATTAATAACTGAGTTTCCACCCACTGCTGAGGTTCTTGCTGAATGGGCTTATTCTCAGCTAGAAAAGCATCTGCCATCTGACTTAACTTTAGTTTTTTTAGAGTGGTATGAAACACCCACCAGTTGTGCACGGTACGAAAAATAAAAACGAAAAGATCAAAGAAATTGTTAGAGATTTGATCGAACTTATTGGTGAAGATAATACAAGAACTGGCTTGATCGATACTCCGCAAAGAGTGGCAAAAATGTATGGGGAGATCTTCTCAGGTTACGTGGCAAATTCCAACAGCTTAGTTACGACTTTTCCAAGCGAGGGCTTTAGTGACATGATTGTTGTTAAGGACATTGATTTTCACTCAAATTGTGAACACCACATGGTTCCTTTCTTTGGCAAGGCACACATTGCTTATATTCCGGACAAAGAAATAATCGGACTTTCAAAGTTTGGCCGAATAGTGGAGCATTTCGCCAAGCGGTTACAAGTGCAGGAAAGGCTTACAAATCAAATTGCTGATTATATTGAAGAAAAATTAGCACCAAAAGGACTTATTGTTCAATTAGATGCTAAACACCTTTGCATGGTCATGAGGGGAATAAAAAAGGCTACTTCTAGCACCACTACTTCAGCCGTGAGGGGTTCATTTTTAAATGAAAACTTAGAAGAACGCAGAGAATTTTCTCAAATAGTTAAAAGCACACCATGACAATACTAAAAGCCCAAGATTCCGCACAAAGAAGACCATATACTCCTAATAAAGTGGATCTTGAGAAAGCTAAAGTACGCCAAGATAAATTTAAAATGTCTGGTGACGGTGTATTTCATACGATTCAGGGGGAAGGAACTCGTTTGGGTTATCCCATTACATTTGTACGACTACATTTTTGCAATTTGGCATGCACTTGGTGCGACACATTCTACACTTGGCAAAAAACAAGTCCGGAGTATTGGCAAGAGCCCTGGGATATGGATATTGCCGAGTTACACAATAGAATCAGACTTGCGCAAAAAGAACACGGCATCCCAGATGAGAATCATATTTACCGCGTGAATTTCACTGGAGGGGAACCGCTGATTCAGCAAGCAAAAATAATTCAGTTTTTACAAGCCAACCCTGCTTATTATGCGGAAGTAGAAACAAATGGAACAATTATGCCTAATAGTTACTTACTTAAGCTAAATGGCGAAGGCAAGTTTTATTTCAATTGCAGTCCCAAGTTAGATAGTTCAGGCAACCCACACCTGACTCGTCATAAACCAGAGGTAATCAAAACAATTGCTGATACAGTAGACCCTGTCTTTAAGTTTGTATGCCAAACTCCTAAAGATATCGAAAACACCCTGGATGAATATGGCGATCTGATCGTGCCGACCATGACGCGCCACGTCTGGGATCAG
>CAZHRQ010000266.1:0-2238 GCA_964535075.1 uncultured Rhodobacterales bacterium | reverse complement strand
CAGTTCCCATTCCCCTGTATTTTTTAATTTTTTGTAGCCTGATTATTGCATGGATTCTTAACAGAACCCCATTCGGATTTAAGCTCTATTTGTTAGGCAATAATCCAAATGTTACTCGTTTTTCCGGATATAATAACGATAGGCTCACTATAGTTACGTATATTATTTCCGGCCTTTTATCTGCTTTAGCAGGATTGATTTTTCTTTGTAGGTCCAATTCTGCCTATGCAGATTACGGAAAATCTTACATTACTCTTACAATACTTATCGTTGTTCTTGGCGGCGTTTCCGTAACGGGTGGAAAAGGTAAAATAGGCGGAATTATATTGGCTTTATTAGTAATGCAAGTATTTTCTACGGGTTTTAATATGCTTCTGCTTCCCTTTGGGAATTCGAATTTTTTTAAGGACTTTTTATACGGTGTTATATTAATAAGTATTTTAATGATTAATCCAATTTTAAAGGGTACAAAAATAGGCCGGAAAGGTGAGGATAAAAATAAAGCAGGCAATGCTTCTAAGTAAAATAGAGAATCCTACCTGTTTATTAATTTTTAGTTAGGGGAATTTTTTGGATAAGCTAGATGTATTAATTGAAGCAGCTTATGCTGGTGGAAGAATCATCAGAGAAGCTTTTAGAACAAGTGAGATTGAGATATATGAAAAGGGCTCAGCTGATAATTTGGTTACAAATATTGATTATTCAGTGCAAGAGACTGTGTGTGGTTTTATTAATAAGCATTTTCCAAAAGCTGTTGTTGTAAGTGAAGAAGATACTCGAGAGATTACAGGAGAACAAATTATTTATTTAGATCCTTTGGATGGCACGCTTAATTTTGTCCATGGAAATGATCAGGTAGCGATATCCATGGGGCTGTGGATTGATGATGAAGCTGTTGCCGGTGTTGTGTATAACCCAATTCTAGAAGATATGTATTATGCATGCAGAAAAAGGGGGGCCTTTTTAAATAAAAAAAGAATAAGAGCTTCAAATAATAAAAAAATATCGCACTGCCTTTTAGCAACAGGATGGCCGTATAATAAATATAATTCCGAAAATGTTTTACACAAAATTTTTAATTTTTGGCACAAATCTCAGGAAATCAGAATTAACGGTAGTGCAGCACTAAATATATGCCTTGTTGCTGCCGGGGTTTTTGATGGTTATTGGGAAGCTGATTTAGCTGCTTGGGACTATGCAGGGGGTGCGGTTATTGCAATGGAAGCTGGTTGTAGAATTTCATCTATCTCAGGGGAACCTTTTTCAATAACCGGTGGAACTATTATTGTTTCAACCCCCTATATACACAATCAGATGTTGGAAATAGTAAGTAGGAAAAATGATGGATGAACGATGGTATAAGCTAGGGGAATTGATAGTAGATTATTCGCTATCAATAAAGCCAAATGAAAACGTAATGATAGCTATGACTGAGATTGAAACATATCCCTTGGTAATAGCTGTTTATGAAGCATGTGTTCGAGTTGGAGCCTTTCCGCAAGTACAATTCTTATCAGAAGAACTAAACCGAGTTTTGTTGAAATACGGCAGCAATGCTCAAATAAATAAAATACCAGGAATCGAAGAGTTAGGAATGGATTGGGCAGATGCATATATCGGATTGAGAGGCGCACATAACCTTGGCGTTTTTTGGGATATTCCAGCCAAGAAGCTTTCAGATTTCAGAAAAACCATGGGTAAGATTTCAAATTTGAGGTGGGAAAAAACTCGTTGGTGTTTACTCAGAGTTCCAAATAGTGCACTCGCTTTTCAAGCGGGTTTAGATGAAAAAACAGTAATAGATATGTTCTTTGATGCTTGTCTTTTAGATTGGAAAAATTTAAAAATTGAGTGGGAACGTATTGCTAAAATTTTAAATAAAGGAGATGAAGTTCATATTATTGCAAACAAAACTGATTTGAGGTTCTCAATAAAAAATAGAAAATGGGAAGTCGCTTGTGGTAAAATCAATATGCCGGATGGTGAAATTGAAACTTCTCCGAAAGAAGAGACGATAGATGGTAAGATTTATTTTGAATTACCAGGAGTTCTAGGAGGAAGGTTAATTAATGATATTTGCCTTTCATGGAAAAACGGGAAGCTTAACTCAGCAACCTCTACTACCAATCAGCAGTTTCTAGAAAATATTGTTAGAACCGATGAGGGCGCAAGTATCATTGGAGAGTTTGCATTCGGTCTAAATCCACAATTAAAATACTTTTCTAAAGACATTTTATT
>CAZHRQ010000265.1:0-2248 GCA_964535075.1 uncultured Rhodobacterales bacterium | reverse complement strand
CCTGACGGAGGCCGCGGTCGAGCGCCTGCGCGCTCACGACTGGCCCGGCAATGTGCGTGAGCTGCGCAACCTGATGGAGCGCAGCTGCGTGCTGACCCAGGGCGGCGAGCTGGATGCCATGGATTTGATGTTCGATGCCGACTGGCTTTCCGCGGATGGCCAGCAGGCGTCAAGCTCGGCAGCCGTCGAAAATCCGTCACTTCACCTGGGCTCTCAGCTCCAGCAGCAAGAAATTCGCGTGATTCTTGACACTCTTTCGGCAGCGGGTGGTGATCGTAAGCAGACCGCGAGTCGGCTCGGGATAAGCCCGCGAACGCTCAGATACAAGCTGGCGCGCTTGCGCGAGGCGGGCGTGGCGCTGCCGGCGGCCTGAGGCGCTCCGCCCCTGGATTTGGCATCCGCTTTGCATGTCTTGGGTTATCAGATGTGATTTGGGTATACAAGGCTGGCACCCATCAAGCCGGAGGTGGGCAATGAGCGACATGCAAATTCAAAGCGTACTGCAGCAAATGCGCGCGTTGGCGCAGTCGAGCAAACTTGAGGGAATCGGTTCCACCGGCGCGGTTCAGCCGCCCGAAGGCCAAGGGCCCCCGAACGAGCTGAACTTCGCCGAGACCCTGACCGACTCTCTGCGCGCCGTCAATGGATTGCAGCAAAACGCGAAAGAGCTTCGAGCTGGGCGATGCCAATGTCAGCCTGCCCCAGGTCATGGTGGCCATGAGCAAATCCAGCCTGGCGTTCGAGGCGACCAACCAGGTTCGCAATCGTCTGTTGACGGCCTATCAGGAAGTGATGCGCATGTCGGTCTGATCCCGGACTGACCTAATGGAGAAAACAAGCCATGGCCGCGGCACTGACGGAACGTCTTGCAAACGGATTCAATCACTTCACCGCCTTGCCGGCGGGCCGGCAGTTGGCGCTGCTGGGCGTGGTGGCGGGCGGCATCGCGCTCATTGCCGGCGTGCTTTTCTGGGCGTTGCGGCCCAGCTACGCGCCCCTGTTTGGGCGCATGGAAAACGCCGAGGCCGCGCAGGTGATGGCAGCCCTTGGCCAAATGGGCGTGCCCTACAAGGTCAGCAGTCGCCTGGGCCAGGCGGGCGAGATTCTGATCCCCGAGCAGCGTATTGCCGAGACTCGGCTGCTGCTCGCTGGCCAGGGGCTGCCCAAATCCGCCGATATCGGCTTCGAGTTGTTGCAGGAGGACGCGGGTTTCGGCGCCAGCCGCCTGATGGAATCGGCGCGCCACCAGCGCGCGCTTGAGGGTGAACTGGGCCGCTCCATCGCCGCGCTCGATCCGGTCGAACTGGCGCGGGTGCATTTGGCCCAGCCGGAACGATCCGTCTTTATCCGTGATCGGCGTCCGCCGACCGCCTCGGTCGTGGTGCATCTGCGCACGGGGCGCAAGCTCAGCGATGCTCAGGTGGCAGCCATTGTGCACTTGGTGTCCTCCAGCGTGCCGGCGCTGGAGCCGGATGCGGTCACCGTGGTGGACCAAAGCGGGCGCCTGCTGACCAACAATGATGATGAGATGGGTCTCTACGCCAATGCCGATCAGCTAGACTATACGCGACGGCTGGAAGAGACCTATGTCGAGCGCGTGCGCTCCCTGCTGTTGCCCATTCTCGGTCCCGAGGGCATGCGGGTGCGGGTGGCGGCGGATTTGGACTTCTCGCGCGTGGAGCGCACCGAGGAGTTGTTCGACCCCGAGCGCACCGCGCTGCGCTCCGAGCAAATCAGCGAACAAGAGCGCATCGGCAGCGATCTCGGCCCCATGGGCGTGCCCGGTGCCCTGACCAACCAACCGCCCGAGGGTGGTCAACTGGGTGAAGAGGGCGCGGCTGGTGCCGAGGCGGAAACGCCCAAAAGCCGCAGTCTTGACAGTACTCGCAACTACGAGGTTGACCGCACCATCGCCCACGTGCGCGAAATGCCAGGCGCCGTCAAGCGCCTGTCGACCGCCGTGGTGGTGGACTACATCGAACAGATTGGCGAGGAGGGCGAGGTCACCCGCATTCCGCGTCCGGCCGAGCAACTCGACAGCATTCGCGCCCTGGTGCGCGAGGCGGTAGGCTTTAACGAGGCGCGCGGCGATACTATCAACGTGGTTTCGGCGGCCTTCACCACCGAGCAGGAGATGGAGCCAGCGCAATTCTGGACCCAGCCCTGGTTCATGGATCTCGCCAAGCTTGGTGCTGGTGTGCTGCTGGCGATTCTGGTGCTGCTGACCGTGGTGCGACCCGGTGTCAGA
>CAZHRQ010000264.1:0-2262 GCA_964535075.1 uncultured Rhodobacterales bacterium | reverse complement strand
AACATCCTCAGCCCGGCCTCCGGCAAGCCCATCATTGTGCCGTCCCAGGACATTGTGCTCGGCATCTACTACCTCTCCATCCAACTGGAGCAGGAGCCGGGCGAGGGCATGACCTTCGCCACCTTCGACGAGGTGCAGCACGCCCTCCAGGCCGGGGTGGTTTCCCTGCACGCCAAGGTGCATTGCCGGGTGCAGGAAATGAACGAGGCGGGCGAGGTGGTGTCGCGGCGGGTGGAAACCACCCCCGGGCGCATGCGCATCGGCGCCCTGCTGCCGCTCCACCCGACCATTCGCTATGACCTGGTCAACCGCCTGCTGACCAAGAAGGACATCCAGAACGTCATCGACACCGTCTACCGCCACTGCGGGCAGAAGGAAACGGTGCTGTTCGCCGACCGGGTGATGGGGCTGGGCTTCCGCAACGCCGCCGTGGCCGGTATTTCCTTCGGCAAGGACGACCTGGTGGTGCCCCAGGCCAAGCACGACCTGGTGCACGAAACCGAGCAGCAGGTGAAGGACTACGAACAGCAGTACCAGGACGGTCTCATCACTGAGAAGGAAAAGTACAACAAGGTGGTGGACGCCTGGGACCACTGCTCCGACCGCGTGGCCAAGGAGATGATGAAGGAAATCTCCCGCGTGGAACCGGGCAAGCCCGTGAACTCGGTGTTCATGATGGCCAACTCCGGGGCGCGGGGCTCGGCGGCACAGATGAAGCAGTTGGCCGGCATGCGGGGCCTGATGGCCAAGCCTTCGGGCGAGATCATCGAGACCCCCATCATCTCCAACTTCAAGGAAGGCCTGACCGTGCTGGAGTACTTCAACTCCACCCACGGGGCGCGGAAGGGTCTGGCCGATACGGCGCTTAAGACCGCTAACTCCGGGTATCTCACCCGGCGGCTGGTGGACGTGGCGCAGGACTCCATCATCGTCGAGCACGATTGCGGCACGGTCCAGGGCCTGGACGTGGGCGCGGTGATCGAGGGCGGCGAGGTGCTGGCCACCCTGTCCGACCGGGTGCTGGGCCGGGTGACGGCCGAGGACGTGGTGGATCCCCTCTCCGGCGAGGTGCTGCTGCCGGCCCGGGCGGAAATCGACGAACAGGCGGTGGAGATCCTGGAAACCGCCGGGATTGAATCCCTGCGGATCCGCTCCGTGCTCACCTGTGAGAGCCCCACCGGCGTGTGCGCCCTGTGCTATGGCCGCGACCTGGCCCGGGGCACCCCGGTGAACGTGGGCGAGGCCGTGGGCGTGATCGCCGCCCAGTCCATCGGCGAGCCCGGCACCCAGCTCACCATGCGCACCTTCCACATCGGCGGCGCCGCCCAGCGCGGGGCCGAGCAGTCGGCGGTGGAGGCCAGCCACGATGCCACCCTGCACGTGATGAACCGCAACGTGGTGACCAACTCCGAGGGCATCACCGTGGTAATGAGCCGAAATTGCGAGCTGCAACTGCGGGACGAAAAGGGCCGGGAACGTGCTCGCTTCCGGGTGCCCTATGGCACGCGGCTGCTGGCCGACGACGGCGCCCAGGTGGCCAAGGGGCAGAAGCTGGCCGAGTGGGATCCCTACATGGTGCCGCTTATCTCCGACCGCGACGGCGTGGTGCAGTACGTGGACCTGGTGGAAGGTCTCTCCATGCGGGAGGTGGTGGACGAAGCCACCGGGATCGCCAGCAAGGTGGTCACCGACTGGCGGCAGCAGGCCCGCGGCGCGGACCTGAAGCCGCACATCGCCCTGGCCGATGACGCCGGCACCGTGTTCCAACTGCCCAACGGCCTGGAAGCCCGCTACTACATGTCCGTGGACGCGGTGCTGAACACAGGCCACGGGGCCGCGGTGCATGCCGGCGATATCCTGGCCCGGGTGCCGCGCGAATCCTCCAAGACCCGGGACATCACCGGCGGTCTGCCCCGGGTGGCGGAGTTGTTCGAGGCTCGGCGGCCCAAGGACCACGCCATCATCGCCGACGTGGCCGGCACCGTGCAGTTCGGCAAGGACTACAAGTCCAAGCGCCGGGTGCAGGTGATTCCCGACGCCGGCGGCGATCCCCGGGAATACCTGGTGCCCAAGGGGCGTCACCTGACGGTCACTGCCGGCGACTGGGTGGACCGGGGGGACATGCTGGTGGACGGCAACCCCGTGCCCCACGACATCCTGCGGGTATTGGGGGTGCCGGCGCTGGCTCAGCACCTGATCTCGGAAATTCAGGACGTCTATCGTTTGCAGGGCGTGAAGATCAACGACAAGCACATCGAGGTG
>CAZHRQ010000263.1:0-2265 GCA_964535075.1 uncultured Rhodobacterales bacterium | reverse complement strand
GCCACCCGGAAGCCTTGTTGAGTGGCAAGTCAGGGTCGGGATCGCGCTAACCTTGATGATCAAGGCTCCGGGCGACCTCTGATCAGTCCTCAAGCAACGTCTTTTTGGCCTCGTTAATTCTGGCCGCGAGATAATCCGAGCCGCCGCGGTCGGGATGGAGCTTTTGCATCAGCCGCCGGTGCGCGGCGCGAACGGCCTCGGCATCCGCTCCAGGATTGAGACCGAGAATGGCGCTGGCTTCCTCGCGCGACAGGTGCGCCGCGGCGGCTGACGCTCTTCCCGCACCAGCTCCGGCGCCAGTTCCTGATTGGCCGCCTTTCTCCTGCCCACCTGGGTCGGTGCGCTCCAGAAAGGCGCGCAGCACGGCGGCGGACTGGGCGTCGCTGTCGTGATAGAACTCCAGCATGCGCGCGAGCTGGGCGCGGTTGAGCGCGGACAAGCGCTCGCCGCTGAAGGGGCCATCGCGCACCGTGCCATCCATGCGCCCGGTGGTTTGATCCAGGGTCATGTCGAGATAGCGGGTGCGAATCCGCGATTGGCCAGTTGAACCGCCACTCGCCCCGGCTCCGGCTCCGGCTCCGGCTCCGGCCGTCTTGAAACCCAGCGCGTGCAGCGCCCGCTGAATCATCGGCAGCAAGCTGAGCAGATTCAGCAGTCTGAACACCACTGGCACGGCGGCCGCCAAGGCGGCAAAGAGCGGACTCAGGCGCCCGCTCGCCACGGCTACCAGCAGCAGCCCAATGCCGCCCCAAATGAGCACGCGACGCAGCAAGCGCGCGATCTGGGGCGCGGGCGTGGTGCGAAACCAGTGCACACCCAAGAGCAAGAGTCCAAGCAGCAGAAAGATGACCAGCAAGCGCGCCATGGCTCAGGCGCCAAGTTGGGCGGTGAGTCGGCGCACGGCATCGCCATGGCGATGACCGAAATCCTCAAGCGCCGGGCGGCCACCCGCGGCATAGACGGCCACGGCGCTGAGCAGATCGCGCAGGAGTTCGGGGCTGGCGCTGTCAAAGGGGCACCAAGCGCCGCCCGAGAGTTGGGCGATGGCGCGCAGCGCCTTGAGGGCATCCGGATCGCGCCCTTCCTGAAACACAAAGACCGGCACTCCAAGCAGACGCAGGCGACCGGCCTGGTCGGCAAGGCGATCACGCGGCTCCTCGCAGGCATCGCCGACGAACACCAGGGCACGCAGTGGCGCGCCTTCAGCCGCTTTGCCGGCAGGACCAGCGGTATTGATGGCATGATCGAGCAGACGGGCGATCTGGGTCAGGCCAGGGGCGCAGCGCACGGCGGTCATGCGCTGCAGCAGTTCATCGGCACCCCGACACCAGGGCGAGGCGGTGAACTCGCCCAAGCCGCGATAGTGGCAGAGCTGGACCTCCAGCCCGCCAAGCGCCTGGGTCTCCTCGAACATGGCGGCCTGAATCTGAGTGGCCCTGTCCCAGGTGCGCTCGCGGCTGGCGGTGGCGTCGAGCGCGAATAGCAAACGCGCGCCAGGCGTTGACGCGGCTCTGGCGGGCGGCAAGGCGGCAACCTGCGTCAAAAAGGCCTCGACCTCGGCGGCACTTGAGACAGCCTCGATCGCGTGATTGGATTGGTTTAGGCGATCGGATTTGCTCATGGATCTCATGGATTCGCAATGGGCGTCTGACAGACGGGAAATGCGCTTTGGTGAGTGTCGCAAATGAACTTAACTCTCAAGATCCAGATGCTCCAGCGCCTTTTTGAAACGCTTGGCATGGGATTGTTCGGCCTTGGCGAGAATCTCAAACCAGTCAGCGATTTCACCGAAGCCCTCCTCGCGCGCGGTGCGCGCCATGGCCGGATAGCCCTCGGCTCCCTCTTGGTTCTCTGCGCTGATGGCTGAGCGCAGGTTATCGGCCGTGGCGCCAATCGGCAGGCCAGTGTCCGGGTCGCCAACGGCTTGCAGGTACTCCAGATGGCCTTGCGCATGACCGGCATCGCCCTCCGCGGCGGAGCGAAACAGCGCGGCGACATCGTTAAACCCTTCGATATCCGCCTTGGCCGCGAAGTAGAGATAGCGCCGGTTGGCCTTGGCCTCGCCAGCGAAGGCTTCGCGCAGACATTGCTCGGTTTTGCTGCCTTTGAGTTCCATTAAGCTCCATCATGCCCCTGCTTGAGGGTGAGCGCTAATCTTCAGCCAGTCGTAAAAGCAGAAATCCGTTGCCAAGGGATTTCTTCGCACTCAAGACCACTCACCTCCGCCCGGGGTGGCCCCTGCGTTAGCCAGGCGCGAAATTGCCG
>CAZHRQ010000262.1:0-2269 GCA_964535075.1 uncultured Rhodobacterales bacterium | reverse complement strand
GGTGCCTTTCGGCTTCCATCAGGCGAAACTGTGTTTCGCCGACATGCCGGTCGCCGGTCGCACACTGCGGCCCCTGCGGGATCATGTACGTGCCGCAGCGGCAGATTGCCGATGCGAGGAATGTACCGACATTTCCGCTACGCCCGAGGACGCAGGGGCGAGCAGGAAACCGCAGGTTTCCGACCAGCCCCCTTGCGCAAAAGACACTATAGCTACGTCGCCCGCCATTCACGAGAAGACTCCTTCAAAGGCTAGTAGTTGCTCGGCCTTAATCACGATGCCCAGGTTATTCGGAATGCCAGCAACCGCAATCGGGGTTTGATTCGTGGGCACTTCCACGACTTTTACTTCACCCGTGATCGTGTGGACGGGCCCAGCATAAAGCACGCCCAGGAGTTTTATGCGTGACTCTCCAAATACATTTCCGTTTCGATCCTGAAAACTTCCGATATCAAAGAGCATCACCGGTGAGCCGCTGGAACCAGGAAAACAGGCAGCATCGATAAGGAACTCCGGCGCACCGTTCCAATCGTATCGATAGTCCGTCGCCAGGTTCCCTTTTCTGAACAGCGGAAGATTGTTGGTGGCGTCCCAAAGACCATTCGGGTATCCGACCATGGTGACCGCTTCCAACCCAATCATGTTCTCGATGTCGCCCGTGGATGGGATAGACGACTTATCAAGACTCACATAGAAGGGCCGCATGTTCTCCGCCTCGATAGCCTTGATGAGCGGCGCGATCGGCATCGCACAGAGATCAACACTCTTGGCGGGATGCGGGTACCAACGCTGCTCGAACGAATCGATCGAGAACGATCTGTGGGATCCTACCTTCGGAAGGCCCTTCTCATCCGCTAAGGTCATATGAAATCTGCCCGTTGATGCACCTTTGACAACGTGTTTGTTCGTAACTATAACGGGAATATGTCCGGATTCGTTGCGGTTCAGCGAGTAGAAAAACCCTGTTCCGGTGCTCCCGCCTCCCGCAGTCGTGGCGCATTCGATTCGCACCGTGCTGTGTGCCAGCCGCTCGGGGGGAGTCAGTTTCTCGCGAACCTTATTTTTCGGCAGTTCCGGCTTCACGCATTCAACCCCTTCACCTTCGCCAGGTTTGCCCCCAGCTTCCCGTAGTTCACCTCCACCCCGTCATCCAGATCCAGCTCGATCCGCTTCTCCGCCAACTGAGGAACCACATCCTGTTCCCACGTGGAAAGCTCTTCCACCGCATTACTGATCTCGTCGATCTTTTTCTGCGCCTTCGTTTTCTCGCTCTGACTGCTCCCGCCGCCGGTCAGGACGTGCTCCGTGCTCCGGCGCCATGCGCCTCCGACCAGGGAACGAGTGCTTCGCTTGTACTCCTCGGGGCCGCCGAGTCCCCTTGAGGGGGAGCCTGTCAGGCGTGAGTTACCACCACAA
Source organism: uncultured Rhodobacterales bacterium (assembly GCA_964535075.1). Classification (GTDB taxonomy): domain Bacteria; phylum Pseudomonadota; class Alphaproteobacteria; order Rhodospirillales; family CAJXLG01; genus CAZHRQ01. The sequence goes on along the minus strand of CAZHRQ010000262.1, from coordinate 853 downwards.
TCGGTTCGGGATATTCTACCATTAATAGCGTTATGGCACCTCATACGCTGGGCACCAGTTCGTTAAACACAAAGTCCCAAATTGTCTGTACAAGTTGTCGTAGAGGCTCCCTATCGGTCGTTGCTGGCCCATGGATATCGCCATTAAGCTGGTCTCGAAAACGGTTCAAATCCCGATGGAGTTTTTCGCTAATGACTTGTTCCTCAAGGAGTGCACCGATTAGTTCACCAAGTCTCTGGGGCCTATTATCCATCTCTTCGATCTGCTGCCAGTAGCGAAACCGGAGCTCGTCATTAAGGAACTCACGAGCATCCTTGGCGATGTCCTCGTTATGGTCTCTGTCAAGAAAGCGCCTGATGTGTCTCAGTCGCCTCTCATGTTCACTCACAAACTCGACTTCCGGATCAAATGGCCTAAAGTACGACCCCTTCTTATCCTTCGATAATCGGACAAACGTCGTGTCGTTAAATAGACTGTGCTTATCATGGACATACCGGCTTAGTGGTTCAAAATGTGTAAGTAGGATCACTTGCCTTGCGGTGAAAGCTAAATCAGAAATCATCGACGCCGCATTGTGAATACGTTCTTGGTCGAAACTGACAACCGGGTCGTCCAGCACGACGATCGCTTCGCGTTGCTCATCTGGTGGAAGACTATTCAAATGGGCAGTGAAAATGGCGAACGCAAGTGCTCGTTTGTCTGACTCGCTCATTGTGACAGACAACGCTCGCGTGTCGATTTGCTTACCTCGGAATCGTATAATGAATCCAAGAAGATCCTTATCACCTCGGAAATCGGAATCCGGATGTAGAGTGAACTCGTTGCTTCCGAGATTACCGAAAGATTGTTGGAC
>CAZHRQ010000261.1:0-2271 GCA_964535075.1 uncultured Rhodobacterales bacterium | reverse complement strand
TCGCGACCCCCTGACCATGACCATCGTCGCCACCCTGGCCGGGGCCATTTCCATGGTGGCCAACTTCGCCATGCTGTTCACCATGTTCGGCGGCAACCGGGACGAGAACGGCAACAGCGGCCCCCTGGGCTTCATCGGTGTGCTGCTCACGGCCATCCTGGCGCCCATCGCCGCCAGCCTGGTGCAGATGTTCATCAGCCGCAGCAACGAATACGCCGCCGACCGGGGCGGGGCCGAGATCTGCGGCAATCCTCTGTGGCTGGCCTCGGCCCTGCGCAAGCTGGAGGAGGGGGCGCGGTCCACGCCCTTCCGCGCCGCCGACGAACACCCCGGCGCCGCCCACCTGTTTATCGTCAATCCCCTGCGCGGGGGCGGCATGGACAACCTGTTCGCCACGCACCCCAGCACCGAGAACCGGGTGGCACAGTTGGAACAGATGGCCCATGCCCGGGGCTGGCGCACCGCCCCGCCTCCGGACCAGCCCGTGCACCGCCCTGGCCCCTGGGGGTGAGATCCGCTCTAAAACCCGCCCTGCTGGAAACGCCGGCCCAAAGAAAAGGGGCGCCCCGACAGCGCCCCTTTCCCGTTTATATATGGCCCAGACCTTACACGCTATAGTACATGGCGTACTCGATGGGGTGGGGGGCGTGTTCGAAGGTGATCACTTCCTCCCACTTCAGTTCCAGATAGCCGTTGATCTGGTCGTCGCTGAACACGTCGCCCTTCTTCAGGAAGTCGCGATCGTGATCCAGGGCGGTGAGGGCTTCACGCAGGCTGCCGGCCACGGTGGGCACGTCGGCCAGCTCCTCCGGCGGCAGGTCGTAGAGGTTCTTGTCCATGGCGTCGCCGGGATGGATCTTGTTTTCGATGCCGTCCAGGCCGGCCATGAGCATGGCGGCGAAGGCCAGGTAGGGGTTGGCGGCCGCGTCGGGGAAGCGCAGTTCCACCCGCTTGGCCTTGGGGCTGGTGGCATAGGGAATGCGACAGGACGCCGACCGGTTGCGGGAGCTGTAGGCCAGCAGCACCGGCGCTTCGTACCCGGGCACCAGCCGCTTGTAGCTGTTGGTGCTGGGGTTGGTGAAGGCGTTCACGGCCTTGGCGTGCTTGATGATGCCGCCGATGTAGTACAGCGCCGTTTCCGACAGGTCCGCATAGCCCGAGCCCGCGAACAGCGGCTTGCCGTCCTTCCACAAGGACTGGTGGCAGTGCATGCCGGAGCCGTTGTCGCCGAACACCGGCTTGGGCATGAAGGTGGCCGTCTTGCCGTAGGAGTGGGCCACCATGTGCACCACGTATTTATAGATCTGCAGGGCGTCGGCGGTGCTCACCATGGGCCCGAAGCCGAAGCCCAGTTCATGCTGGCTGGGGGCCACTTCGTGGTGGTGCTTTTCCGCCGGCACGCCCATCTGGGTCATGACGGTGCACATTTCCGCCCGCATATCGGCGCCGGCATCCACCGGCGGCACCGGGAAGTAGCCGCCCTTGATGCCCGGACGGTGCCCCACGTTGCCTTCCGGGAATTCCTTGCCGGAGGAATAGGGGCCTTCCTCGGAATCGAAGGCGAAGAAAGAGTGGTTCATGTCATTGGCGAACCGCACGTCGTCAAAGACAAAGAATTCCGCTTCCGGACCAAAAAAGGCGGTGTCGGCCAGGCCGCTGGACTGCATGAAGGCTTCGGCCCGCTTGGCGGTAGAGCGGGGATCGCGGTTGTACAGCTCGCCGGTGGCCGGCTCCACCACGTCGCAGAACAGGATCAGCGACGGCTGGGCCGAAAAGGGATCCATCACCGCCGTGGTGGGATCGGGCATCAGCACCATGTCGGATTCGTTGATGGTCTTCCAGCCCTGGATGGAGGAGCCATCGAACATGATGCCATCCTCGAACAGGGTCTCGTCCACCGTGCACACGTCCTGGGCGGTGTGCTGCCACTTGCCCTTGGGATCGGTGAACCGCAGATCGACGTACTTGACGTCGTTTTCCTTGATCATATCCAGTACTTTTTGGACGTCGGACATGGTTGCGTATCCCTGTGATTCTTAACGTTGCCGAAGCCGACGGCGCGCAAGGGAAACATAAAGCCCCCGCCGGCCTCTGGATGAAAAGGGGGCGGAGCACCCGCCCTTAGAGGGCTTCAGCCCCGCGTTCGCCGGTGCGAATGCGCACGGCATCCGCCACTTCGTAAATGAAGATCTTGCCGTCGCCGATGCGGCCGGTGTGGGCGGCCTGGGTGATGGCCTCCACCGCGCGCTCCACCAGATCGTCGTCGGTGAT
>CAZHRQ010000260.1:0-2284 GCA_964535075.1 uncultured Rhodobacterales bacterium | reverse complement strand
TTCACGCCCCCAATCCGGTTCACAGCGTGAACCCGATTGGGGGCGATCCGCTCTAATGGGCACCAGGGACCTCCCTACAGGGCCCGAATGCCGGATAGGAAGGTCTCCACCTTGTCACGCATGGCGTCGGCATTCCGGGTCAGGGCCTTGGCCGAGTCGAGCACATGGTCCGCCGACTGGCTGCTTTCCTGGCTGGCGTCGTTCACCGACACAATGGTTTCCGAAACGTCGTAGGTGCCCCGGGCGGCCTGTTCCACGTTCTGGGCGATCTCGCGGGTGGCTGCGGTCTGCTCCTCCACCGCGCTGGCCGTGGACTGACTGATTTCGCTCACCGACTGCACCACCGAGTCGATGTCACGGATGACCTTGGCGGCTCCCTGACTTTCCTTCTGCACGTCCTGGATCTGTTGGGTGATCTCGTCGGTGGCCTTCTGGGTCTGGTTGGCGAGGTTCTTGACCTCGTTGGCCACCACGGCGAAGCCCTTGCCCGCCTCGCCGGCCCGCGCCGCCTCGATGGTGGCGTTCAAGGCCAGGAGATTGGTCTGACTGGCAATGTCATTGATCAGCGTCACCACCGACCCGATATGTTCCGAGGCCCCGACCAGCGCCGCGATCTGCTGATCGGCCTGTTGCACCCGTTCCGCCGCCTGCCGGGCCAGCGTGGACGTCTGGCTCATCTGCTGGCTGATTTCACGAATGGACGCCGACAGCTCCTCGGTGGCCGCCGAGACCGCATCCACGTTGGTGCTGGCCTCCTGCGACGAACTGGCCACGCTGGCGGCCTGTTCCCGAGTGCGGGCCGCCGTGCGGGACATCTGCGTCGCCGTATCGTCCATGGCCTGGGACGCCGCGGACACCGATTGGAGAATACGGGCGGCCGCGCTGTCGAAATCGGTGATCAAGGCGTCCATGCGGTCCTGACGCCGGGCTCGGGCCTCGGCTTCCGCCTGTTGGTCCTCGTGCAACTGGTCGGCCTCGATCAATCCCTGGCGGAACACCTCCACCGCCCGGGCCATGGTGCCCACCTCGTCGCCCCGCGCCGTGGCGGGGACGGTCAGGGTGCGTTCCCCCTGGGACAGCCGCTCCATGACCTCGGTCATGTGGGTCACGGGATGGGCCACGCTGCGGGCAATGGCCCAGGCCAGCCACACCGTCAGGGCCAGCAGCAGCAGCACGGCGGGTAGGGTGATCCAGAACACGGTGCGCGCCTGCCCCAGCGCCGACGTGGCCGCGCCTCCCAGATCGTCGGCCAACCGATCCTCCACCGTCTTCATCTTGTCGATTTTCTGGGTGATGGTGTCGAACCAAGTGGCACCGGCGATGCCGTCGGTGGTGTCGGTCCAGGGATTCTCCAGGGCCACCTGACGCATGCGATCCACCGCCGTCACGGCTGGCCCCTGCACCGTCTGCTGGAAGAAGGCCTCTTGCGCCGGCGTGGCGAACACCACGAAACGGCTGAGGAAGGCGTCCTGCATGGCGATCAGGGAAACAAAGCGCCGATAGACCGGGGGGGCGAAGGCACCAGCGCCGAATCCCGCCGCGCCCATGGCTCGTTCGATACCGGCGCGCTCCTTGGCTTGCAGAAAGCTGGTGTAGGCGGCAATGCGGCGCAGAACCGTGGCATCATCGGTAAGCCGCGTCATTTCCTCCACCACCTGATACATGCCGGCGATGGTGCCCGTGTAGTATTGGGCCATGTCGCCGACGCTGGCGGACAGGGCCGTCACCGCCTGCCGTTCCTGGCTCAAGCGCCCCAGCCGGGACTCCATGCGGCTAATCAATTCCCCCAAGGCCGGGTCATAGGCGCTGACGTCAAAGCGCGCCAGGGCCTGTTCCAGGCGCTGGTGCTTTTCGTCGCTCTGGCGCCGCTGGGTCGTCAGGCGCTGGCGAAAGGCGGAATCGCCCTCACTGCCCAGAAAACCGGCCGAAGCCCCCCGCTCCTTCTGCAACTCGTGCACCAGGGCGCTGATCTCCGGGGCGAGTCGCGCCAGTTGGGCCACCCGCGCCATCTCCGAAACCCGGTCCCGCGCGTCCAGCACCAGAATGCCGGCAAAGATACACAACCCAATGAGGGGTATACTGAACCCAATAAGCAACCTGCGCGCAACAGGCCAATTGGAAAACTGAAACAAGGTACCCTCCCATTGCGCCATCGTGGGCTTTGAAATGTGACTTGCGGCAACGGTATCATTGGAACGGGTAGGAAACCAAACGCCGTGGGACTAGAGCCCTATCGCGGTCAATGGGAACCCATTTTTGGGTCCCATTGACCGCGTGAATCGGC
>CAZHRQ010000259.1:0-2328 GCA_964535075.1 uncultured Rhodobacterales bacterium | reverse complement strand
GCCAAGCTGTTCACCAAGCTCGCCCGCGAAATCACCACCGCCGCCAAGGTGGGGGCGCCGGATCCGGCCATGAACCCGCGTCTGCGGGCCGCCATCCAGGCCGCGCGGGCCCAGAACATGCCCAAGGACAATATCGAACGTGCCCTCAAGAAGGCCGCGTCCCCCGATACGGAAAACTATGAGGAAGTGCGGTACGAAGGGTATGGCCCCGGCAACGTGGCGGTGATCGTGGAGGCGCTCACCGATAACCGCAACCGCACCGCCGCCGAGGTTCGCGCCGCCTTCAACAAGCACGGCGGCACCATGGGCGAGACCAACTCCGTGGCCTTCAACTTCCAGCGGGTGGGCCTGATCCAATACCCCGCCAGCGTGGGCGACGGCGAAGCGGTGCTGGAGGCGGCCATCGAAGCCGGCGCCGATGACGTGGACAGCAGCGGCGACAACCACGACATCTATACCCAGCCCGACGACCTGAACGACGTGCGCGCCGCCCTGGAGGAGGCCCTGGGCGAGCCGGAAACGGCCCGGCTGGACTGGCGCCCCAACGTCAATACCCCCGTGGACGAGGACACGGCCCAGACCTTGTTCAAGTTCCTGGATGTGTTGGACGACAACGACGACGTGCAGCGGGTGGCCGCCAACTACGAAATCCCCGATGCGGTGCTGGAGCAACTGAGCGCCTGAGCGCTGGCATGGCGCTGCGGATTCTCGGGCTGGATCCCGGGTTGCGGATCACCGGCTGGGGGGTGATCGCCGTGGAGGGCAGCCGGCTCACCGGGTTGGGGGAGGGCGTGTTGACTCCGCCGCCCGATCTGCCCCTGCCCCAGCGGTTGGCCCGGCTCCACGATGATCTGGTCACCCTGCTGGCCCGCTGGCAGCCGGCGGAGGCGGCGGTGGAGGAAACCTTCGTCAACCGCAATCCCGGGTCGGCCCTGAAGCTGGGGCAGGCCCGGGGGGTGGTGCTGATGACCCCGGCGGCGGCCGGGGTGCCGGTGACCGAGTACGCCGCCACCACCGTCAAGAAAAGCCTGGTGGGCAAGGGCCACGCCGCCAAGGAACAGGTCCAGGCCATGGTGAAGGCTCTGCTGCCGGGGGTTTCGGTGCAGGGCGCCGACGCCGCCGATGCCCTGGCCGTGGCCATCTGTCACGCGCACCATCGCGCCAGCCTCGATCGCTGGCAACAGGCAGGACCGAAAGGAATTTGAACAGCAATGATCGCGCGGCTGCGGGGGCGGGTGGACGGGCTCGGGCCCCAGTGGGTGGTGCTGGACGTGGGCGGCGTGGGCTATCTGGTTCACTGCCCGGCCCGGGTGCTGGAGCGCCTGACCCTGGGCCAGTCCGCCGCCCTGCACGTGGAGACGGTGGTGCGCGAGGACGCCATCACCCTCTACGGCTTTCAGGCTGTGGCGGAACGGGAGTGGTTCCGGCTGCTCACCACCGTGCAGGGCGTGGGGGCCCGGCTGGCGCTGGGGCTGCTGGGGGTGGTGACGCCGGAGCAACTGGCCCGGGCGGTGGCGGCCCAGGATAAGGCCCCCCTCACCGCCGCCAGTGGCGTGGGTCCGCGGCTGGCCACCCGCATCGTCAATGAACTCAAGGACAAGGTGGCGGAAGTGGCCCTGAGCGCCGCCGGCACGGACCTGCCACTGGACCCGGAAGCCACGCCGGCCGCCGCGCCCGTGGCCCCGGCGACGGACGTTCCGCCCCCGGCGGACCCGGGGCCCGCGCCCGCCGCCACCGCCGATGCCGTCTCCGCCCTGGTGAACCTGGGCTATGGTCGCAGTGAAGCGTTCGCCGCCGTGGCCGGGGTGACCGACGCCGCCACCACCGAGGACCTGATCCGGGCCGCGCTCAAGGCCCTGGTGCCGGAGGATCGCGGCTCATGAGGTCCGGCGATCCCGAGGACGGTCGGCTGGTGGATCCGGCATCCCGGTCCGACGACCGGGACCAGAGCTTGCGCCCCCTGGCCCTGGACGATTTCACCGGCCAGTCGGAGGTCCGGGATAATCTGCGGGTGTTCGTCACCGCCGCCCGTCAGCGGCGGGAGGCCCTGGATCACGTGCTCCTGGCCGGGCCGCCGGGGTTGGGCAAGACCACCCTGGCCCGTATCGTGGCCGAGGAACTGGGTGTGGGGTTCCGCGCCACGTCGGGCCCGGTGATCGCCCGGCCCGGGGACCTGGCCGCCATCCTCACCAATCTGGAACCCCGGGATGTGCTGTTCATCGACGAAATTCACCGGCTCAATCCGCTGGTGGAGGAAGTGTTGTATCCGGCCATGGAGGATTTCCAGCTCGATCTCATGATTGGCGAGGGGCCGGAGGCGCGGTCGGT
>CAZHRQ010000258.1:0-2333 GCA_964535075.1 uncultured Rhodobacterales bacterium | reverse complement strand
GGGCACATTCCGCGCCAGACCGAATCTGGGGCGTCATGAATAATCCGGGCTAGGAATCATGACAGGGAATTGTGTGTCGTCCTCCTTTAACCAAGTGTATCAAGAAGGGTGATAGCCTTTTACTCTTCGGATCCACCACCTCTGGGAGGCCCCCTCATGATCGTCACCGGAGTCCCGGCCCACCCCCTGGAATGGGGGGCGCGCGGTCTGGAGCGTCTGGTGCCGGGCCAGCGCCACCGGGTGTACACCCATCTGCGCCACCAACTGGACGCCCTGCCCCCCGGTGGTGTCAAGACCGGGGCGCGCTGGCGCCGCCTGTGGCGACCGCCCGAACCCGTGGGGCGGCGTCGTCTGCGGTTGGCCATCCGCGATCTCAAACGGCTACAGGCCACGGAAACGGCCCAAGTGCTGCGCATCGGCCTGGCGGAAGTCCAGGCCCACGCCGGGGATGTGCTGACGGCCCTGGCCAGCGGCCGCGATCCCCTGCCGCCCCTGACCCGGCTGCAACGGGCGATGACCGCGCTGCCCGGCCGGGACCAGGACGCCGTGGCCCCCCTCACCGCTGCCGCCGCCCACTTCGTGGCCGGCCAGCTCTACCGGGGCCTGTGTGCCGAGGTCACCCGCGCCGAGGCCCCCCAGGCCCTGCCGGAAGCGGCGGAATGACCACCGCCCGGAAATCATTCACGTTGGTATCGGTGAAACCGGGGCGCAGGATCAGCCCCGGCGCCTGACGCCGGAACCAGCCCAGGGCATCGTTAGAGCCGATCACGGTCATTGGGGATCACCCTGTGAATCGAATTGGCCGTGATCGGCTTCAGGGGCGGCCGTGCCCAGCACCGACCCCAGCGGCACCACCGGGCCCACCACCACGATGGCGGGCCGGCTGCCGCCCTCGGCCAACACGGCGGCGGCGGCGGTCAGGGTGGTGAACGCCACCTGCTGCCGGGGGGTGGTGGCCTCCCAGATCACGGCCACCGGCTCCGCCGCCGACCGCCCGGCCGCCGTGAGGGCCGCCGCCACCGTCGGCCACGCCCGGCGCGCCATGTAGAACACCAGCACCGGCACGCCGGCCAGGGCGGTCCAGTCCAGATCGGGCACCCCGTCGGCGTCCTGGCCCGTAACCAGGGCGGCGGCGGCGTTGGTGTCGCGGGTGGTCAGGGGAATCCCCGCCAGCGCCGGCCCCGCGAGGCCGGAGGTGATCCCCGGCAGCACTCGAAAGGGAACGCCGGCCGCCACCAGACCCAGGGCCTCCTCCCCGCCACGGCCGAACACAAAGGGATCCCCCCCCTTCAGCCGCAGCACGCGCTGGCCGGCGCGGGCCAGGCGGATCAGGCGGGTGGTGATGTCCGTCTGCCGGGGAGAGGGCCGACCCCCACGCTTGCCCACGGATTCGCGGGGCACGGACTCGGGAATCAGGTCGAGGACGGCCGGAGCCACCAGGGCATCGTGCACCACCACATCGGCGAGGCCCAGGGCCGCGTGGACGTTGAGGGTGAGCAGGCCCGGATCACCGGGCCCGGCCCCCGCCAGCCACACGGTGCCCGGGGCGAAGGGGGGCAGGGTATGGGGAAGCTGTGTCATGGCCCGACCCTACCCCGATCCGGCCGTGATCGGAAGCCCCGCGACCGGCAAGCCTGAACAAATGAAACCGATCTTTATGACGGCGAATTCACTCCTTGGCAACGACATTGGCGTGATAATAAGGTTACATCTTCGTGACACTCTCGTCGCGCCGGGCACGACCCGTTCACCCCGGTCCGCCCGGCCCAGAACAACACGAGCGAGGTGACCCCCCGTCAACCCCAGGACCCCTGTTTCGCTGCCCATGGCACCGATCGGGTGTCCCGAAGCCAGGGAAGAATGCCATGGCCAGCGCAACCTTGATCATCGGCCTGCTGGTGGCCTGCAGCGGCCCCTTCTGCGAACACATCAGCGTCAACGCCCCGGTGCCTAGTCTGGACCGGTGCCGCACCCTCGCCCCGGTGATGACCGGCATGCGGGTGCGACAAGCCGACGCCCTGTCGCAGCTCTTCAACGTGGCGCAGCCCAACAACTTCTATTTCGATTGCCGACGCCGCACGGCCGCCGGCGACACCACTGTGCTGTACAGCTTCGCCTCCTCCCCCGCCCTGGCCCGACGCTTCGATGCCCGGCAGATAGCCACCAGCCCGCCCGCGGGATCCCCCTCCGCCCGCTGATCGAGCCGTCCCCGAAGAAGACGAACGCAAAAAAGGGGCCCCCGTAAGGGCCCCTTTTCCGTGGGAAGCAGGGTGAGAGCGCCGAGTCACGCGGTCAATGGGACCCGAGAATTGGGTCCCATTGACCGCGATAGG
>CAZHRQ010000257.1:0-2348 GCA_964535075.1 uncultured Rhodobacterales bacterium | reverse complement strand
ACGGTACTTGAACTGGATACCGGGCTGTTCCCGGACGCCGATACCCTGGACGCGGCCCTGGCTGCCGCCGCCGCGAGGGGCGAGCGCCTGGAGGTCCGGACCATGAGTACCACCGACGAGGAGGGCTGGGACCGAGTGGTATCGGCCCTGATGAAGGCCGACCTCGTCGTAACGCTGTAACGGGATTCCCGTTACGGTCAAATCAAGTACACACTGGGAGGATGCAACCAATGACAACAAAATTCTGGAACCTCAAGGCGCTGGCGGGAACGGTCGTGGTGGCCGTGGTCGCGACCGTCGCCGGCCCGGTCGATGCGGCCGAGCCCCTGGTCAGCGCCGAATGGCTCAAGACCAATAGCTCGGATGTGGTGCTGCTCGACGTCGAGAAGTCCGAAAAAATGTTCAAGGCGGGCCACATCCCGGGGGCGACCTTTGTTCCCTGGAAGCAGGTCCGCGGCAAGGGCAAGGAGAACGGCACCGACCTGATCAAGATGCTACCCTCCAAGGTCAGCTTCACCCGCCTGATGAGGGTGTCCGGTGTGGATAACGACAGCCATGTGGTCGTGACCAGCAGCGGGGTGAATTCCAGCGATATGTTCTTGGCCACCCGGCTCTACTGGCAGCTCAAGTACTTCGGCCATGACGATGTCTCGGTCCTCAATGGCGGCAACGCTGCCTGGCAGGAGGCCGGCATGTCGCTGCGCAAGGGGGACGCCCCCAAGCCCGAACCCGGGAACTTCAGTGTCCGGGACGAACGCAAGGAGATTCTGGTCACCACGCAGCAGGCGCAGGATCTGGTGTCGAAGGGCGCGGACAGCTTCGTTGATGCCCGGACCCTCGACTACCACATCGGCCTGGAGCAGAAGGACTACGTCTATGCCAAGGGTCACATCCCGGGGTCCCGGCTGCTGCCGAACTATCTCCTGGTCACCCATGGCAAGGCCGCGAAGTTCCGCGACGCCGAAGATATCAAGGCGGCGATGAACCGGCTCGACGTGCCCGCCGACGGTGATGTGGTGGCCTACTGCAACAGCGGTCATCTCGGCAGCGGCCTCTGGTTCGCCCTGCACGAGATCGCGGGCAACAGCAAGGCCCGGCTCTACGACGGTTCCATGCACGCCTGGACCAAGGATGACAGCCGTCCGGTCACGGTCCAGCCCACGCGCTGACCGTCCGGACACCACCTCAGTCGGACCGGCGCCGCCGCGGTTCTCCCGGCGGCGCCGTGTTCCGTGGTCGATGCCGCAAAGGGGAGGAAGGGGCATGAAAGCGGCTCCCTGCCGGTCGCGGTCGCGGGCACGCGCGATGCCGGCCGTTTTTGCGCTCGCCGCCGCGCTGCTTGTGGAGACCGGTCTTGCCTGGGCCGGAGGAGAGGATGCCCGGCGCCTGGCTGCGACGCTGGCCGTCGCGGCCGATGACATCCGCCTCATCGAGTCGGCCACCCGACCCGCCGAACAGGTTCCGGGCCTCAGGGACCGGGTGGACGAGGCCCTGGGCGTTCTGCCTTGGCTGCTTCGCCTGGCCGGGGACCGGCAAGGCGCCGACCGGCTGCGCGTGGTCCGCGCCGAGAATCGGCCTCTGCCCGCAGTGCGGGCCGTCCTGTCGGACCTGTCGGCCCGCCACCCGCTGGACAGCAACGCTTTCGCGCCCCCCAGGGTTCCGCCCCGCAACATTCGTACCGCCCGGGCCATTCACGAAAGCTATTGCGCCGGCTGTCATGACGGCGTGGCCCTAGACACGCCGGCCGAACGGCCGGCGGTGGACCTGTTCGCCCTGGCCGCCCAGATGCCGGACCGCGCCTTTCTGGCACGGCTGATGGAGGGCGTCCGCGGCAACCGGGTTACCGGACTCGCCAACCCCCTGAGCGACGCCCGGCTGGGCGGCCTGGCCGCGTTGTATCGGGGCGGCCGGCCCTGATCGCCCTGGACGACGGCCATCGGATCCCGTCGTTTCACGTCGTCCGGCATGGCCCCCGGTTGGGTGTCGGCCGACGATGGAGCCTCTTGTAAAATAGCGGAGATGCGCTGAACTTCCCGCCGTAGCGGTTGTTTTTTCGAGGCGGCCCGCCCCTCCCTTTGGCATATTGAGTCTGCAAAAAGCCAACGACCCATAGGAGTAGCGGACCGTGCCTCTGACCAAGATGTTATCCGACTATTGAGCCTCTTGCAAAACTCCTCCAGGAACCGGGTTGTTGATGCGGCGCCTCGTGGTCGCAGTCGAGGAGGTAAGGGAAATACCCGCGATGGCGGTTTGACGTGCGGCCCGGACTCGTTATTCGGGCGGAGGGGAGCGACGCTAGAGTATCCGTTATGGTCAAGCGGATTTTGGCATCCAAGGACGCCCTGCCT
>CAZHRQ010000256.1:0-2384 GCA_964535075.1 uncultured Rhodobacterales bacterium | reverse complement strand
GCACGGCTACCTGCCCGACGTACGGGTGGGCCAGCTCTACGGCTATCGCGTCTATGGTCCCTACGATCCGGAGCGCGGCCATCGCTTCAACCACAACAAGCTACTGCTGGACCCCTATGCCAAACAACTGCGGGGCCGGCTGCACTGGCATGACAGTCATTTCGGCTATGTGATTGGTCATCCGGCGGGGGATCTCTCCTTCGACAGCCGGGACAGCGCGCCCTATACGCCCAAGTGCCAGGTGGTGGACGACGCCTTCACCTGGGGCCGCCGGCCGCCGCCGGAACGGCCCTGGAGCGAGACCGTCCTTTATGAAATGCACGCCCGCGGCTTCACCATGAACCACCCGGAGGTGCCCGAGAAACTGCGCGGCACCTTCGCCGGCCTGACAGAACCGCCGGTGGTACGGTACCTCTACGATCTGGGGGTGACGGCGGTGGAGTTTCTGCCGGTGCAGGCCTTCCTACACGACCGCCATCTGATAGAACGCGGCGTGCGCAACTACTGGGGCTATAATAGTATCGGCTTTTTCGCCCCTCACCCGGGCTACCTGTACGGCGAGACCATCGGCGAATTCAAGACCCTGGTCCAGGTGCTGCACGATGCGGACCTGGAGGTGATTCTGGACGTGGTTTACAACCACACCGCCGAGGGCAACCACATGGGGCCCACCCTGTGCTTCCGGGGCATCGACAACCGCAGCTATTACCACCTGGTGCCAGGGCGCGAGCGCTATTACAACGATTTTACCGGTTGCGGCAACGCCCTGGAACTGCGCCACCCCAATGTGTTGCGCATGGTACTGGATTCCCTGCGCTACTGGGTGCAGGAAATGGGCGTGGACGGTTTCCGCTTCGATCTGGCCACCACCCTGGCCCGGGTGGACGGCCCCTACAGCCCCCACGCCAATTTCCTGGATGCCGTGGCCCAGGACCCGGTGCTGTCCCAGGTCAAGCTCATTGCCGAACCCTGGGATACGGGCCTGGGCGGCTATCAACTGGGCAACTTCCCCCCCGGCTGGAGCGAGTGGAACGACCGCTATCGCGACACGGTGCGCAAGTTCTGGAAGGGCGACCCTGGTCAGTTGCCCGAACTGGCCTCGCGGCTGTCGGGTTCGGCGGACATCTTCAACCGGCGCGGTCGTCACCCCCGGGCCAGCATCAACTTCATCACCGCCCACGATGGCTTCACCCTCGCCGATTTGGTGGCCTACAACCACAAACACAACGAAGCCAATGGCGAGGGCAACCGCGACGGACACAGCGACAATCACAGCTGGAACCATGGCGCGGAAGGGCCCACCGACGACGAAGAGATCAAGGCGCTGCGCCGGCGCCAGACCCGCAACCTGATGGCCACCCTGCTGCTCAGCCAGGGCACGCCCATGCTGCTGGCCGGGGACGAACAGGGCAATTCCCAGGGCGGCAACAACAACGCCTACTGCCAGGACAACCCCATCGGGTGGCTGGACTGGAACCGCGATGCCGAAAGCAAGGCCATGCGGGACTTCACCCGCACCCTGATCCAACTGCGGCGCGAGCATATCGTCTTCCACCGGGCGCGGTTCTTCTATGGCCGGGCCATCGCCGGCACCACCGTCAAGGACGTGGTGTGGCTGCGACCCGACGGCCAGGAAATGGAAGAAAGCGACTGGGCGGACACGGAAGCCCGCTGTCTGTGTGTGCTGCTCAGCGGCGAGGCCGGTAGCTACCACCTCACCCGCTTTGGCGAGCCCGAACCCGACGACACCTTTTTCCTGGCGTTCAACGCCTCGACCACCGACGTGCCCGTCACCCTGCCGCCGCCCGAAGTGGGCGCCTGGTGGGAAGCGCTGGTGGACACCGCCCACGAGGTCCCCCCCACGGAATCCGACACCACGGAGGCCGACGGCGCCGAGATATGGGGCGGGGGCGAAAGTAGCTACATCACCGCCCGTTCCCTGGTGGTGTTCGTGCGCCGCCGTCGCCAGGAGGACGCCGACACCACGGGCCGGGGCTGGCAGATCTGAACGCACCCCCCTTGACCCGGGGGCGTCGGTTGGCGACCTTAGAGCGGGTCGTGCCCACTCCGGTTCACCCCGTGGACCGGAGTGGGCGCGTGAACCCGCTCTAAAACAAATGGATAGAGCCGATTCACGCGGTCATTGACCGCGATCGGCTCTAGAGCGGGTCGCGCCCAATCGGGTTCACCCTGTGGACCGGATTGGGCGCGTGAATCCGCTCTAAAACAAATAGATAGAGCCGATTCACGCGGTCATTGACCGCGATCGGCTCTAGAGCGGGTCGCGCCCAATCGGGTTCACCCTGTGGACCGGATTGGGCGCGTGAATCCGCTCTAAAACAAATGGATAGAGCCGATTCACGCGGTCATTGACCGCGATCGGC
>CAZHRQ010000255.1:0-2407 GCA_964535075.1 uncultured Rhodobacterales bacterium | reverse complement strand
GGGAAGGGGTTTCGGCCTTTCTCGAAAAACGGGCGCCCTCCTGGAGCTACGGGGAATAAGTTCCGGCTAGTATGTTGATTAGAACTCAATCTTGAAATTATCGATCCGGAAAGTTACCGCACCGGAGTGAGCCTCTATAAACGTCTGCTGTGAGTAGGAACATTTCCGGACCTGATCTGAGAAGCGTGTCGATGGGTTATTGACGTGAATAGCATATTTACGGGGATTCACATCATCCTCCGGTGTCGATGAAGAATTTCCTTCTTCAACCTCAATTTCCACAGGTATCCAAATATTCATCGGGACCCCCGGCAAAAAGTCCACTCCTTTATATCCGCCGTATGCAGGGTGCTCGATCCCATCGTAGGCATCGGCATACAATTCATCTTCATACACGTAAAACCGCAGGTAGTGGGGAGGCAGCAGGAACCGGTGGGCGACCATCGCCGTTGAATCTATTTGCTCGAAATATATGTCGTAGGTAATAGTATACTCAAACGGGAGGGTCGATTTCATTTTATTGAACGCAAGGATAATCCGGTCGGTTTGAGCAGTTCCCCCTGTGACAGCACACCGCAGATAGCTGTTTCCCCCTTCCTGTTTAATTTCCCACTCGGAATCTCCAAGGGAGTATAGAGAAAGCATATCGTTGATGTCTCCGTTCTCAAAGGTCTCTTCCACACCGTCGGAATAGAGCTGCGCCAGTTCGACAAAGTTGCAGGAAACGCTTAAAGCTACATAACTGCAAATGAGGCAACTGTACAATATGAAACGATACCGCCTCATTCCTTTTCCTTATCCTTCCCGAGAAAATAGAGCTGGACCTCAACCCCTCCATAAATTTGATTGTCAAAGTAGTATTGGGGATACTGCTCCTTTTCATCAATTAATTCCAAAAAGTTACCCAATCCGATTGAAAAAGACATAACCGTTTTTAAGACCACACGGTGCCACCTCCCTAAAACCGCGCCGTACAACCTAATTCCCGAGCCTTGTGGAACGAACACATCGTCGTTATAGGGAAAAATCCGGTCCTGAAAAAACGGATAATCGGAAAAATAGATTTCAGGGCCGAATGAAATAAAACCTCCTATGTTTTCAATCGTTCCTGATAGAAAGGCCCTGTTGGCTTCAATAATATCCTGGCCGTCTTCAGTTACGCTGCTCAGGAAAGGAAAGAACTCCCACCGCAGACTTGCTTTGTAGAGGTATCCGGTGCCTAATGATACACCTGCATCTAAAGACAAATAGGTCCTTCCAATCGGAAGCATAAAGGATATATCGAGTAAAAGGTCTGGTATATCTTTTATCCAGATGGTGCTGACTAAAGGTATAATTGGAAGCCCGGAGTACAGCGTATTATTAATCAGCTTCAGATTGATAAAATCCTCTACAATAAACTTGTTGTCGATTCCGAAATTTTCGAGGAAATTCCGTGTAAAAGAACTCAGTTTATTAAAAACACCGGCACGTTTAAAAAAACGGTCGATATTTTTTATGTTGAAAGTGTATTTTTCGTAGTCATACTGATCAAGGGCTGCACCTGTATACGGGAAATCCATAAACCGTTTATAGACTTCGGTATATCCGTTTTTCGCAAAGCCGATTTTCAGAAAATTAAACAACGTGACAGAGCCGTTAATATCATACCGGAGGTAGTTCGGTATATAGTACCTTTCATCTACCCATTCACCTAGAGGCTGAAGGAAACGACTGTTGAGAATCCCCCACCCCATTGCCTCGAGGTCGATTTTAAAAAAATTGAATCCGATATTATTGGCACGGTACCCGATTTTCAGGTCATACTGGTCATCTGGAATGTCTAAATCGGCGGTAGAATCATGTACCCAACCGCCAAGCCCTCCTTTCAGTATAACACCGTGGTACGGGACGTTTATCTTTTCAATCTGCTTGTCAAAATAACGTTCGTAGTTCGACTGAAAAAATCCCGCATCCTGAAGCATAAACCATGTAGTAATAGCCTCTGCCGTGATATCTGCTAATTCATCGTTTGTCTGTGCTGGAATTTTGAATGGATTGAGAAATATTAGAAGAACGGCAAAAAGGAAAAACCTACTTTTCAAGTGAAGTCCATGTAAAAAGTTTTATTCCTTTTGCGAATCCTGTCAAGTAAAATTAATTTTTTTCTTTCCTCATTCAGCCCGAGGTCAGTTCATTGAGCCGCTCCCGGTAGTATTTAAAGTCTTCCCAGTGGATCTCCGGGGGGATCAGGTGGTCCCCGAAGGGAATATATCCCCCTATATCGAAAGCCGTCTTTACCGGCTCTAAAATTTCGTCGATCCGCTTCTTTCCGTACCGGATCTCCATCTTTGGGACCCCGCCCATCATCCTGAGCTCGGGGAACTCCTTCCGCACCCGGACCACGTCCATGCCGCAGGTCGCCTCG
>CAZHRQ010000254.1:0-2418 GCA_964535075.1 uncultured Rhodobacterales bacterium | reverse complement strand
TCTTGTTGCCCATCGTCGAAATCGAAGACGAAGGTTTCTTCCGGTGGCTCTAGCAGCAGGGGGTCTCCGGCGACTGTCTCTGCCCTCAGGCGAGCCTTGGCGCGGTAGGTGCCCGCCTGGGTGATGGGGAGGTCATAGTCTGCGGAAGTGTTACTCAGGGCATTGAATTCCAGCAATGCTTCCGATCCTTGCGGGCCGGTCAGGCGCAGATAACCAAAGAGGCTGCCGGGGCGGATGAGGTTGGGCTCGAACTCTAAGCGAACATCAAGACGCGCCTCGCCGGCCTGACCCTGCGGGGGCATTTGGGGCTCATAGAAAAGTTTCAGTGGCGTGTCTGTGACACGCAAGCTGCGAATGAGTTGCCGCTTGAATGTCGCGCTCTCAAGAAGCACCTGCATTCTGTAAATGGCGGGCGTCAGAGTGCCAGCATCAATTTCCATCCGGTAGGTCAGGGATGCCGGGTCGAGTGGCAGAATCAGCGAAAGCGCTGGGATAGCCGGAGTGTCAGGCTCGGTGACCGAGCCGGGAAGAGCGCTGGCGTTGAGCGGAGCATCCGCAGCAGGGGCGTCCTCAGTGGTGCGCTCTAAGACCACTGTGGCCGTTGCAATCTCCAGGAACTCCAAGGCTTTAATCGGGGCGCCCTGTTCCGTTGGCCAGACATCGAGGGCAATGCTTGCCTGGGCAGGGATGGCATTGGGCAGTGGCTCCATGGCCAGGTTGAGATCGGTGAGCACCGCAACCCGGTTGTCAGGGTCCAGGCTGCCGAGTAATTCCCACTCGCCAGATTCCGGCCCGGTAATGGTGACCAGATCATAGTCGGGTTCGTCATTCCAAGCCACGCGGCTTTTGCCATCGGCTGGAATGCGCCCTGGGGTGATGGTTTCGCTCTGTGGTGTGATCAGTGAAATGGGAGCACCTGGCGGATGAAAGGCAAGCAGGGTAAATTCTCGCACCCCAGAGTCAATGCTGAAGCGGTTGCCCTCGATAGGAACCGTTGTTGGAGGGGCGGATTGATCGAGAATGCGCAGGAAAGCTCGTTGCAGGGCCGTTGCATCCTCGGCGATCTCAAGCCAGCCGCCAGTCTGTTGGGTGATTGTTTCGACCAACTCCGGATCGACTTCGTCGGACAAGGCAATCACATGGGTCTTGGCTTTCAGTGCCTGTAAATTTGGGATGGTGTCGCGCAAGATACGCTCGCGAGAGGCGATACTGCTGTCTTGTTCGCCATTGGCAGGGTCTTTGGGGACATCGACCAGTCCATCCGTCAGAAGCAACAGATGGCGTTCCTCCCCAGCATCAGGGACACCTGTCCAGCCTTCCATGCCCTTGGAAAGGGCCTGTTCAATGTCCGTGAACATGCCATTGGAGTGAATGCGCCGCAATTGCTTGCGGGCTTTATCCTTCCATTGCGCATTGACAACACCGTATTCGACCAGCGGCTCGGTAGGGCCGGCAAAGAGCCACACCCCAGCTTGGTTGTCGGCGGGGATCAATTCGCTGACAAGTCGCATGGCGGCAATGCGCAAATTGTTTGGGTCGTTCCAGCGCATACTGCCGGAAACATCGATCAGGATGCGCAGATCGCTCGTGGCTTGAGCAGAGGAAAGGCTTGGCAGCAACAGGCTGAGAGCAAATAGTAATAAAACAGCAAGACGGCGCAAGCCGCAGCCTTGAGGCATGAATGGCACGGTTTTGTGTTTGTGCTTGTTCACATCTGTTGGCTCACTGAGTGACTGTTCAAAAAGGGCAAATAGCAGCAGGTGCGAGGTATTTGCCGGTGTCTCAAGGTATCCAGAGCTCAAAACAGCCGCCCGACAGATTGCAGCCGTTTCTGACTTCAATGTGTCCCTTGCGTTCGCCAGTGCGGTGCAGATCGCTGATTTTCTCGGCAAACAGCAGGCCTAGTCTGGTGCGACCGGTTGCCCGTGGATTGATGATATGGAGTTGATCGTTGGTATCGCTGCGGTGGATGAGTTCAGGCGGGAAACCTTGACCGTCGTCCTCAATGCGGATGACCAAAAAACCGGACTCCTCGCGCGCGGAGAGTTCAATGCGCGCCTTGGCATAGCGGCGGGCATTGCCAATGGTGCTGTCGATAACGCTGCGCACCATTTCAAGATCGAAAAAACCGCTGAGTGTGGCATCGCAGTCGTAGCTGAGTTCGATACCCAGCGCATGACAAACTGCTTGATTGTTCGCCATGCACTCGCAGAAGAGATCCTCGACATTGTGCTCGTCAATGTCAACCGAGAGGCCGTCATCTCCAAGTTTATACAGCGACAATAATTGCACCAGGTTGTGATTGACACGCTGCACTTCATGCTGGAGCAGATTGGCCTGGCGCACATCGGCAAAGGTGTTTTCCTCGTTGCTGATCATCTCCGCCAGGGTGGTGGAGATCAGGCTCAAGGAATTCTT
>CAZHRQ010000253.1:0-2421 GCA_964535075.1 uncultured Rhodobacterales bacterium | reverse complement strand
AAGGATTATCGCGCCTTAGGGTAAGTACGGTGCCACTTGGTGGCGATACCCTTAAGTTCGATAGCCTTTTTGTGGCAGAGGGCTCCCTTTTAATAAAAACAGACCGGGGTGAAAAAGTAGCACCTACGGCCTACCGCGTAGACCACCGCTTTGGTAAGTTGTATTGGTTAACCCAACCGGCAGCAGACAGTGTAACCCTAAGCTGGCGCAACTATCCTTTTAGCTTTGCCCAGGTGCGGCAGCACAAGAATACCAAACAAATTGAGCAGACCACCGAGTTTATCCTTGATCCCTTTGCTTACAACCCCGATGACGTTTCGCCGCGCTTATTGGATTTTGGTACCCTAGATTACAGCGGAAGCTTTTCTCGTGGCCTTTCCTTTGGCAACAATCAGGATATGGTGCTCAATTCAAGTTTTAACCTGCAGTTAGCCGGTAATGTTACGGATGATGTAGAAATTATTGCGGCACTAACCGATAACAACATCCCCATTCAGCCGGAAGGTAATACGCAGCAGATACAAGAGTTCGACCAGGTTTATATTCAAACCAACATAAAAGACAAGCACAGCATTATTGTGGGCGACTATGAGATAAGTAGTCCGCAGGGATATTTTATGCAGTTTTTTAAAAACCTGCAGGGCGGCAGTTACCGTGGCCGCTTTAGCCCGGGAGATGACCACCGAATAAGTACCAATAACAATTTTGCCATTGCCCGCGGTAAGGTTACCCGAAACAATATTACCGTTGAGGAGGGCAACCAGGGGCCATACCGCCTGACCGGTGAAAATGGCGAAAGCTTCATTATTGTGCTGGCCGGTTCAGAAAGGGTATTTGTTAACGGCGAACTGATGAAGCGAGGGGCCAACTTTGATTATGTGATAGATTACAATTTAGGCGAGATAACCTTTACCCCCAACGTATTAATTACTCGCGACCTGCGCGTTTGGGTGGAGTTTGAGTATGCTGACCGCAACTATTTCCGCTCTTTGGCCTACACCGCCAATGAGTACAGCTTCGGTGATAAAGTAAAAGGCTACGTTAACTTTTATAGCGAGCAGGATAACAAGAACCAACCCGTGCAGGCTGACCTTAGCGATGCGCAAAAGAATTTTTTAGGGGGCGTAGGAGATAATATCAATAATGCCACTTTTCCCGGTTTTGAGTTGGCCGAGTTTGATCCCGACCGTATTATGTATAAGCTGGTAGACTCATTACTGGCAGAGGGCGATTCTGTATTTGTTTACTCTACCAATCCGGATAGCGCTCGATATATGTTGACCTTTTCGTTTGTGGGGCAAGGAAAGGGCGATTACATACCGGCCCAAACTGTTGCCAATGGCCGTGTTTACCGCTACGTGATGCCTGTGGACGGCATTCAACAAGGCAGCTATGAACCCATTGTTCAGTTAATAACGCCTAAGCGACAGCAAATGCTTACTGTGGGCGGTGTGTTTACCCCAACGGAGAAGGACGAACTGGCCGTGGAGTTCGGCTTAACCAATAACGACCTCAACACCTTTTCTGATCTGGATGGAGATGATAATGTGGGTACAGCCGTTAAAACTACCTACACCCGCCGAATTGATCTGAACAAGGAAAAGAAGAGTTTTCTATTGCCCAAGGTGGACTATGAATTTGTTGACCGCCGCTTCATTCGCCTGCAGCGATTTAGGAGCGTAGAATTTACGCGCGACTGGAATTATACAAATACGGCAGATGACGGTAATGAGCATATCTTCTCCGGTGGCATCTTACTAAGCCGGCCCGACCTAGGTAATATCGGTTACAACTATAGTACCTACCGTGTAGCTGATGGCTACACCGGAGAATTGCATACCGCCAGTGGTCGTTTTGCCAATAGTGGCTACTATGCTGATGTGACCTATCGCCATCTAATCTCTTCTTCCGAAGTAGAAAATACTACTTTCATCAGGCCTAAGGTGGATGCCTGGAAAGCCTTTAAAAAACTGAATGGTTGGCGCGTTGGCGGTTGGTACGAGCAGGAGGTAAATAAAATACGCGACGCTGAAACCGATACCTTAAAAAGTAACAGCTTCTCCTTTGTTGAGTGGCGCACCTACATTGCCTCGCCCGATACCGTGCAAAATGAAATGCGGGTGGAATACCGGCGCAGGCTGGAATTTTTTCCGGAAAACGACACCCTACAGCTAACCAACTTGAGCAATACCTACCTGTTTAGCGGAGCATGGACCACCAATCCGGTAAACCAACTCAACTGGCAATTGACCTACCGTCAATTTCAAAATGAAGACAGTGTACAGAACACCGGGCAAAAGTTTGCTGAATATTATTTGGGCCGCGTTCAGTACAACCTTAACCTGTTTAAGGGAGGCATCAATACCAACATTTTGTATGAATTGGGTAGCGGACAAGAACAAAGAAGGGAGTTTACCTACT
>CAZHRQ010000252.1:0-2425 GCA_964535075.1 uncultured Rhodobacterales bacterium | reverse complement strand
TCTTTCGACAGGCTATCGTAGCCGCTTTCGTTGATCTTATCCAGGATGGCATCAATGCGTTCTTGTTTGGCTTTGGCGGCTTTCTTTTCCTGTTTTTGGGCTTTCTCTTTGGCCTTAACGCGACCGTGTCGTTCTTTATCGGCTTTGGTATAAACTACTCGCGGCCGCTTTTTATTGCCAAAAAGCCCCGCCACACGGTCTTCTATCCAGTACCAGGGCTTAGCCAGGTCGGTACCCGATTGCAGTTGTTTGATGTACACAAAGCCCAAAATAGCACCGCCAATGTGGGCAATATGTCCGCCGGTATTACTGCCCGAAATAGAGATAAGGTCGATAACGAAAATGGCCAGGGCTATCCATTTGATCTTAACATCGCCTATCAGCAGCAGGCGCATGCTGTAATCGGGCACCAGCGTAGCTGCCGCCACCACTATAGCCATTACCCCCGCCGAAGCGCCCAGCGCACGGGTGCTACTGCTTAGGGCCGTTAAGCCCGGAAAGATATTGTAGGCTGCCACCATAAGAAAGGCACCCACCAGCCCGCCGTAAATGAAAAGGGGCAGTATTTTGCTGTTGCCCAAAAACTCGCGCAGTATGCGGCCAAACCAGTACAGCACCAGCATATTAAACAAAATATGAAAGATGCCCCCGTGCAAGAACATGTGGGTAAAAATGGTCCAGGGGCGGGTAGCCAGCTTCAGCAGGTCGGCCGGTATCATCAGCCAATCCAGCGCTGCTTTATGAACCCAGTTAACACCAAACAAAAAGGTGACAACATTGAACAGCCCCATGACCACAAACACGGCTACGTTTACCATGATAAGGCGGGTAACCATGTTGCCGCTGCGGTATTCAAACAGGATATCTTGCCATATGGATCGTCTGCCGTACATCTGTTATGTTACTGTATTGGAGGCGAAATTTAATAAAAGCTGTTGCGGTTGCGCTGCCATAGCTTTATTAAAATGAAACCAAAAAGCATGCCGCCCACGTGGGCAAAGTGCGCAACATTGTCGCTCCAGTTGCCGCTAACCGAACCGATACCCAACGCCAGCTCAACAATGCCGTAGAATATGACAAAATACTTGGCCTTGATTGGGACGGGTATAAAGATGAGCATTAGCCTGGTGTTGGGGAACAACATACCAAATGCGAGCAACACCCCGAACACCGCACCCGAAGCCCCAACAGCCGGGGTTATCAGCTTAATGTAAAGCGACTCAATAAAGTCGTTATTGGGATCGTACTCCCGGGCCAGTTCGTTTATTTTGCTTACCCCACTTGAGGTGCGCATATCAATGTTTGCCAGTTCATTAATGGGGATACCTGCCGCCACGGCCTCCTGATACATGGGGTAGGTAGTGGCAAAATCAACGCCCAGGTAAAGTAATGCCGCCCCCAGGCCACATACCATGTAGAAAATGAGGAAGCGCTTAGGGCCCCAAACATTTTCCAGCGAAGTACCGAAAAGCCAAAGGGCATACATATTAAACAGAAGGTGAAAAAAGCCACCATGCATAAACATATGCGTTACTACCTGGTGGGGCATAAAATTTGGCGACAGCACATTGTACAGGCTCAGGTAATGATTGATATCAACCCCCAGTAACGGCACAGAGTACTTAGCCAAAAAGAACAAGCCGTTAATGATCAGCAAGTTCTTCACCACCGTAGGCAGCATACTAAATCCTGAAGTATTTTGCATCATAAGCGATACGCTTCTTAAACTGCCGTAGTGGCAGTATTATAGTAACTTTTTAAATGCCTGACAGCTAATATAGTTCAATTCACGGTCGGGCGAAACGCTTTTCCAGCTCTTCCAACGAAAAGGTAATAAAGGTAGGCCTGCCGTTGGGCGCCGCATACGGCTGCTCGCAGGCAAACAGGCGGTCTATCAGGCTTTGCATTTCGTCGGCGGCCAGTGGCTCGCCCGCCGCTATAGCCGATTGCTGGGCTAAACCTCGCGCCAGGCTTTCGCGCTTGTCCAGCTTCAGCACCGCATGGTTCTGTTTGTAATCTTCTATCAATTGCTCCACCATGGTCGCCACATCGCCTTTCTCGATGCCGGGAGGCAAGGCGTGCACCACAAAGTCTTGCTGCCCAAACTCCTGTATGTCGAAGCCCAGGGCACGCACTTCAGGTAGTATTTCGCGCAGCAGTTCGGCATCATCGGCCGGACAACTGAACTGGGTGGGAAACAACTGCCGCTGCCCGCCCTGCGGCGAGTCGTTCAGATGTTGTAGATACTGTTCAAACAAAACCCTTTCATGGGCGGCATGCTGGTCAATTAATATAAAGCCCGACTTTATAGCCGAAACAATATACCGCTGGTGAATTTGGTAGGGTTGCGCCTTGGCACTCTCCCCTTCACCCTCCGTGGGGTTGGTCAGGCGCGGGGTGGGCGCCTTTTCATCCCATTTGCTGG
>CAZHRQ010000251.1:0-2433 GCA_964535075.1 uncultured Rhodobacterales bacterium | reverse complement strand
CCTATGCAACGCGGGCCCGAGCCAAGCGTCTTCTCAGAAACGCGTAATGCTCCCGCGCCGTCTGGGCTCAGGCCTGCGGCCTGGCCCAGCCGTCGTGCTCGCGGGTTAGCGCCGCGCATTGGCCTGAAAAAATCCTTGACGATTAAATTGTAAATGTATATACTTTGGATATACATTAGGAGGTGATCATATGCTTGCAAAAATTCAAAAATGGGGAAACAGCCAAGGTCTCCGTATTACAAAGACATTGTTATCAGACGCACAAATAAATGTAGGCGATGACGTCAATATCTCTGTAAAAGATGGTGCCTTAATCGTCACCCCAGCCAAAAGAACCCGAAGAAAATATAATCTCAAGGACCTTGTGGCGAAAATTCCCAAAGGTTACCAAACTAAAGAAACCGATTGGGGAAAACCAGCCGGAAAAGAGTTCTGGTAAATGGCAATCTATATTCCCAAACAAGGAGATTTGATTGCCATTACTTTTGATCCGCAAGCTGGCCATGAACAAAAAGGACGCCGTCCGGCGTTGGTCGTCAGCAAGGATCTGTTCAATAGCAGCACAGGTTTGGCTATGGTATGTCCTATTACAAATTCAGATCGCGGATTTCCTTTCCATGTACCTATTCCAAAGGTAAGCAAGTTGACCGGTTTCGTCATGGTTGAGCAAGTTAAATCAGTTGATTTCCATGCCCGACGTGTTAAACGTATCGAGCGACGGAACGATGAGCTATTATCTGAAGTCCTGTCGATATTAGATGCTTGTATATATTAATAGTCCAACCAGGGCATTCAGCGGACCGCAAAAAGCCGCGGCTGCTGATGCCCGCCGTTCAAGGATTGGCCTGGAATCATGGCGATTCCGGAACTCGTCGGAATGCCATATTTCGATAAGACTGTACGTAACAAAACGGTTCATTTCTGAGGGCTTTGGCTTGATCTCGGTCGATTTTCAAGGAGAGTACATATGGAGTTTGCCCGTTATCGAGTATTCTATTGGCAGTATTGACTTTATGGGAATGCGAATACAGAGGCTGTGATCATGTCTGAAAAGCCGACCTACGAGGAACTGGAACGGAGAGTTCGGGAGTTGGGGAAAGCTGAATCGGAGCGCAAGGTTGCCGATAAGGCGCAGCGGGAAACAAATCAACTTCTGGAGTGTGTTTTGAACGGTGTTGCTGACATTATCGGGATACAGAACCCCGATCACTCCATCGTAAGATACAATAATGCCGGATACAAAGCACTCGATAAGACGCAGGAGGAGGTTGTAGGCAGAACCTGTTTCAGTTTGATCGGAAGGACAAAGGAATGTGAGGAGTGCGCCACATCGCTTGCTCTGAAGAGCAAAAAACTCGAAACGGTAGAACGGTTTGTACCAGAACTCGGTCGATATTTTCTCTGTAGAAGCACTCCCGTGCTTGACGATAACGGGGAGGTGCGCCTGATTATCCAGCAATTACAAGATGTCACCGAGCGCAAGCGGGCCGAGGAAGAAAGAAACCTTAATGAGGCGCGGCTGGAAGCGCTTTTGCAAATGAGCGACTTGCAGGGAACCAGCACAACGGAACTCGCCGCCTTCGCCCTTGAGGAGAGCGCTCGTCTGACCGGGAGCGAAATCGGGTTCATCAACTTCCTATCCCACGACGGGAAATACGTCACCCATGCCGTGTACACCGGGGAGACGCTCGAGCGATGTGAACTGCCGGAGGAAGTTTCCGCCTTTGAAATCTCCGAATGCGGGCTTTGGTCTGAAGCGTATCGCCAGCGTCAGCCCATCGTCGTGAACGACTACAACGAGGAGCACGCGGCCAAAGTCGGTTTTCCATCAGGACATCCTGTTCTTCGACGTTTCTTCTCCATCCCGATCTTCGAAAGAGACCGCGTGGCGGCGGTAGCCGCACTGGGCAACAAGCAGGGGGACTACGACCCAGGTGACGTCCGCCAGTTCCGTCTCTTTATGGAAGGCCTGTGGCAGGTCATGAAGCGAAAGCAGATCGAGGGCGCACTGCGGGAGAGCGAGGAGAAGTACCGGCTTCTATTCGAAAACGAATCCGATGCCATATTTATCGTGGCCGGAGAGACCCACCGTATTCTGGACGCCAACCCTGCTGCGGAGGGACTCTACGGTTACTCCAAAAAGGAACTTTGCTCGCTGTGCGCGGAGGACCTGTCCGCCGAACCGGAAAAGACCAAACCATCCATTGGCGATTCTTTCCAGCAGGATTCAAGGTTTGTGACCTCGCGTCAACACAAGAGAAAGGATGGCAGCGTGCTCGATGTAGAGATTTCGGGAAGCAAGTTTCAGCTCGGCGGCCGGGCAGTGAACTGCTCCATCATCCGGGATATATCCAAGCGCAAGCGGGCGGATCAGGCTCTTCAGCTCTACCACGAGAGGTTTCTGAGGGTCTTGGACAGTATTGATGCGACAAT
>CAZHRQ010000250.1:2263-2473 GCA_964535075.1 uncultured Rhodobacterales bacterium | reverse complement strand
ACGCCTGGGCTATTGGAGTCGGCGCCAGCCCCTATCCACTTTCCCCGGAGAACGCATGTCCCGCTACGATCTCGACCGTCAGCGTACCCTGTTACGGTTAACCACCCGCCCAATACTAAGGTCACTAGGCCAATGGAGCTGGCCAAACCGTCTGTTATCTGATCGCCTCGTCCTTATCCTGGGATCACAGCGCAGCGGAACAACCTTAAT
>CAZHRQ010000250.1:0-2253 GCA_964535075.1 uncultured Rhodobacterales bacterium | reverse complement strand
CTGATGCTGACGGCCCATCCACGCATGACTGGACTGGATGAGAGCCATGCCAGGCCAATTTGGCAAGCGACGAATTTACTGCCGCCCTGGCCAGTGATCGCCGCGAATGCAGCTCTTGATAAACTCACGGTATACAAATTACCTGTTAGCTCGGTCAAAATGCCGGACATCACCGCCAGATATCCACATAGTCATCTCGTGTGGATGGTCCGCGATCCATTCGCCGTGGTCGCATCGATGCGAAACCTCGTTTTTCCCGACGGCCAGACATGGCTGGACAAATATGGTCTGCAGCAAGCGCGAGCTACCCTGGCCATTACCGCGCCGAAACAGCTTGCATCGCTTGAACATCTTGATCCCCTCTCCCTCGGCGCTATGATCTGGAAGCACAGACTGTTATTATTAGAGAAGTATCGCAATGCGAATATGAAGGTTCATCCAGTACGTTACGAGGAACTGGTCACCACCCCGAAGCGGGCCTTGCAATGCCTTCTCACGGCCTTTGACTTACCCTGGTCAGAGCAGGTTCTCGCGCACCACCAATATCACCAGGCCGGGCAATTCGCCGGATTCACAGAAGCATCACGCCCTGTCGACCAGAACGGTATCGGCAGAGGCGAGGAGTTAACTGAATTTGAAAAGCACCAAATACGGAATATTGCGGGTGACCTGATGCCGCGCTACTCGTACCTGTAATATCCAATTTTCACGAACGAGCACGACTCGCGCCGGGCCTCGATGAGGATCAAGCCGCGTATTAGAAATCAAAAACCAACGAAAGCATGGCATAGTCAGAATGCGACCCACTCTTGCGCTGTATTATTTTTTGCGAGTTAAAAACCTGGGGGACCGCCTGTCACCCTACATCGTCGACCGTTTGCTTGACGTACAGCCCACTTGGAGCGATAGATGGGACATTCCTCATCTAATCGGTATTGGCAGCCTGGCCTCTCTTGCCGGACCCCAGTCCTATCTATGGGGTACCGGTCTCATGTGTCCCACCCACGGCCTCCAGCAGATCGACCCGTTCCGAATACTGGCCCTTAGAGGCAAACTGACCTACGCCGCGCTCAGTGATCATTGCGGCATCAAACCCGATATACCCCTTGGTGATCCCGGGTTTCTGGTTCCGGCTCTTCTTGGCATCAAAAAACGCTCGCCCCGCTATGACCTAGGCATCATCCCCCATTATGTCGACAAATTTAACCCGCTAGTGACATCTCTCGCGACTCGCTCCGATCTAGCCATTCTCGATATTCAAGCCGGACCCAAGCTGTTTTTTTCCCGACTAGCCAGCTGCCGCTGTATTGCCAGTTCATCACTTCACGGCCTCATTTTTGCGGAGGCCTTGGCGATCCCCAACGTCTGGGTTTCTTTTTCAGATCAAATCAGCGGCGGGGATTTCAAGTTCCAGGACTGGTTTTCTGTTTGCCAAAACGCCCCGCGCGCGCCCATCCGAATTCAAACACCCTCTTCCCTAATCACGCTCGCCGATGCCTGCGAACTGCATGAACCTGCAATTTCTTCACATGACTTGACCTCCGCACTAAAAAAAATCCCACAAGATATTTTCGGCCCGCCTCGCAAAATTTATCATCCTGTCCGTTGCAGGGTGGCACCCACACCAATATTTATCATCTCTTTTAATCGCGGCCAATATCTAAAACAAGTTATTGATTCATATCGTCTTTTTAATCGTGCTATCAACATTGTCATTCATGATAATGGCAGTGACGACGCCGATACTGTCAGGGTATTAAAAACATTGGAGAGACGGGGAATAGAAGTGATCTACTCTAAAGCTATTTCCCAACCCGACCAACTAAACGAGGTCAATAACACCGTCCAAGACTACTTCAGCCGATGCTCCGAACCTGTGCCCTATGTCGTGACAGATTGCGATATTGATATGAGCGTGGCGCGCCCAGACGCTCTTGATGTGTATGAAGCCTGTCTCAACAGGTTTCGCGATCTCGAGTGCGTGGGACCTATGCTTAGGATACGCGACATTCCAGAAGATTATCCGCTGTTCTACCACGTCATGAACCGTCATATTGAACAATTCTGGCGGCTTAAACCAAATTGGTACACATTCCCTTTTGGTCGCATCGCCGCGATCATGGCGCCAATAGATACAACATTTGCCATGCACCGCGCCGGCGAGCCTTTTCGGCGCTTGAAAAACGGCCTGCGTCTCTATACTCCTTTCGACGCGCGGCATCTCGACTGGTATGCCCGACACGGCGCGGATAG
>CAZHRQ010000249.1:0-2508 GCA_964535075.1 uncultured Rhodobacterales bacterium | reverse complement strand
AATCAGCGTGTTGAAAACCTTCTGAGGGATCAGGGGGAATACCCGAACACCCACTATTTCTATCTGCCACGGCTTTGCAACCATTGCAGCAACCCAGGGTGCCTGGCGGCCTGTCCGCGCAATGCGATCTACAAGCGACAGGAGGATGGCGTCGTGCTCGTCGATCAGGCCCGCTGTCGCGGTTACCGCTACTGCGTCAGCGCTTGTCCCTACAAGAAAGTCTATTTCAATGAGCGGGTTGGCAAGTCTGAGAAGTGCATCTTCTGCTATCCGCGCATCGAGAAGGGCTTGCCGATGGCCTGTGCTCGCCAATGCGTCGGGCGCATTCGCTTTGTCGGCTATGCCGATGACACCGAAAGCGCGGTGCATCTGCTGGTGGACAAGTACCGCGTCGCCCTGCCGCTGCTCGCTGATCGAGGCACCCGGCCGAATGTCTTCTATATCCCGCCCGACTCACCGCCCCGGCTCGGGCCGGATGGCGCACCCGAGGCAACAGGGCGCATCCCGCTTGAGTATCTGGAGAGCCTGTTCGGGCCGCGCGTCGGCGAGGTGCTGGAGATACTGGCTGGCGAGCGCGCGCGCAAGGCGCGTGGCGAGAACTCCGCATTGATGGATCTCCTCATTGGTCAACGTCAACAAGCGCTTTTCAAGCTGGGATAATGCCATGACTGACACCAACGAACGGGTTTGGCAGCGCTCGCGCGCTTGGCAACTACTCTCCATCGTCTTCGCCCACCCGGTGCCGGAAATACACCCGCTGCTGGTCGATAGACGCTTCCAGCAGGCCTTCGAGCAAGCGCTTGCGATCGCCCACGGAGTGCACATCGGACTGCCGCGCTTGGGCGTCGAGTTCCGCGATTTTGAGGCCCAGTACATCACCTTGTTTGATACCGGGCCCAAGGGGCGACCATTGGCTCCGCTGCGCGCGGGAGTCTACGAGGCGCTCCAGTCCGGCGAACCGGTGTCGCACCTGATGCTCAAATACGCCCGTTTCTATCAGCACTTCGGCGTTCAGGCGCGCACCGGCTATGGAGATAACGCGCTACCCGATCACCTGACTTGTCAGCTCGACGGTCTCGCCTGGCTCACCCATTTGGAGGGCCGTGCCACGGCGTCCGACCAGGCAGCCGAGGATTATCGGCGCGCGCAGCGCGATTTTATCGCGCGACTGCTGAAGCCGCATTGTGACCTCTTCGTGCCGCAGCTCTGCGGTGCTTGCCAGGAGCACGGTTTCGATCCTTTCTTCGCCGCGCTCGGCGAGGCGCTTAAACGCTTGCACACTCTCGAACTGGAGTTCCTTGAATCCACGCTTCAACCCAGTGCCGCGATGCCACCCGTGCAAGTGGCGGTGGCTGGGCCGGCGCAGAACCTCTGGAGATAGCCGATGAACAAACCATTGCGACAGGCCAGCTTCATCGCGCTGGCAGTGGTGCTGATGCAGCCGATCAGCGCCAGCCTGGCCGACCCGAACGCGCTGCCGGTTAAAATCGGAGACACCATTCCGGTGACGGTCTTTCCCGGCCATGTCTTTCTGCGGGTGGCCAACGATCCGCTGGAGATTCTCTGGGAGCGCGTGCCCGAATACCAGGTTGAGCTGATTCCCGCGCCCGTGGTGCATCGCTCGATCGAACTGCGGAAAGCCCAGGCCGGTGAGCCCATGCCGCTGTATTTCAGCGTGGCCAGCGACGGCGAGCGGCTCTTTGTCAAGCTGCGTTGGCGGGATGCGACGCCTGATCGCAAGACCGGCATGGATCGCGCGCGCGACGGAGCCGCCGTGCAGTTCGCGCTCGGCCCGAGCGAGAAAACCTCGCACATGATGGGAACGCCACAGCAACCCGTGAACATCTGGTATTGGCGCTCGGATGTCGATGAGGCTGAGAACATCGGGGCCGGCGGCTTCGGCTCGGCGACGCGACTTGCTGAGCAACCCGTGACTGCGCGCAGCCAGTACAGCATGGCTCGCCAGGCCGAGGATAATCATTGGACTGTTGTGCTATCGCGGCCGCTCGCGGCAGATGGTGAGCACGGAGTTAGCCTCACGCCCGGCATGCTTCAGTCGATGGCCTTTGCCGTCTGGCAAGGGACGCTGGAGCACCGCGACGGCCTCAAGCGCACCACCCCCGGCTGGATCAAGGTCGATCTGAGTCCCCTCGGCGCGGGCTAGCGCATGTCGGCACCAAGAGTAACGCTCCGCCAGTCACCAGACCAGTCACCAGACCAGTCGCCAGATCAGTCGCCGACCCAGCCAAATGCCGATTCCGCAGCCTGCGGGCGTGGTCATGCTTGCAGCTTTTGTCCGGTCGAAAACGGCTGTGAGCGCGACAAACCAGGGCATGATCGCGACCTGATCGCGGCGCGACTCGCCGCCATGGCACGCATCCTTGTTGTACTCGGCAACAAGGGCGGTGTGGGTAAAAGCACGGTCGCGGCAAACCTTGCCGCCGCACTCGCCAGCCAGGGTCATCGGGTTGGGTTGGCCGATGCCGACATCCACGGGCCCAATGCTGG
>CAZHRQ010000248.1:0-2520 GCA_964535075.1 uncultured Rhodobacterales bacterium | reverse complement strand
GCGATCGCAGTTATAAATAATCATTCACTTGTAGGGGCGGGTTTAGGGATTTAATCGCGATACCTACCGATAACCTTTCAACAAAACCCGCCCTAATCAGGTTGATGCCAACTTAAGGTAAAAACCAACAATATTTCACCCTCATCCCCTAACCCCTTCTCCCATCAAGGGAGAAGGGGAATTATTAGGGTAGATTCCTCCAATTCTTGCTCCCCTCTCCCATGAAACAAAAGTGCAACACCCTTTTCTTTGTACCTAAGTAAAATTAGGGTTGGCTGCAACAACCAGAACCCCTCAAAACTAAACGGTTTCAATAACATAGACTGTCTAATCTGTCAAGATAGTTATTGTAGGAATTTTCGGCTTCTGGAGTGGCACAGTATCAGGTGTCAACTCTGTGCTGAAGGTCCCTAGGAAAAGGTGAAAACGGACACGATTTTTTATAGCTTGTTTCAGGAGTTTCCCAGTATCTTCTTTGAACTGATTAATCAATCCCCAGAACAAGCTGCAAGTTATGAATTCACCTCTCGTGAAATTAAACAACTGTCATTTAGACTGGATGGGTTATTTTTACCTAAAAACGAAACCCTAGACCAACCCTTTTATGTGGTTGAGGTTCAGTTTCAACGAGATGATAATTTTTATTATCGTTTATTTACTGAACTGTTTATCTTTCTGAATCAATACAAACCGACTTGTCCTTGGCGGGTGGTGGTGATTTATCCCAGTCGCCGGATTGAGAGGGAACAGCCGTTACAATTTCGGGAACTCTTTAGCCGAGTGACTCGAATATACTTGGATGAGTTAGGAGATGAAGCGTCGGCTTCTGTTGGGGTGAATATTGTTAAGCTAGTGATTGAGCAGGAACAGACAGCCCTAGAACAAGCAAGGCGTTTGATTGAACAAGCCAAAGTTCAGATAACGGATGAGACAACTAAACAAAACCTGATTGATTTAATAGAAACTATCATCGTTTACAAATTACCGCAAAAAAGCCGAGAGGAGATAGAAGCCATGTTAGGATTAAGTGGACTCAGAAACACTAAAGTTTATCAGGAAGCCAAGCAAGAAGGGTTAATAGAAGGTGAACAACGAGGTGAACAACGAGGCAAATTTAAAGCCAAGTTAGAAGCTATTCCTCGGATGATGCAGTTGGGTTTGAGTGTTGAGATGATTGCGGAGGGATTGGATTTACCGCTGAATGTTGTTCAATTAGCATTACAGTCATTTTCTGAAGATAATGTGGCTGCGTTTATTGAACTGTTAAATCATCACCGTTCGCTTTTTTCTCCTCAAGATTTAGCGGAGTTGGCACAGTTAATTCAACCTTTACCGAATAAAATAGAAACGCTGTCTGATGCGATCGCACAATGGTGTAAGCAGGATGTCCACTCCCTACAGCGTCAGGCTTGGCGGGATTGTCTCTCTGGTAAGGTAGCGGCGACGGTGGAGGAATGGTTGGCTCAAAATCTGGAAACACTGGAAACTTGGGAACCTTCGGTGAATAAAGCTATCCTACAGCAGGCGATTTCAGGAGAGAATTCTAATTAGCGATCGCGGGTTTTTTCTCGATCATCCATAAGGTGTTCAATTTGTCAAGATAGTTGTTGTAGGAATTTTCGGCTTTTGGAGTGGCACAGTATCAGGTGTTAACTCTGTGCTGGAGGTCCCTAGGAAAAGGTGAAAACGGACACGATTTTTTATAGCTTGTTTCAGGAGTTTCCCAGTATCTTCTTTGAACTGATTAATCAATCCCCAGAACAAGCTGCAAGTTATGAATTCACCTCTCGTGAAATTAAACAACTGGCAAAGCGGAACCTGATTGATTTAATAGAAACTATCATCGTTTACGAATTACCGCAAAAAAGCCGAGAGGAGATAGAAGCCATGTTAGAAATAAGTGGACTAAAAAACACTAGGGTTTATCAGGAAGCCAAGCAAGAAGGGTTAGAGGAAGGCAGACAGAAAGGTAAACTAAAAGCCAAGTTAGAGGCTATCCCTCGGATGATGCAGTTGGGTTTGAGTGTGGAGATGATTGCTGAGGGATTAGATTTACCGCTGAATGTTGTTAAATCAGCCGCAGAGTCATTTTTTCAACACAATGTTGCTGCGTTTATTGAACTGTTAAATCATCACCGTTTGCTTTTTTCTACTCAAGACTTAGTGGAGTTGGCACAGTTAATTCAACCTTTACCGAATACAATAGAAATGCTGTCTGATGCGATCGCACAATGGTGTAAGCAGGATGTCCACTCCCCACAGCGTCAGGCTTGGCGTCAAGTTGTCAGTGGTTTCTGGGGGGCGACGGTGGAGACGGTGTTGGCGACGAATCTGGAAACACTGGAGACTTTATCCTATTCGGTCAATAAGGCTAGGTTGCAACAGGCGATTGAGTAATAGTAGAGACGTAGCCTGCTACCTCTGGAAGGGCAGCTTGCGATCGCGCTTTCTTTTCTAATACCCTAAGTTAGGGCTTGCTGCATTAATGTAGAAGGTATACCAGATAATGATTTTAAGCAT
>CAZHRQ010000247.1:0-2523 GCA_964535075.1 uncultured Rhodobacterales bacterium | reverse complement strand
AGCCCCCGCCCATGACACCTCCGCCCGGACCCATACTGAGAACTGCTGGGAGCGCAACTGCGGGGTTGTCGGCATGGATAACAGTTCGTTAAAATGCGTGATGTGTTGCGACAAAATCGTGTCGCCGGACAGCCCGGGCTCATTGCCCCTTCGTGGCGCCACGAAAGATACAAGAATAGGCCACCCCAACCATTTACCAAAGGGTGGCCGGGCGCTCGGGGCCGCCATCGCGGCCGCCACAACAGGCAGGAGCTGAATGGTATCATGACCCCGACCCATGGCCGTCGGGGTCTGCTTTTCGGGGTGGTGTTGAATCCCGGCGTTCTTGGGGGTGGTGAACAATGGATGACTTAAAGCTTTCGGACGTCATGGTGGGCCTGGGTGAACCCAATATCCAGGTCAGAAACACCATCAAGGCGGCCCTCAACAGCCGCGGCTTTCGGGAAATTCGGGACGTCAACACGGTCCCGGCGCTGCGCGACGCGCTGGCCGGCGCCTTCCTGGACCTGCTGATCGTTGACGTGCATCTGGGGTGTTCCACCGCCGAACAGGTGACCGGTTTGATCCGCGCTCTGCGCCATCATGAGTTCGGCAGCAACCCCTTCCTGCCCATCATCGCCATCACCGGCGATCCGGAGCAGTCGGTCATCAACCAGGTGATTGACGCCGGGGCGGATCATGTCATGGCCAAGCCCCTGTCCATCAGCCAGTTGGAAACACGCATCCGGGCCCTGGCCAAGGCACGCAAGCCGTTTGTGGTCACCTCCGATTACATCGGGCCCGACCGGCGGGGCGCCAGCCGACCCGCCGCGGCGGGCATACCGGTGTTGGAAGTGCCTAACGTTCTGAAGGAGAAAACCACCGGCAAGCACGATCCCGCGCGCTTGCAGCAGGCCATCTCCACCATCGCCGCCCGGGTGAACACCCACAAGATGGAGCGTCACGCCCAGCGCCTGACCGAACTGGCGCAGGATGTGAACGCCGCCTTTGCCACCTATTCCGTGGATGATCAGACCTGGGCCGGCCTCGACAGCATGATCCGCGTGGCCGAGGACATTCAGCGGCGCACCAGCGGGACCCGTTATGAACCGGTGGCGGAGCTGTGCGAGACCCTGGCCATGGTGGCACGCCGCATTCGCGACGGTCGCAATGGTCGCCGCCACCGCGAGGCCAATCTGATGCCGGAACTGGCCCGGGGCATCTCCCTTGCCTTCCAACTCGATCCCAGCCAGAAACAGGTGGTGGATACCATTGCCGAAACCGTGCAGACCGCCCAACGCAAGATGCGTGAACTCGATCGTGCCGCTTCCTGACCCCGCCGTTGGCCACCGGCTGTGCGTGGCCCCCATGCTCGACTGGACCGACCGGCATTTCCGCGCCCTGGCACGGGTCCTCACCCGGCACACGCGGCTGTATACGGAAATGATTGTGGATCAGGCCCTGGTCGCCGGCAACGCGCTGCACCTGCTGGCGCATGACCCCTGCGAACATCCCGTGGCCGCCCAAATTGCCGGCCATGATCCCCGAACCCTGGCCATGGCGGCCCGCCGTGTGGCCGAGGCCGGGTTCGACGAGGTCAACCTGAACGTGGGCTGTCCCAGTGACCGAGTCCAAGCCGGCCGCTTCGGTGCCTGCCTGATGAAGGAACCGGACCGGGTGGCGGACTGTATCGCCGCCATAAGCGCCGCCGTCGCCTGCCCCGTGACTGTCAAGTGTCGTATCGGCGTGGATGAGCATGATTCGCCGCAAGCGCTGCACCGGTTCGTGGCCGGGGTGGTGGCAGCGGGCGCCGGTACGGTGATTGTCC
This sequence comes from uncultured Rhodobacterales bacterium, assembly GCA_964535075.1. Lineage (GTDB taxonomy): Bacteria > Pseudomonadota > Alphaproteobacteria > Rhodospirillales > CAJXLG01 > CAZHRQ01. Next base: position 716 of record CAZHRQ010000247.1, on the reverse strand, counting down.
ACGCCCGCAAGGCCTGGCTGAAGGGGTTGGACCCACGCGCCAACCGGACCATCCCCCCCCTGCATCCCGAACGGGTGCTGGCCTTGAAGCAGGCCTTCCCCGCCACCACCGTGATCTACAACGGTGGCTTGGCGGACGTGCGGGAGGCGGCCGCCATGATCGGGCGCGGGGTGGATGGCGCCATGATCGGCCGGGCGGCCTATGAAACTCCCTGGTGCCTGGCCGAGGCCGACCCCCTGCTGTTCGGCCCCCCGGCCCCCGTGACCACACCCCACGCCGCGGTGCTGGCCTACCTTCCCTATATCGAGGCCCGGCGGCGCGAAGGCGTTCCCCTCGCCCATATCACCCGTCACATGATGGGCTTGTTTCATGGTCGGCCGGGAGCGCGGGCCTTCCGCCGGCACCTGGGGGAGGCCAGCCGGGTCCGCGGCGCCGGACCCGAGGTGGTCCAGGTGGCCGCGGCTCTGGTTGCCCGGGAGCCGAACGCCGAGTTCCGGGATCACGCGTCCTGATTCCCTCGGGAAGCGGCAAGAACTTGCCCTTTTCCAGGGTCTTTCCTGTGCTAAAGTCGCAGGCTAGAGTGGATCGCACCCAATCCGGTTCACGGCGTGAACCCGATTGGGTGCGTGAATCCGCTCTAAATCAAATAGATAGAGCCTATCGCGGTCAATGGGACCCGAGAATTGGGTCCCATTGACCGCGATAGGCTCTAGGGG
>CAZHRQ010000246.1:388-2547 GCA_964535075.1 uncultured Rhodobacterales bacterium | reverse complement strand
ACGATTTTTGATACGACGCATACCTGTCTGGATACGGCAAGGCTACGGGCTACGGCTAACGTGAAGCCGCTTCCACCCCTGCCGCAGGTAGCCGATACGACAGAAATCTGCCTGAATGCTGGCCTACCCGTGATTCAGATTACCGGAACCGACGTACGCATTTACGATGACTCGACACTAACCAATGTGATCAGTACGGATGCTAACTTTGTTCCCCCCGTTAGTACGGCAGCAACACAATTTGTAACCTACTACGTAACGAGCACCGTAGACGGCTGTGAGGGCGACCCGAAAGCCTTCAATGTGATCGTAAATCCGCTTCCTGTATTTGAACTGGAAAACCACTTTCAGGGTAACTATGTACTCGATAACGGTATCGTGAAGTTCTGTGACGTAGATGCACCGATTACGCTAAGTTTACCGCAAAGCGCGGGCTACGAAATCACCCATAACTTCGCGACCACCATAGGTCAAAATCGGGCAATTTCTACTGGTGGCTTACTGTACGCTACCCGGATCAGCAACCGAGGCTGCCTTTTCCGCGATACTATTCTGACCCAGATCGTACCCCGACCTTCGGCCAACACACTGCGCACCACTAAAACCCATTACTGCCCTTGGGATACTATTCCGCAGCGCATTGTAGGAAGTAACCCGAGTACGGGCGGCGAAACACCGCGCTATACCTGGCAGGAAAGTGTGGATGGTGGTCAGTCATGGTCGCTCATCACCGGTGCAACACAAAAAGACTATGTACCTGATGTTCGCCGACTGGATACAGTTACTTACCGCCGCATCGTTTCAACGGTTTGCTCTGATGTGTCAGAAAATGCCATTACGATTTTTCCTGTGCCTGCCCCCTACCCGTACCTCAACGTGAATGGCGTAGAGCTGGAACCGGGAGACAGTACTAGCATTATTCTCTGCGAAGGCGAAGACCTCAGGTTGTTTTCCCGCTCCGATATTGGTATTCCGCAATGGCGCGAGAACGGCTTCGGCATTGCTGGAGCTAATAACCCGAACTACACCATACAACCGAATGGCGTAGGTACCTGGACCTACTCGGTCAGCTACTGGAACGGAAGCTGTGAGGTACAGTCGGCGGTAGTACGCTTGCAAGTGGTTAGCGATTATCAAGCCGTGCTCAACGCACCGCCGGTACAAGAGTTGTGCCCGGGTGAAGAGGCAACCCTCAACCTGAGGCTCAACGGTGTGCCTCTCGATCAAGTCGTGATTCGCTGGTTCCGGGACAGCACCGAAATTGCCTCAGGACAAATCACACAGATTACGACTACCGAGGCTGGTGTGTACCGTGCCGAGATACAACGTAATTCAGGTACCTGCCCGAAAGTAACCGACGCACGTGTTGTGCTTATTAAGCCGGTACCCAACCTGGATAGTCTGATCTTGAATCGTGGCGATACCTCACGCACGCAAATCACCCAAAATCAGCAAATTTCGGTTTGCGGTCTTGACTCCGACCTCTGGCTGGAGTACGAACAAAAGCCTGGCGTAAGCTACACTTGGCAGCGGAACGGAACCACCTTGTCAAGTACCGAACAAAATCCGAGATATAAAGTAACACGTGGCGGGACGTACCGGCTTGTCATGGTGCTTCAAAATGGCTGTGGTACTTTCATTTCTCCTGAGGTTAGCTTTACTTTCAAAGATACCCGTGAACCTGAGTTAAGTGTACCGCCAGAGTTTATAAGCCGTGATATTTGTTTTGACGAGCGTGCCTTTCAGGTGTCAGGCAATCTGACACATGATCCGAATGAATTGTTGATTGGGGGGCAAAAAGTGCGTGATAACCTCTTTGACGGCAGCTTCCATAACATTGATCCGGTCTTGCTCGGCGCGGGAACCTTTGATGTAACTTATCGCTTTGCCGAAAACAACCCGTGCGTGGAACGGCAAGAGGATAAGTTTACGATCAACATCATCGACCGCCTGCCCACACCAAGTATTATCGTAGTTGGAACAACGGACAAAGGACTCGATATCCTGGAAGGAAGGCTACCTGAAGGCTATGTGTGTGATAACTGTATCTACCGCTGGACGATTAACGGACAGGTGATTCAGGACGGGCGGCGCATCATTGCCGAGCAATATGGAGACTACCGTGTACAGGTGATTTTATCGGGCTGTACTGGGCAGAG
>CAZHRQ010000246.1:0-378 GCA_964535075.1 uncultured Rhodobacterales bacterium | reverse complement strand
GATGTCGGAAATCCGCTTAGCACTGACGAGCTGGAAGAGTTCAACCTGCGCGTGTATCCGAACCCGACACAAGGTCAGGTACGCATCGAATCTTTGACCCGCGAAGCCTTTTCCGTACTTGCCGTGTACGATCAACTCGGACGAAAGGTGAAAGGAAAAGTTGAGGGCGAAAATGGCGTAATCTCGCTCTCCCTCGATAAGGCAGCTGACGGCACCACAGTACTTCCTGCCGGTATGTACATCGTGGAAATTCAGCAGGACTTGGCTCGCTACGCTGTACGAATTATCAAGCAATAATTCATAAACCATACGCGTACCCCTGTATTTTACAAAACCTAAAAACACCCCGAAGTCTTTCTGACTTTAGGGTGTTTTTTT
>CAZHRQ010000245.1:0-2555 GCA_964535075.1 uncultured Rhodobacterales bacterium | reverse complement strand
GCATCGCCATGCAGGCCATAGACGGCCATGTTGAGGTCGGCCTGTTCCGACTTGGTGGGAATGCCGGTGGAGGGCCCCCCCCGTTGCACGTTGACGATCACGCACGGCAGTTCCGCCGCCACGCCCAGGCCGATGCCCTCGGTCATCAGGGCGTAGCCGGGGCCGGAGGTGGCGGTGAGGGACGGAACCCCGCCATAGGAGGCGCCCAGCACCATGTTGATGGAGGCCAGTTCATCTTCCGCCTGCACCAGATGGCCGCCCACGTGCTGCAACGCCGGCGCCATGTATTCCAGGATGTCGGTGGCCGGGGTGATGGGATAGGCGGCCACGAAATGAATGCCGCCGGTGATGGCGCCCAGGCCCGTGGCCTCGTTGCCGGCGATGTGCCAGCGGTGGCCGGGCGCCGGGGGGTGGGCGGCATCCAGGGCCAAACCGGCGCGCACGCTGTCGTCCAGACGGTCGGCCAGGGTCGCCCCGGCCTGAAGCCCGGCCCGGGCCGCCGCCAGCGCCGCCGGGCCCTTGCGCCCCAGCAGGCGGCCCAGCACGGCCTCGGTGCTGTCCAGGGACAGGCCCAACAGGGTGGCCACCAGCCCGAGGCCCACCATGTTCACCCGGCCGCCTTCCACGCCCGCGGCCGTGTCCGCCAGGGGCAGCGCCAGCAGGTGCGGGGTGGCGGCGGCGAGGTCGGCGGGCGGTGTGCCCTGGGCGGTGTCGAACAACACCACGCTGTTGCCATCCAGCCGCATTTCCGCCTGGAAGCGCTCCACGTTGAGCCAGTCGAAGGCCAGATAGAGGTGGTGACGGTCGCCCACGGACCGCACGGGCGTGCGGCCCAGATGGAGAAAGGCCGCTGCCTCGCCCCCCCGGATCTGTGGGCCCAGGGAGCGGGTCATGAGACCGTAATAGCCGTCGCGGCCAGCACTATCCAGCAGCATCTGGCCGGCGGTCATGACGCCGGTGCCGCCGCTGCCGGTCAGGGCCACGGTCACGGAGGAAACCGCCATGTCATCCCCTGCTGCTGTGTTGAAACGGTTTCGGACCGGGGCAGGATGCGTCCCTCACGGGTCGGGTGCAAGGGTTTCCCGAAACCTTCACCCCCCGCGCCGCTGTTCGGTGACCACCGTCACATGATCGGGATGACGCAGGGCATCCAGGGGGATGTAGGCCCGGCTGCCGAGCCGGGGCAGCGGTGTGGCCAGGTCCAGCCCGGCGCCCGCGCGCACCACCCGCCAGATCAATTCCGTGCAGTAGAGACGATCGGGGGTGGCGAGATCGAAATCGGCGTCGAAGGGGGTGCCTTCCTGGGCCCGCGCCAGTTGCCCCAGCCGCTGGCGCACGGCCGGCGGCAACCGCAGGCGATAGATGCCCAGCGCGTCACTGCCGGCCAGGAAGGTGGCGGCGGGTTCCGCCGTCACCCGACCCCGGGGATCGTGGGGGGTGCCGTGGGCGTGCACCACCCACACCCGCGTCCCATCCCGCACGGCCATGCCCACGTGGCCATAGGGCTCGGGCCCGCGGGAGCCCAGCGCCGCCAGGCGACCCCAGGTCTCGCCCCGGTTGCGGAACACAATGTCACCGCTTTCCAGCAGCGTTGCCGGATCGGCGGCGTGGCCGGGGGGCGTCGTCAGCCCCACCACCACCACCAGCAGCAGCAGCAGCAGCCGCCGCCGCGGACCCGGCCACGACGTCCGACGGTTAGCGGGAGGTGACACCGGACATCATGCCCTCGGGCGCGCAGGTTTTCAGGGCGCCGATGATGCGGAACACGTCTTCCTCCGACATCATGCCCTCCATGCGCGAGCGCAGGGCGCTTTCGCTGCCGGTGGCGATGTTGCCGCCCTCGTCCTGAAGCACGTCCACGAAGGCGCCGAACTTCTTGGGCCCCAGCGCCGCCGAGAGGGTGCGGGCCTGACAGCGGCACACCTCGGAGGACTCCTCGCTGGCGGCCGTGCACAGGGAATAATACCGGTCTTCCGGCGTGGGGGAGAGGCTCGCACACCCCGCCACCGTCAGGGCTGCCACCAGCCCGGCCATGATCCAACCCGTTCGCATGAACGTTCTCCCCCAATTGAGTGGTTATGCCTGGAACCGATCGCGATCTGCTCTACTCATCCCCCTGCCCCAGCCGGCTGGCGAGGGCGGCGGCCATGAAATCGTCCAGATCCCCATCCAGGATGGCATCGGGATTGGTCTTTTCCACGCCGGTGCGCAGGTCCTTCACCATCTGGTAGGGCTGAAGCACATAGCTGCGGATCTGGTGGCCCCAGCCGATGTCCGTCTTGCTGTCGGCCACCGCCTGGGCTTCTTCCTCGCGGCGCTGCAATTCGGCCTCATACAGCCGGGCCTTCAGCATTTCCATGGCCACGGCCCTGTTCCGGTGCTGGGAGCGGTCGTTCTGACACTGCACCACGATGCCCGTGGGCTCGTGGGTGATGCGCACCGCGCTGTCGGTCCGGTTCACGTGCTGGCCGCCGGCGCCCGAGGCGCGGTAGGTGTCGATGCGCAGGTCCTTGTCCTCGATCTCGACCTCGATGCTGTCGTCGATGACCGGCGAG
>CAZHRQ010000244.1:2019-2622 GCA_964535075.1 uncultured Rhodobacterales bacterium | reverse complement strand
ACACGGCCAATCCGGCTATGTCGCTACGATCACCTCGGCCGCAGAAAATCAGTTCCTGGTTGATAATGCCCTTGATCCGGGACACCTCTATTTGATTGGCGGTACGGACGGCTATACAGAGGGCGCATGGGAGTGGGTTCAGGGCCCTGAAGCGGGAACTTTCTGGAGTGGCGGCGAGTTCGGGGGTTCTGTCGGCGGGGCGTATACAAATTTCGCAGGGGCCGGTCCGGATGACGACGATGCCACTCACACTAATGATCAGTATGTTGATAATCTGGTACTCAATACCTCTACCGGTTTTTGGGAAACCCAATACGACTATACAGAACAAAAATACATCGTCGAATGGGATGGAACGGCCGTTCTCGCCGCCTATGGCGCAGGGGCTGGCGATCCGGGCGCGCTTGTCGGCACGCTGATTACCGAACTGGCAAATTTAACCCTCGATCAGAATAATGTCCTTGAGATACTGGACCTGATTGAAAACCACGGCTTGTTCGTTGCGGATATGCAGAGCGTACTCACCGGAAATAGCGGTTTTGAAAAAATTTCCTTTAGTACGCTTGATACCCTTCTCGATGAATCGCAATCCGCCGTCGTGGC
>CAZHRQ010000244.1:0-2009 GCA_964535075.1 uncultured Rhodobacterales bacterium | reverse complement strand
GAGCACTGTCTCCCGGATCCTTGATCTTGTTGCCTCTGATCATCTCGTTGATTTTGATGTCAACCAGCTGATTACGATCGCCCAGAATGGCGAACCTTATCCGGACGCCATCCTGGACGTACTGCACCATATCGAGCAGAGCGGATTGGACACAACTGTCGGGCTCAACGTTCTGCAAACCATCAGCAATCAGGGCATAGCCGCGGTAACGGCTCAAAACATCGTGACTCATGTCGCAGAAGGCAATCTGAATGAGCCAACCGTGATCATGATGATCAACGAGTTGAATAATTCTTCTCTGGATCATGCGACTCTTGATTCCCTGATGACGTCGATCCACTCAATCACAACTCCGAAAGAGCCGACCGCATTCGATCATCTGCAAGGCGTAGCGGCCCTAGGCGATCATGTTTTCAAAGTCAACCCGGCAAGCGGCGCGCTGGAGGTTTATAACATCAATGATCCGGCAACAGTATTATCAGATTACCAAGCCCCTCACCTGAACGGGGCCAGCGACCTGATTCTCGATGGACAATATGCTTATGTGACCTCGCAATTTTCTGATAGTTTGACGGTCATCGACATTTCCGATCCGTCCAATCTGCAAGAGGTTGGATATTATTCAGACGGCTTTATGCTGGACGGCGCGAGCAGCATCGCCATCGACGGACATTATGCTTATATTACCGCTGAAAATAGCGACAACCTGACTATTCTTGATATTTCCGACCCGTCCAATCCGCAATACATCAATAATTTTAGCGGCTGGGATGTGGCCGGCGCCAGCGATGTTCATATTGAAAACGGTTTAGCTTACATTACCGCTGCCAATGACGATAAACTTACAATACTAGATGTCAGCGATCCTAGTAACGTTACCTTCCTGAATTCATATGGTTCTATAGATCTTGATAATGCGGAAAGTCTCTATGTAGAAGGTGATTATGCCTATATTCTGTCCTCAGTTAAAAGCCGTATAACCGTTCTCAATGTTTCCGATCCGAACAATATAACATTCGAAAATTCATATTATGATGCCGGACTGTCCTCAGCGGAAAGTCTGACCATTGATAACGGCCGGATTTACGTTCAGTCGGTCGGCTCAGAAACCCTGACCATCTTTAATGCTCCGGATCCCCGGTCTATCTCCCCGGCTGGTAGCATAGAGCGTTTCGAACTTGCGGATAATCTGATCGACGCGCTTGGTCAAACCGGACCGTCCTCGCCTATTGAAGCCAATAATTTGCAGGGATTTGCAGCAGCTGGAACACACGGATTTAAGTTTAACCACGCAAACGGAGAAATCGAGATTTATAATCTTGCCGATCCATTCACGGTTCAAAACAGCTTTTTCTCCAGTGATTTTTATAGTGCAAGCGATCTGGTGATTGACGGGCCATACGCCTACATTACATCTCACGCGAATGATAGTTTAACGGTTCTCGATATTTCGGATCCGAATAACATTCAACAGGTCGGACATTTCTCGGACAGTACTTGGCTGGATGGAGCCAGCGGTGTCACTATAGATGGTAATCTGGCTTATGTAACCGCTGAAAACAGCGATAGCCTGACCGTCCTGAATATCTCCGACCCCGCAAATCCACAATATGTGAATAATTACTCCAATAATTTTGAAATTGGCCTGCCCAGGGACGTTCATGTCGAAAACGGCTACGCCTATATCGCTGCGGGCGCCAAAGTAACAATTCTGAATGTGCAAGACCCGCAGAGCGGCATATTCTTTGAAAATTCTTATGCCTCGCCGTTTGTCAATAATGCAAACAGCATCTATGTCGAAAACGGCTATGCTTATGTTCTCTCTTCGGCTCAAAACCGGATCACCATTCTCGATGTATCAAACCCGTCTACGTTTACCTTCGTCAATTCGGTTTATAATGCCGCCTTCGGTTCCGGTGAAAGTTTGATCGTCGAAGAGGGTCAGATTTATCTGCAGCAATATGGTTTAGAAACTGTGCTCATGTTCGATGCCACGGACCCGAACAGTG
>CAZHRQ010000243.1:0-2642 GCA_964535075.1 uncultured Rhodobacterales bacterium | reverse complement strand
GGCCTCCGCCGCCTGACCATCTGCGCCGTCAGGGCGACCAGCCCTCCGCCCCTCTAGTCTGCATGGCAAACTGACTCATGCTGAGGCCCTCCTGCCGGCTGCCGTTTGCAGCGACCGTGAAGTTGGGTATGCTGCTCAGGTCATGTTCGAGCTGATAGGGGAGCAAACCGAGCACCCACCGCGAAACGGCTTGGACTTCTGGCAGATAGGTTAAGTGTGGTCTTGACTGGTTAAAAAGATCTGGATATCCGGAGGACAATAACAGTTGTTAAGATCACGCTCAGACTGAATCAATGGAACATTGCATGCAATATAAATGTTAGGAGGTTTGTTGTGGAAAAAATCAGGATGGCAGAAATAAAGCTAACCGATAGAGAAATTGATGCGGCAGTATCCGTTCTACGATCTGGAGCGTTGCGCCAGGGAGTACACACGGAAAGCCTTGAAGCTGAATTTGCAGAATACTGTGAAGCACCATATGCAGTTGCAAGTTCAAGCGGAACGGCTGCTCTTCATTTAGCATATAGAACTTTTATTAAGCCAGGAGACGAGGTTCTTGTTCCATCTTTCACATTTATCGCAACAGCGAGCACTGTTGAACTTTGTGGCGGTCGTCCTGTTTTCTGTGATGTGGATCCAGAAACGTTCCTTATAGATCTAGAAGACGCTGGAAAAAAGATAACAGAACACACAAAAGCTATTTCTCCTGTCCATTTGTTCGGGAATCCATGTCCAATTGATCAGATTCAAAAATTCTCCAAAGACCATGGATTGATAGTGGTGTGGGATGCGGCTCAAGCGCATGGATCCCGCTTTAATGGTACGGATGTAGGGGCATTTGGAGACTTTGCATGTTATTCCTTCTATCCATCGAAGAATATGTTTGTTGGGGAAGGAGGAATAACAACTTGCTCTAACAAGGAGCATGCAGAATATATGAAAAGGGTACGGTCTCATGGTGAGCATGGAAAATACACACATATAGATATCGGGTTTAATTATCGTATGACCGATGTTGAGGCTAGTATAGGAAGAATACAGCTAGAGCGGCTGTGTAGTATGATAGAAATTCGCCGCAACAATGCGCATGCTCTAGATTCTGGGTTGCTTGGAGTTCCTGGAATAACCATACAGAAAACAACAAGCAATTGCCTGCACTCCTATCATCAATACAGCATTCTAGTAGATGGGGGCAAGTTTGGATGCAACCGTGACGATCTTGCCCTCTATCTAAAAGCAAAAGGAATTGATACCGGCATCCACTATCCAAGAGGATTGCATCAACAGCCAGTTTTTATGGATTTATATGGAATCCAGCAACTCCCTGTAACTGAGCGTCTTGCTAAACAAATTATCGCTCTTCCCGTCCATCATGGACTTCGCACAAACCACGCAGAGAAAATAGCAGAAGAGATAGTGAATATACATAGAACTATGGGTGGTTTATAGATATTAACTATAGAGTGCCCCCCACCAATCAGAGGCACTATTCATATTGAGGAAAAGGTCTTATACTCATGGATGTGATAGAAGAAGGGCGCCGCATTCTCCAGGAAGAGGCAGGCGGTTTGTTGTTGATGGCGGATTTCCTTGGCTCTCAATATCAGAGAGCAGTAGAATGTATTCTTGAGATTGAGGGACGGGTCATTGTTTCTGGTATGGGTAAAAGTGGTCATGTCGGACGAAAAATAGCTGCAACTTTTGCCTCCACTGGTACACCAGCGCAGTTTGTACACCCCGCAGAAGCTAGCCATGGTGATCTTGGTATGATTGGGGATAAAGATGCGGTTCTCGCTCTTTCAAATTCTGGTGATACCAGGGAACTAACAGACATTATTATTTACACACGACGTCACGCTATTCCATTAATTAGCGTGACTGGAAAAGAAAAATCTATGTTAGGGCGCGAAAGTGACACAGTTCTCTTGTTGCCGACCGCGCGCGAAGCTTGTCCACATAATCTAGCGCCTACTACGTCCACTACTATGATGCTTGGCCTTGGTGATGCCCTAGCTATTTCTTTGTTGCGCGCTCGCGGTTTCTCCCCAGACGACTTTCTCCGTTACCATCCTGGAGGTAAGTTAGGGCATCGTATTCTTAAGGTTGCGGATCTTATGCATGGTCCTGAAGCGGTAGCAGTTGTGCCGCCAGAGGCACCCATGCATGAGGTGGTGGTTTGTATAACGAGGAATGGATATGGCTGTGCTGCGGTAGTTAACTCAGATAATAGTATTGCTGGGGTAATTACAGATGGTGATTTGCGGCGACATATGTCCCCCGACCTTTTGATTCAAAAAGCAGAATCCATTATGACAAGGCATCCAAAAACAATTGAAAAGTCACAGATTGCTAGTACGGCACTGAGAATGATGAACGAACGTCGTGTTACCAGTCTTCTCATTGATGAGAATGGATATCTTGCAGGTATTATACATATTCATGACCTGTTGCGCGCGGGTATAGGGTAGTAGGATTTGTCTCTGGACGCCGCTCTGTATAGATTGGCGGTATGAGTCGTGGATCTTCAAGACCTCATCGAACGGCGCCTGACCGCCTTTGCTCGCCTCCCGCGGCCTCGGCGAAACCACTAGCCCGAATTATTCACCGGGATTGGCGGGTGTAGCGTAAGATCCTGAGATCGT
>CAZHRQ010000242.1:0-2666 GCA_964535075.1 uncultured Rhodobacterales bacterium | reverse complement strand
GGCTTTGCTGCATGCGGTCACTAATTTTCACGACGCGCTGTGTCTGGCGGAAAAGATTCTTGTATTCCTTCAAAAGATTCAAATAGGGCTTCAGCAAGGGATCTTCGGAAAACTCCCCGCTTGCGGCGATGGATTCTGATTCTTCTATCACTCGCGTTTCTTTGGAAAAAATGGACTCTTCCGTCACCGGCCTCTCCGATAGTGGAAACAGTGTACAGCTGCCCGGCAGTCGTTCAGGGACGCCTCATGCGCCAGCCGACGACCGTGACATCATCCCGCTGCTCTTCTCCACCCCGATAGGTTTCGTATAGGTCACGCAAAGCCTCTTTTTGTTTGGCCATAGGCTCTTCCCGGATACTGTGCAAAAAGGAAAACAAACGACGTTTGCCTAACGGCAGCCCTGTTTTTTCCCCGATCTGATCAAATACCCCGTCAGTGGCCAGATACAAAGTCATCTGTCCCTGGATCTCGAGGGTATGGGTCTGAAAAGGAAATTCAGGATTTGAGGACCGATAGCCCAGACTTTCTTTGTCGCCCTTGATTTGGACAAGCTGGTCCCCCTGCTCACAAAAGAGGCTCAACCGGCTCCCGGCAAACAGGAGGCTTCGAGTCGAGCGGCAATACACGCAAAGCGCCATGTCCAGACCATCCTCTGCATACTGGGGCGCATCCTGGTTGGAAAGCATTTTCTGGACCACCCGGCTCACCTCCTGCAAAACCCGGTGAGGAGGATGAACACCGATATCACTGACGACCCTGTTCAGAGAAGCGACCGCAGCCATGGTCATAATCCCTCCGGGAACCCCGTGACCGGTACAGTCGATGACCGCCAGGGCAAAGCCGTCCTCAACCTCCTTGCTCCAGATCATATCGCCGCTGATCACGTCTTTCGGCTGCCAGAGAACGAAGCTTTCCTGAATCATTCGACCAAGCTGGTTCTCGTTCGTCAAGATGGCCTGCTGAATGGTTTGGGCGTAATGGATACTCTCCATCACATTGTTCAGCATCTCGGTCTTCTCCAGGTTGGCCTCTCGCAGAAGCTCCGACTGGTCCTCCAGCTCTTGTGTCCTTTTGCGGACCTTTTCTTCCAACCCCTTGGTATAGCTTTTGATCTCCTCGACCATCGAGCCGAAGGCACGGCTCAACCCCCCGATCTCATCGGCTCCGGCCGGGGGCAGCGAGACGTTGTAATCTCCCTGGGCCAGAACGGTAGCGGATGTATGCAGGGATCGCAAGGGCCGGAGGACAAGCTTTTCCACTCCGTAGCTATACACCAGGAGCAGAATGCCGAAGATGACAACCAATGCGGCAACCGCCGCCATGACCCAGGTATTGTCCAGAACCTGGGCCGCCTTCAGGTCCACGGCACTGACCACATACCAGCTGAGCTCCGGAATCCAGGTCAAGGCCAGGAGCTGCTTCTTTCCGTCAAGCCTGCCCCAAAGTGTCCCCACTGTTCCCGGCGCGGACCGGGTCCTGTGCATAACAGCCTGCAACTCCTGGTCTGTTGCCTCTCCAGCCAGCAGACCACTCAGATGAGACTGCTCCTTGCCGGCCTTGGCTCCGGAACCGAATGCAATCAAGTCCTGATCGGGGTGGGCCTGGATAAGGCCGTCTGCATTCAGGATCATGGGCGTGATTCCCGGCTCTTCGGCGGTAATGAATTCCTCCAGAAACTCGGCTAGGTTCAAACCTGTTCCAGCAAGCCCGATCTTTCGGTTCTCATGCCAAACGATAACATTGAACCAGACCCGGGTCTCTTTGAGATGGACGTCCGGATCTACATTGATGTTAAAGGTATCGAATTCGGCCATAGTCTGAAAAAACCAGGCATCATCCCTGTTATTCGAATCCAGAAAATATCGAGGTGTTTCACTGTATGGCTTCTGCTCATTGTTTGAATAGTATCTTAAGCTTTTGCGACTGATAACAAAATAGGTATGATTGCGGAAATCTTGCTGAAAACCCTTGGCTTCCTGGAAGAAAAGAGACTTCTTCCGGGGTGAATCCTCATCCAGAAGCCACCGCCGAAGCAGCAAAGAATCTGCAAAGCGTTGAGACAGGGCCAGTTCCCTGGTCACAGGGGCCTTGATCTTCTGGGCGCTGAGCAGAGTAAAGTTTTGGGCAAAGCCGCGGCCCAAATGATCCCGCCCTGTCTCCAGCATCTGCCATCCAATGAGAACCGTGGGGCCCAGGGCCACGAGGCAGGCCACACCAAGGGCCAGCAAAGATTTGGTCCGCAAACTGAAATTTAAAGAGTACATACTCATCATCCTTCAGAAAATAGGATACTTACCAAAAACCGACAGGGAACCTATGCCTGAGTCAAACGCGGGCAGGAATGGTCTGGAAAGACAATGCCCTACTCCCCCTATCGGACAAGTTATCCGGTATCTTTACGGGTTGTACCCGGTCTACCCCCGATTGATTTCGCGAAGCAGGCCGCTTTTCCAGCCGGGGGGTAGGCGGTCCCCCACTTTTTGGCCCCGGCTGTGATGCCGATGCTAACAGGCTCTGGAGGCCAGAGCGTAATGTCCTGTTCTTCCGAGTCCTTGAGAAAGCCCTTTTTCTTGACTCATCGGATCGGGTTTTCCGGGTCCTGCCCGAGTTATCTGTCACCGCCGGTGCAAACGGGACCCATGTGTGGCGGTTGGAGAGGGACCCGG
>CAZHRQ010000241.1:0-2667 GCA_964535075.1 uncultured Rhodobacterales bacterium | reverse complement strand
CCGGGCCGCCGCGCGCAATCTTGCCGCCGAACTGCGCGGGGAGTCACCCAAGGCGGGTTTTAAGGTCGAACTGCTGTGCATTCTTGACGCCAACGACCAAGCCATGCTGGTGGCACGCAACGAAAAGCACAGTTTTGTGCTGCCAAATTCGCGCTTTTTTCATTGGATGAAGCGTTTCTATGAGTGGAACTACCTGCGCCAGTATTCCTAACGCTCAGATACTCATCGCAAACGAGCCGAAATCCGATGCCATTCAGGTATAGCGTGGCGCCACCCCGGACTATGAAGCGGCTGCTTTACGCTAACGCTCATGGTGCAGCACCACCCCGAAGGATGAAGCGGCTGTTTCACAGTAAGGGTGAATTGATTCGCCCCCACGGAAGGCGCCGGCGAAAACCCGACGCTATCCGTTACTTGGCCGGGCGTCTGCCGAATTCCCGCCGCAGATCGCCATTGATCGCCTTGCTCAGCGCCCGCAGGGCTTGCGGGTCCACCCTGCCGAGTGCGCATGAAGGGCAGGGAACCCGATAATCGCGATTCAGCGCAACGGCTCCCGTGGTTTTTCTGCTTACCTTGAGATGAACCGCGAGCTCGCTCTTGCCATGACTGTTTGAGTTCAGGCCGGCCTGCTGCAAAAAGCTTGGCTCGATGATGATTTCGGCTTCATTGGGTGTCGAGGCCGCTGGTATCTCCTCCACGGCAGAGAATATCCCGGCGGCTCGAATCTCTGCCGCCAGCCCTTGCTGAAGCTTGTGGCGCAAAACCCAGCCAGTCAGCCGGTCAACCTGGCCACCAATGGGCGTGATGGCGGCGATCAGGGGGCCTTCGTAGGATTCGTGCATGTCAATTCGGGGCGAGGAGACGAGGCAGCCACCGAGTAACAAGCCGAGGAGCGGGCTCAGGGTCGCAATCAGCCGGGGTTTTGTCATGAGCGTGGAGTCATGGAGTCATGCGTCGGGGGACGAATCGCGCCCATGGCCGTGCATCAAGGGCGGGGTGGTCTTTGTGGTCTGAAAGCTGCCTGAGCACGGCCAGCGGGCCGATCCTCGCGCACGGACAATCATACTCCGAGACCGTGCTGAGTGGCTGCGCCGGGGCTGGCTTTAGTCGCGACGGTGATTTACAGCCGAAAAAAAAACAGCGATAATGCGCGGCTTTGTTGATTTTCTTCAATCCACTCCTTGCCTCACCCCAGTGGCTGGTCATTCCATCCGTCCGAGACCATCTTTGCTGAGTCGGGAGGCTATTTATCCGTGAGGAGCCTGCATGCGACATTATGAAGTAGTTTTTCTGGTGCATCCAAGCCAGAGTGAACAGGTGCCGAGCATGATCGAACGCTATCGTGGCGGTATCGAGAGCCGGGGCGGTCAAATCCACCGGCTGGAGGATTGGGGCCGGCGGCAGCTTGCTTACCCGATCAATAAGGTTCACAAGGCGCACTACGTGCTGATGAACATTGAATGCGATCAGGAAGCTTTGGATGAACTCGTGAATGCCTTCCGCTTCAATGATGCGGTACTGCGCAATATGGTCGTGAAACGCGACGGCCCCGTGACCGAGCTTTCACCACTTGCGAAAGGCAATGAAGACACCTCCGAGCAGGGCGATGAGCGTGCGGAGCGGCGGCCAAGGCGTGGCGATGACGACGAGGAAGAGCAGGAGGAGGAAGAATAAGGCCTCCAGCGCGGCCTCGTTCTTGATTCGCACTGACGCTTTTGGGCTGTCATCATTGACCAGCTGTTGGGTTTTTTGGGCAATCGGGTTGCCGGCTGTCCACTTTTATTGTTCACGAGGTTTTCACCATGTCCCGCTTTTTTCGTCGCAAACGCTATTGCCGCTTTACCGCCGAGGGTATTTCCGAGATCGACTACAAGGACTTAAATTTGCTCAAGGCCTTTATTAGTGAATCGGGGAAGATTGTTCCCAGCCGCATTACCGGAACATCGGCTCGCTATCAGCGCCAGCTCGCCGTGGCTGTGAAGCGCGCCCGTTACCTGGCTCTATTGCCCTATACCGATAGCCACTGATCAGGCTGGCGGGCGCTTGTTGCGCCGCGTCGTCGTTACCGAGTCCGATCAGCAAGGTCCGATTAGCGACCTGCTCATTCAAGAGGAATTTGTTGTGGATGTCATTTTACTCAAAAAGGTCGCCCGCCTTGGCGCGCTTGGCGACAAGGTTTCGGTGCGACCCGGTTATGGGCGCAATTACCTGCTGCCCAGTGGTTTCGCGGTGGCCGCGACCGCCGCGAATATCAAAGCCTTTGAGGAACGGCGCGCCGAGCTTGAGCGCGAAGCGGCGGAGGTTCTGGCAGCGGCGGAAGCGCGTAAAGCCAAACTCGACGGCTTGCGCGTAACCCTTGGGCGAAAAGCCGGCGATGAGGGGCGGCTGTTCGGTTCTGTCGGTACTTCGGATATTGCCGAGGCGCTCACTAGCGCGGCCGGGGTTGAGGTTCAGCGCAGCGAAGTGCGCCTGCCCGATGGGCCTCTGCGCGCCGTGGGGAAGTTCACTGTAAGTCTGCGCCTGCATGCGGATCTGGACTGCGAAGTAACCATCGAGATCGTGGCGGCCGATTAAGGCACGCCCCTTGGGGGCCTCCCTGGATCCTTTCATTCCTTGAATCTTCAAAAAGAAGCCGCCGTGCTGGACCGGCACAATGGCGAAGATTCA
>CAZHRQ010000240.1:269-2674 GCA_964535075.1 uncultured Rhodobacterales bacterium | reverse complement strand
CTAGTTTGATTATTACTACGAATCTTCCTTTCTCAAAGTGGAGTGAAATATTCTACACTGATAGGATAACGACAGCGATTCTTGATAGAATTGTTCATTATGGTAAAGTTATTGAGATGAATGGAGATAGTTATCGTTTTTCTGAGGCAATTACTAGGAATAATATAAATAAAAAAACCAAAAAAAATTGATATAAATGATAAATAAATTGACTTTTTATCAATTATAGTATATTTTTTTATTATATTGATTATGCATTATTCAATTTCCGAAATTCCTACATTTTTCGAATGCCGAATACAACCAGTCTTCTATATCATATAAGGGTATCCCACCGTCTAATCGACTGGATAGAAGTATCAATGTTCTTTCATAATGATGATTATTCTCTTTATGAGTATGCTTTATATCATTATTAAAAACATTTTTAAAACCTATACTCTTGACTTTTTAAAATTTCATTATTACTTTATAAATAAAAGTTTAAATATGGATGTATTATGAAATATGAAATATTTCTAACAACTGAAGAATTAAAAAAATTAAAAGAACTAAAAAGAAAATTTAAAGATAAAAGAATATTTAAACGTCTTCATTGTATAGAATTAAAAAATGTAGGTATGGTAAATAGAAGAATTGCTAAAAGTTTAGGTATTTCGGAAAGAACTGTAATAACATGGTATAAGATGTTTATAGAAGGTGGTTTTGATAAGTTGTGCCGCTTTAATTACAAACCAAGAAAAAGCTATTTAGAAGAGTATTCTGATAAAATAGAAGAGTATATAAATGAAGAAAATATTTCATCATCAAATAAGCTGCAAAAAATATTATTGGAAAGGCTTGGAGTTGTTGCTCCCGCATCTACTATAAGAGGGTTTTTAAAAAAAACTACAGTTATAAAAAGACAAGATTGATACCCGGCGGAAAATCTCCGCCTGATAAGGATACACAATTGAACTACATTGAATACATGATGGAAATAATAAATAATTCAAAATCTTTAAATTACGAAGTTTTTTATTTTGATATCAAGCACCAATTACACAATGTAAAAAATGGTTATGCTTATCAAAAAAGAGGAAACAATAATACTAAATGTATTCGTTCTAATAGCGGCAGACGACGTATAAATATACTTGGTTCCGTGAATGCGGTGACGAAAGAAGTCTTCACTATAATATCAGAAAGTAATTGTAATAAGGAATTAATTATGTTATTTTTAGTAGAGCTCAGAAAAAAGTGTGAAAATAATAAAAGAATCCATATTTTTCTTGATAATGCTCCATATAATAGAAGCTATGAAGTTCAAGATTTTGCTGATGATTTAAATATAACTCTTAATTATTTACCTAATTATAGTCCTAATCTTAATATTATAGAGAGATTATGGCGTTTATTTATTAAAGAAGTTATAGAAAATAATTATCATCTTTCCTTTGATAGTTTTTTAGACGAAGTTTGTGATTATTTATCCGAACTAAATGGTGATATTTGTCAAGAGAAATTGTTCTCTTTATTAAGTTTAAAATTCGAGATCATAAATTAGTTTATAATTAAACTATATATGAAATTTTGGATTAGCAAGAGTATACTTCTATAAAGTCGGTATAAACTCACAGAATGCTTCTAAAAACTCACAGAGCCTTTGTAAAAAGTCAAAAAAGGTTTATAATTTAAGAAGTAAAAAAAAGAGTAGAGAGTGAAGGCTATCTCATTAACATTTAATACTATGTTTCGTAAAATACTTTGTCAAATATTTATAATCTCTTGCTTAATATTGAAAAATAAATTATATTTTAATTAGTGTAGAAAACAGATAGATAATAGCGGAGTTACTAATTTATGGATAATGATGATAAAAAACAAGATAAGATTAAAAATGATCTTATATTCAAATGGCTTTCAGAACTATCAGATAAACCTATAATCTGTTTAATTAACGGATTATTTAACGAAAATTATCCTATTGATGGCAAGATAAAGCCTGAAATAATACATAGTGATAAGGATATAATTAGTCCTAATTACACTTTGCTTATTGTTGATAAACTCCTCGTATTCAAATACGATGATGTTACACAGACCTATCATATAGAGTTACAGACGAGTAATGATTCTAATATGCTTACTCGAATGCTTACTTATGGTTTTGGTATTGCAGTTAAGGACAAAGAAGATGCAGATCGTAAAGATATAGACAGCATTGTTTGTTTTCCAAAACAGACGGTTGTTTTTATAGAACCTAATCGTAATATCAAAAATTATCTTGTTTGTGAATTGAGATTTTTTAATATTGATACTAATGATTATGACATTTTTAGATACAAGATACCCGTATTTAAGATTTATGATAAAAGCCTTACAGAACTTAAATCACAACATTTGTCTGTTTTGATACCCTTTAA
>CAZHRQ010000240.1:0-259 GCA_964535075.1 uncultured Rhodobacterales bacterium | reverse complement strand
ATGATGATATGCGTGTTATTTTAAAACAATTACCTGATCTTATTAATGACATTTTATCAGTTGTTGTTGATGAATATTATGACGGTTATCTTTCTTATCCCGATTTTATATCGATCTGTAATTCCATAAAAGAGATCTCTGATTTTTTCTACACAAAATTTCAACCTTATGCAGATGTGGAGGATAATGTAAGAATGATGATAGAAAGCACTTTAACAGAAGAGGATAAGAAAATTATAATTGAGAAAGGAATTGAGAA
>CAZHRQ010000239.1:0-2675 GCA_964535075.1 uncultured Rhodobacterales bacterium | reverse complement strand
ACGATCTCAGGATCTTACGCTACACCCGCCAATCCCGGTGAATAATCCGGGTTAGGTGATGGACGCCTTATAAATGTGGGCGATGGCGTCATCCAGGGTGCGGTTGAACTCGGCCTCGCTCTGCTGGGCGGTGAGGCCCTCGGTGAGGGCGCGGGAGAAGCTGGCGATCATGCCGTGGTTGCGGGCCAGCCGGGCGTTGGCGTCGGTCCGGTCATAGCCCCCCGACAGCGCCACCACCCGCACCACCCGCGGGTGGGCCATGAGGTCGCTGTAGAAATCGTCTTCCTCCGGCAGGGTCAGCTTCAGCATCACCGAATGGGGCGCCGGCAGGCGGTCCAGGTGGCTGAGCAGGATGGCCCGCAGCAGCGCTTCGGCCTCCGCCTTGCGCGGGCTGTGGATGGAAACCTCCGGTTCCACGATGGGCACCAGATCGTGCTGGAGAATCTGTTCCGCCAGGGTGAACTGCTGTTCCACCACGGCGGCGATGCCGTCGGCGTTGGCATCGTGGATCAGGGACCGGGCCTTGGTGCCGAAAATGCCCTTCACCCGGCCGTGCACCAACAGGGTGTCCAGGCGGGGGATGGGGCGCATGCACTGCACGCCGTCCGCCGCCGGCGCCAGGCCGTGATCCACCTTGAGGAACGGCACGATGCGCTTTTCCCCCCACAGATAGGCGGCGGTGGGTTGGCCGGCGATGTCCCGGTCCATGGTGTTTTCAAACAGGATGGCGCCCAGGATGCGCTCGCCGTTAAATACGGGGCTGGTGATGATGCGGCTGCGCATGGCGTGCACGCAATCATACATTTCATCGTCGTCCATATAGGCATTTTCGGCGATGCCATAGCGGGCCAGGGCCGCCGGGGTGCTGCCGCCGCTCTGGTCCAGGGCGGCGATGAACCCGTTTTGGGTGCGAATCTTGTCCAGTTGTTCCTGTAAAATCATGCCCGACCTCCGATGAAGGGGGAGAAAAAAAGGGAGAGGCCGCTCAACGGGCCCGCAGTTCCGTATCCCAGTACAGGAAGTCGGTCCACGTTTCGTGCAGGTAGTGGGGCGGGAAGGATCGTCCGGCCTCCTGCAACTGGTGCACCGTGGGCCGACGGGGCGGGATCCGCGGCGTGCTCTCGGGACTGTGGGGCATCTTGTTGCCCTTGCGCAGATTACACGGCGCGCACGCGGTCACCACGTTCTGCCATGTGGTCAGGCCGCCCCGGGATCGGGGCACCACATGGTCGAAGGTCAGGTCCTGGCTGGGGAAGCGCACACCGCAGTATTGGCAGGTGAAGCGGTCGCGCAAAAACACATTGAAGCGGGTAAAGGCCGGATAGCGGGCCGTGGGCGCGTATTCCTTCAGCGCAATCACCGACGGCAGCCGCAGGGAACACCGGGGGGAGTGGATCACGTGGTCGTATTCATGAACCACCGCCACGCGCCCCAGAAACACCGCCTTCACCGCATCCTGCCAGGGCCACAGGGAAAGCGGGAAATAGCTCAAGGGCCTGAAATCGGCATTGAGCACCAGAGCCGGATGACCTTCCGCCGCCAACGCCACGGGCCTTTCCTCCGTGCGTTCCGCCGAGACTTCTCGGCCGCTTGACAGAGACCACCTTAGATATACCAAACAGGCGGCGGTCCCCATAGGGCTTTCGCATCGGCTTCTGTAACCGTTTTTTGACGATGCCATCCCCTACCCCGCTCGTGGGTTATGCAAAGACGGGCCCGGCAAAAAACGCCTTTGCAAATCATTCTCATGTCTATAACACTATGAGGGTCATCCCGGCGGGCTTACCTCCCCGACCCCCGGGCCCTGTCCTGGACCCCGGCGCCGGTGGGGTTTGTGCGCCTGTGCCGGGGTTCTTTTCCTCCGGGGAGTCTGGGAGAGCCACCATGATGATCTGGCGCAGCCTGAACCCCGCCCATACATTGCGAGTGATCCGCGTTCTCGCCGAGCATCGCCAGGCCGCGACCCGTTCCCCGGCCGCGCCGGCGCCCAAGCCGCCGCGCCGTCCGTCCTAAACCTTCTCGCCATGGGAGACCGGCCATGTACCTCTGTGTGTGCCATGCCCTTAACGAACGCGCGGTCAAGGAGGCCTGTGGCGCCCTGTCTGGCGGTTATGCCGGCGGAACCTGCACGGCCGCCAGTGTCTATCGTCACTTGGGCGTGAAACCTCAGTGCGGCAAATGCGTGCGCGCGGTGCAAGAGACGGTGCGGGCCCACGGCATGGCCCCGGCCGATGCCCGGCCCCATGCCTGACGCCGCCCCTCTCCCCGACGAGGCGGCGGCGGAGGCGCTGTTCGCGGCGTTGCGCTGGCCCGAGAGCCCCGTGTGCCCCACCTGCGGCACCGCCGAGGCGTACCGGCTGAACATCACGGGCATCCGCC
Source organism: uncultured Rhodobacterales bacterium (assembly GCA_964535075.1). Classification (GTDB taxonomy): domain Bacteria; phylum Pseudomonadota; class Alphaproteobacteria; order Rhodospirillales; family CAJXLG01; genus CAZHRQ01. Next base: position 296 of record CAZHRQ010000239.1, on the reverse strand, counting down.
GCTGGCGGTACAAGTGCCGGAGGTGCCGGCGGCAGTTCAGCGTCACCCGGGGGACCATTCTGGAAGGCTCAAAACTGTCCCTGGCCGCCTGGCAATATCTGATCCAGGACCTGTGCGCCCGGCCGGAGGGGATCAGCATCGGTTACATCCAGCGCACCCTCGGACTTTCCCATGGGGCGGCCCGCAATGTCTATGACCGGCTGTTGTATGCGCTGGCCCGCCCGCCCCTGCGCAGCCTGGTCGCCCACACCGTTTCCGAAGGAAGGGAGCCGCCATGACCCCCCCCCCCCCCCCCC
>CAZHRQ010000238.1:0-2688 GCA_964535075.1 uncultured Rhodobacterales bacterium | reverse complement strand
GGCAAACGTCTCCAGCTGGCGCACACGGTTCTCGTTCAGCTCTTTCTGGCTCTCGCTCATTCCGTCATCAATCAACCATTTTGGTTGATTCAGCGAAAATTGAACCACTTCGGTTGAGTTCCTGTTGCGCTGATACCCAACCGCTAAGACCAAGTCACTATCGTGCACTGGGTTAGCAAAGCCACTGATCCTGCCAGAATAATTGAGAGAAATGTTCCGATCAGGAAATACTCAGCGAATTCTCGGTCATCGAGTTGTTTGAATCTGGTCATGCCCTTCGCGGCAATAAGGAAACCCAGCGCACCGTAGGCTCCGTTCATGACGAAAAAGAAAGTCATCAGGCGTTCCAGTGCACCGATCACTCTTCCTCGGTTGTACTCGACTTGATCAACTGTGCGTGTCGTTTCACTTCCGACAACTTCTGTTTTCATTGGTTTCACATTGAGAATTTGGAAGAGAAAACGTACGGCCGTGTGTGCTTCAATGACGGCTATTATAACTCCCGCGCTAACAGCCGAGATTGTGAGCAGATGTACTTCTTCAACAAGAATGAATGCACGCGACAGTGCTCGCGTGGTATGAGCCAACTTGATCGTCCAGGAGCCAAAAGAAACCTCTAACAAGTCCGAACACAGAAACCCGAGGATCACAAACCAGCAAACCAGACCGATCAGGCGTCCACCCAGCCTTGCCGCCTGGTCACCTGTCCTCCGCTCGAGCAACCAGGTAAGCAGGTTGACGAATATGATTCCAACAGCGAGAGAAAGGATGGCAACACCAAACTGCAGAAATAGCAGTGACGAGAGTTGAACCGCACACCCGATCGTCAAGGTCGATAAACGGACTTCTTCGTCGTCGAAAACCCATGGAGCACGCGTGATCAAGACCATGTTCAGGAGGAAGAAGAAGACCAGCATCATTGGTCTTACCCCCCACTCCGGTCAAGGACCAGTTCAATGTCACTGGTGATGGCGGTGATCGTATCTAGAGACGCTGTATTAATGTTTTTGTATACGCCACTCTCCGATATTCCCACCCTTTTCGCAATCTCCTTGACGGGCCTCCCCGCACTGAGGTCCGCCTGAATGGCTAACCGATTTGAATTCCAACTGTGAGCCAACTGAGAGATCAGCATCAGAGAGTCATTGATGAGTTCAAGGTTGGTAATTGTGCCGCCGACTCGGAAAATGGTCTTCAGCTTCTTCGCCTGCTCGAGACCATCTCGCGCAATATGAAAGACGGGCCCATCCATTCCTAGAGCCTGCTTCTCGTTTACAGGGGTCGTCAATCGACCCAAACTAATAGAATAACGAACAGATTTTGGATATATAAAAGTCAATATACGCCATAAATCAGCGAATATGCCAAATGGTGTGTGATAGAGTGCTTGAAACTCATCCCCCAGCGTAACAGTATAAGGAGAGGCAAGAACGTCGCCTCTCTCCCGGTTGAGCTTCCCGAGCACATCGACCAGCTTACTCTGTAATTGTCGCCGGTTGGGCTCTGCACGCGAAGCCACGATATCAGCGATAAGGGCGATGAATTCCATGGGCCCTATCGTATCCAATCAGCAGGCTCAGATCAACCAAATTGGTTGAAATTCGTCCTTTTCAACCATAAAGGTTTGTTCAGTAACAATACCGTCCTGCCCCCTCCTGGACACCGTTCGGAAAACGGGCACGTCAACGGCACAATGCGTTCCTCTGCTGTGTTTATCGCCACCGGCGTGCGGAACGATAGGAACTGCAGTCTGCTGGGCATGAGCCGCTCAATGAGCGAAGCAGGAAAAACTGGAGAGGCTCTCCCGGAGGCGAGGCCCAGCGGGTCGCCCTGGCCGCCCGGCTGGTCCTGCAGCCCCGGGTCCTGCTTCTGGACGAGCCCACGGCCGGCGTGGACCGGGAGAGCAGCGAGCTCATCCAGCGGGCTGCACTGGATGCCAGAAACCGGTGGGGGGCCACCCTGGTCGTCATCAGCCACCACCTGGACTGGCTCCACAGCGTGGCGGACCGCATCCTCGCCATGGACTACGGCCGGCTCACTCCAGCATCCCCTGCTCCTCCAGGAGCTGGATGACCCGCAGGGACTCCGCGACCCCGGTCGTCCCCCGCATGCTCACCACCACGGCGACGGTCTCCAGGATCTCCTCCCGCGTGGCCCCCTTTTCCAGGGCATAGGCGGCCTGACCCAGCACGCAGTTCCGGCACCCGGCCCCCAGGGCAATCGCCAGGGCCATCAGCCGCTTGGTCTTCCCGTCCAGAACGCCGTCCCGGTAAGCCTCGACCGCCTGGTCCCTGACGTGGCCCAGCACGTCGGGAAGCAGGCGGGCAAACGTCTCCAGCTGGCGCACACGGTTCTCGTTCAGCTCTTTCTGGCTCTCGTTCATCCGGGCCTCCATGGTGTTGTGGGTGTATCGGGCGATCGCTCGATCATGGGGCCGCTCCGGCTGCAGCCGCAACCGGCCCACGCCCTGCTTACGGCTCCTCTCTCTCGATGAAACGAAAGGATTCCATCATCCTGGAAAACAGGCCGGGGTCCCGGTCGGGATCGAAAGCGTCCTCAGACGGCAACCGGAACGGGTTCCCGTCATCATCGACGGAAAACCCGTTGGGACTGAAGTAGATGATCCTGCAGCAGACGCCATCCCCGAACCCCATGTACTCGATGTTTCCAGCCCACTGCCCGCCCATG
>CAZHRQ010000237.1:468-2692 GCA_964535075.1 uncultured Rhodobacterales bacterium | reverse complement strand
TCGACATAAGAAAAAAAATAACCATGTATATTCGATATGTAAAGTCGAATTTGCATTGTATATTTTGAATCGAAAGCTTCTTTCGGGGCGTGGTCGCCCCGGCTCCATGTTCATTCTTTTTGGAGACGGCCACACCCGGGGCCGTTCTTTCCGGGGCGGGGTCGCCTCGTTGTTCTACACATTTTCCGAACCCATGTTAGCTTCCGGACCAAAAGCTTTCCAGCAAAGAGCGAAGTCATGGATTCTTTGCAGGCCGATCCATACCGTTTGAGGGCCGGGTGGACTATTTTTGCGTTTAACGTATCCGCCCAGTTCAGCAACCATCGTAATCATTTCACCCAGCGATGGCGACTGAGATGGCGGGTCGCTGTGGCGAAGGATTTTCCAGACTGATTTCCACTCCGCAGGCTCGAAAACGACATCGCAGCTGGACTTTGGGCATGCCCGTGCCAAGCGACAGACATAGAGAGTGCGCCAAGCCACGATAAGGTAGACGGCCAAGCACGTCTGAAGGCGATCGAGGTTCTCGAACCTTCGCTCTTCGACCCGACAGCCTGATTTGAGGACCCGGAAGAAGATCTCGATCATCCAGCGTACGCAATAGCACTCGACCACCTCACGAGCTTGGGCGGCCTCTTTAACCGGCAGGCTGGTCAGCAGTAACCACTCGACGGGTTGTTCCCCTTCGGGCGTATCGACCTCACGCACAAGCACCACGTTGACATCAGCCTGGGGCAGCTTGCGATCATGGCGCCAGGGCGCGCGCAGGGTGAGGTGTGCCGAACGGACTTCGACACATGCTTGCCGCGACCGACGGGCTTGGCGTCGTCCCCGGCGCTCGCATGAAATCTTCTGATCGCGTCCACGTACGCGGATCATCTGAGTGTATAGTACCGGTTGAGCCAAGACACTTTCATGGATATAGCGGGCCTTCCCATCGCCGTTGTTTTCCTGCAAGGCCCGGTCCTGACATCCGCGCACAATCCAGTCGATTTGAGGCGGCTCAGCCAGTACTTCATAGATGTCCGCCTCGCTGTCGCAGATGCTGATGATCCGTGTGTCCACGCAATGCGCAGCCTCCTGCTGCGCTTGGCGTAGCATTTGCAGCCAACGGTAGCTCTCCTTGCTCTCGATCGGCGTCGACGCACGTTGGGCGCGTGAGCGTTTTGCGCAGCTAACCCCTTCTTCGCGCGCCCAAGGGGTTGCAGACAAGGTCCCCAGAGGCGTGCCGTCGGAGGTAAAGGCGTGAAGCACGTGCAGGAGGATGCCCCGGCGGGACTTGCCATCGAGCGGGCCGACGCCCCGAACTTGCTGGCTCGGCCGCGTCACATCGATCTCGGTGGTGTCCTGAACCAGCAACACCGTCTGTTGCCCCACCATGCGTTCTCGCGTCACCTGAGCATGTGGGGCGAGTATGCGTTCAAAGGTGGCTTTCGGGTTGTCGAACAGGCGATAGGCTCCAGCCATTTCCGCATTCCCTCCACATGCGGCGGGGATGCTGTGGGTGGGGCGTTGACTGAGTTGACTGAGCACTTCGTTCAGCCGGGCATTGATCCGTGCGTCTTTCAGATCCGCCGACTTCATTTCTTTGATAACCCATTGTTCAGCCATATGACCTCCTTGGGGCGCTACTGGATTGTTCTTGACGATGATATAGATATCTATATCATTGAGGCATGAATCAGACAACTCGAAAGATCCATCCCCTTTTGGAGAAAATCGGTCGTATTGAACGCATGGAGCGGGGCAAGATATGCCATATGAAAGGCCGACCCCATTACAACCATCAAGTCTGGCAGAACGGACGAAACCAGGTGCGCTATGTACCGGCTGATCAAATCGCCCTCCTGCAAGAAGCTATCGATGGCTACCAGGAATTCATGGACTTGGCACAACAATACGCTGAACAGATCATTCAACGCACACGGCGGGAACGTTCAGGGCATGCAGCCAATCCCAGGCGGACCAAAACCAAGAAATGATACCCCAGTTGCCTAGTTCCTAACCCCAAAGATGTGTAGAACAACGAGGCCAGTGGCCCCGGCTCCATTTGTAGCCGGTCGCGATGAGGCCGGCCTGTTTTTTCCGGAACCAGCGGCCCCGCCTCCATCTGTAGCCGGTCGCGATGAGGCCGGCTTGTTTCTTTTCCGGGGCCAGTGGCCCCGGCTCCATTTGTAGCCGGTCGCGAGGAGGCCGGCCTGTTTTTTCCGGAACCAGCGGCCCC
>CAZHRQ010000237.1:0-458 GCA_964535075.1 uncultured Rhodobacterales bacterium | reverse complement strand
GTCATACCCCGGATTGTTGACGTTTGAAGAAACTTCATATCCCTCCCATTCTTCATCCGGCGCAGAACAGAGAAGTGATTGCACGCGGGTTGAGGGCGCATGCTGGTGATCCAGCCATTCCTCCCAATGCTCACGATCCAGCACAACCGGCATGCGATGATGAACCGGCTGGATAATTCTGTTCGGGGTCGTGGTGAGGATGGTGCTGGTCAGCATCACCCCGCCGTCATGATCCTCCCACTCCTCCCAGAGACCGGCAAACGCAAACGGTGCGTGATCCCGCCGGCGGAAAAACCAGGGCTGCTTTCCCTGAGATGTCTTCTTCCATTCATAAAACCCGGTTGCGGGAATCAGGCAGCGACGGCGCTTAAATGCATTGCGGAATGCCGGTTTCTGCTGAACGCTTTCACTGCGCGCATTAATCAGCGGGCGGTCCATTTGAGACGGATCACGCATCC
>CAZHRQ010000236.1:0-2704 GCA_964535075.1 uncultured Rhodobacterales bacterium | reverse complement strand
CTACAAATGTTATCGGTGGGATTCAACATTGAGTGCCTAAACCCGCCCCTACAGCCCTGCTCCAATAACCTCACCTTTCATTAATGTAGCCTTACTTCTCATTGCTATCTCCAGGCGGATGACCTAAATATAAGCGCACAAACTCTTCCGATGCCGTCGGATTAATCGGGTACAGCACATCTGTGAGTTGAATCACCATCTCAGCGCCGGGATCTCTCACCTCATGCTTGCATTAATTAACAACTCCACTCCACTTAATTTACTCGGGTCGCCCTTTACGAGTTACACAGACAGATCCCCGACTTCTCTAAGAAGTCGGGGATCTTGCTTGAGGCTGTACCTCATCAACCACCAAATCTGCTGTATGTCAGCAAGAACTGTCAAAAAAATAGAGGCACGGCATTGCCGTACCCCTACTGGAATATGGAAACCAGCAGCGCTAACGCATCGGTGGCGGCACCTCTAACTCCACGCGATCGCGTCCCCCAATTTTCGGCGCTACCATCGATACTGTACGCTGATTCCCTTTCGCCAATGTTTAATCATTATGAGCATAACTAAAGAGGTTTGGGGTGAGCAAGGGCGGGTTTTGCTACAAATGTTATCGGTGGGATTCAACATTGAGTGCCTAAACCCGCCCCTACAGCCCTGCTCCAATAACCTCACCTTTCATTAATGTAGCCTTACTTCTCATTGCTATCTCCAGGCGGATGACCTAAATATAAGCGCACAAACTCTTCCGATGCCGTCGGATTAATCGGGTACAGCACATCTGTGAGTTGAATCACCATCTCAGCGCCGGGATCTCTCACCTCATGCTTGCATTAATTAACAACTCCACTCCACTTAATTTACTCGGGTCGCCCTTTACGAGTTACACAGACAGATCCCCGACTTCTCTAAGAAGTCGGGGATCTTGCTTGAGGCTGTACCTCATCAACCACCAAATCTGCTGTATGTCAGCAAGAACTGTCAAAAAAATAGAGGCACGGCATTGCCGTACCCCTACTGGAATATGGAAACCAGCAGCGCTAACGCATCGGTGGCGGCACCTCTAACTCCACGCGATCGCGTCCCCCAATTTTCGGCGCTACCATCGATACCATGGGGGGTTTCCCTTCAGCCAACGTCGGTACCGAACCGCGCAACCGGGCGGTTAACTGCTGTGTTGTCGAGTCATACATCTGCGTGACTAGCTTGGGATACAAGCCAATACCAATAATTGGCACCAGCAAACAAGCAATAATAAACACCTCACGCGGTTCCGCATCCTGCAAAACCTCGTGTTCCACCAGTTCCTTATTTTCCGAACCGTAGAAGATTTCCCGCAGATTTGACAGTAGATAAATCGGCGTAAGAATTACCCCAACGGCGGCTAAAAAGACCACAATTACCTTAAACGTGGAATTGTAGGCATCCGAGGTAGCAAATCCGACAAATACCATTAACTCTGCCACAAAGCCACTCATCCCCGGTAACGCCAGAGACGCCATGGAACAAGTCGTCCACATGGCAAAAATCTTCCGCATCCGTTGACCCACGCCCCCCATTTCATCCAACATCAGGGTATGGGTTCGGTCATAGGTTGCCCCAACTAAGAAGAACAAACTGGCACCAATTAAACCGTGGGACACCATTTGCAACACCGCCCCACTCAAACCCAAGTCGGTAAATGACCCAATCCCGATTAAGACAAAGCCCATGTGGGAAATCGAGGAATAGGCAATCTTGCGCTTCAGATTCCTTTGGGCAAAGGAAGTTAATGCCGCATACACGATATTCACCACCCCCAAAATCACCAACACTGGGGCAAAATAGGCATGGGCATCGGGTAACATCCCGGCATTCATGCGAATTAGGGCATATCCGCCCATCTTCAACAGAATCCCCGCCAGCAACATGTGAACCGGGGCGGTGGCTTCGCCGTGGGCATCGGGTAACCACGTATGTAAGGGGAAAATCGGTAACTTGACCCCGTAGGAAATCAGAAACGCCGCATACAGCAACAGTTCCAGATTTAGGGCATAATCCTTTAAAGCGAGCGATCGCATATCAAAGGTGACAGTATCCCCATAGAATGCCATCGCCAAGGCTGCAATCAAAATAAACAGCGAACCCCCTGCCGTATACAGAATAAACTTCGTCGCCGCATACAGCCGCTTCTTGCCACCCCAAATCGAAAGCAGCAAATAAACCGGAATTAACTCCAGTTCCCACGCCAGGAAAAACAACAGCATATCCTGAACTGCAAATACGGCAATTTGACCGCCGTACATTGCCAGCATCAGGAAGTAAAACAGCTTCGGCTTTAGGGTTACGGGCCAAGCCGCCAGGATTGCCAACGTTGTCATAAACCCCGTCAGCAGTACCAACGGCATCGATAAGCCATCCACCCCCACTGACCAATTCAAGTCCAGAGTGGGTACCCAAGCATATTTTTCAACCAGTTGCAGTCCCGGATTGGCAAAATCATAGTTTGTGACGAAGGCACAAACGATCAACGTAAAATCAATTAGCCCAACAATCAGGGCATACCAGCGTTCCCATACGCCATTCTTCTCGGGCAACAATGGAATGCCGACAGAAGCGACGATGGGAAACAGAATAATTACGGTTAACCAAGGAAAATCAGTCATTAGTTCATGGTTCATGGTTCATGGTTCATGGTTGATGGTTCATGGTTGATGGTTCATGGTTGATGGTT
>CAZHRQ010000235.1:0-2710 GCA_964535075.1 uncultured Rhodobacterales bacterium | reverse complement strand
CCCCAGGAACCGGGCCCCGTTGACAATGCGGTCCATGATGGCGGGGGTCATCAGGCCGTGCCCGAAATCGGTTACCGCCACCACGTCGTAGCCGGCCAGATTCTGGTCGAGGAAGGCCAGCACCTCCGCCTCCGTGGTGCCGTCCACCAGCGAATCGTCCATGTGGTAGACCTCGAACAGCTTGCGCAGGCTGTAGTCGTCCACAAACCGGGTCTTGCGGGTGGTGGGGGTGCCGGGGCGTTCGGTCACATGCAGGCCCACGTTGGGTTTCAGGGCCTCCCGAGCCACCGATTCCCGGCTGTCGGCACCGCCCAGGACGGTGAGCACATCCACGGTTTCGCAGAAGCTGGCCAGGTGGTTGGCGGCGGCAAACACGCCACCGGCGAACAGCTCCCGTTCCTGGAAGTGGGTGGCGATAATGTTTTCCTTCGCCGATTTGCCCATGGCGGTGACGTACTGATACTCGTCAATGATGGCATCCCCCACGAACAGCACCTTGAGCGGCTTCAGGCCCTCCAGCGCCGCCAGCAGCCTTGCCTGCCCCTCCCCTTCTCGCAGCCGCTCCAGATAGTGCCGGCGGTCGGGATCGTGCACGTCCATGTAGCGGTTGATCAGGTGGGAGGAGGAAAAAGTGATGTCGTCGGTAAAGACAATGCGGCCGCCATGGGCCTCCACGGCTTCCTGTTCCGGCCCGATCTTGCCGGTCACGTCGCCCTCCGGATTGCGGTACTCGGCGCCCTTCACGTACACATCGGGACGAACGGTCCGCAGCAGGTCTTCGGCCGTGGCGGCTTCGTTGATCACCACCCAATCCACGTATTCCAGCGAGCCCACCATCTCCGCCCGCAGGCGTTCGGGGAACACGGGGCGACCGGGGCCCTTGTTCACGTAGGCATCGGCGGTGAGGCTCACCACCAGCATGTTGCCTTCGCGCCGGGCGGCTTCCAGGTGCCGCACATGACCCATGTGCAGCAGGTCGAACACCCCGTGCGCCAGCACCACCCGCCGACCGGCGGTGCGGGCGGCCAGGGTGAGGGCGGCCAGTTCCTCGGGCCCCACGATCTTGTGCCGGGCTTGCCGGGGCGTGGGGCGGGCGGCGTGGGGCTGCAGATCCTTCATGCGTCAGCCATCCTTCTGGACAGGAACCGCTTCTGCGGAGTCATCACTCAGGTAATGGAACCAGGATCGGGTGGCTTCGGCAATGGTTTCGGCGGTCCACACCGGCGCTTCCTGCCATTGCGCCAGTTGCGCCCGCATCACGGCCACGCCTTCGGGGAAATCCACCCGGGGCGCCCAGCCCAGATCGCGGGTCACCCGGGTGATGTCGGCCTGAGTGCAATCGGGCTCACCGGGACGCTTGGGCACGTGGACGATCTCCGGCGCGTCCAGCAGTTCCACTAGTCGGTTGACACTCTGGGGCCGGCCGGTGCCCACGTTGTAGATGGCGGGCCCGAGGGAACTATCGGCCGCCATCACCAGAGCCTCCACCACATCGGTGACAAAGGCGAAATCGCGGGTCTGGGTGCCGTCGCCCACCACGGTCAGAGGCTTGCCGGCGGCCAACTGCGCCAGGAAGACTCCGAACACCGCGCCATAGGTGCCACTGGTGCGCGCCCGGGGGCCATACACATTAAAAAAGCGCAGGCTGATCACCGGCAGGTCATAGACCTCGCCCCAGTGCATGACCAGCTGCTCGCCCAGGAACTTGGTCAGGGCATAAGGATAGCGGGGCTGAATGGGCGCCGTTTCCGGCGTGGGATAGACATCGGGAATGCCGTAGCACGACGACGACGCCACATACACCAGACGCCGCACCCCAGCGGCACGGGCGGCTTCCAGCACGTGAAAGGTACCGTCCACGTTGGCGCGGAAATAGGGCTCCGGCGTTTCGATGGAAGGCACGATATCGGCCCGGGCTGCCAGATGGAACACCCGGCTGCACCCCTCGGTGGCGGCGGAGACGGCGGCGGCATCGGCCACGTCCGCCTCAACGATTTCCAGATGGGGATTGTCGGCGTGATGGGCCAGGTTGGCGCGCCGCCCCACCACGAAACTATCTAGCACGCGCACCCGTCGGCCCGCCGCCAGCAGCGCATCCACCAGGTGGCTGCCGATAAAGCCGCCTCCGCCCGTGACCAGATCGCGCCCGTTATGGTCCATGATGGATTCCCTTGTTGTCCCGCGCTCTAGAGCCGATCATGATCCGCTCTCTGTCCCAAAGGCGTACCCGAGGCCGGGAGGGCGATCAAGTCACCATCCCGCCCCTGCTTCCGTTCGGGGCGGTACGCTTGCAGCCTCCTGGGGGAGGCACTATGGTCGCGGACACGGCTTCGACTCGACACCAAGCGAATCGAGGGCCCAAAGTTCCACCATCAGGACGGACGTATCCATGTCAGAAGAGGTCGGCGGCATCGCGGGCGAACAGCTCCGCCAGTACATCGAACGCATCGAGCGACTCGAAGAGGAAAAAAGGGGCCTGCAGGACGATATCAAGGACGTCTATGCCGAGGCCAAGGCCAACGGCTTCGATCCCAAGATCATGCGGCAGGTGGTGCGCCTGCGCAAACAGGACCCCCATGAACGCCGGGAAGTGGACGAGCTGCTGGACCTCTATTGCGCGGCCCTGGGCATGGAAGCCTGATTTCCCCACACGATTTTATACGGGTCGGCCCATGAATTGACCGACCCCGGCCCTCGCCGGGCGGCCCCT
>CAZHRQ010000234.1:0-2745 GCA_964535075.1 uncultured Rhodobacterales bacterium | reverse complement strand
GAAATACAGGCAATACCAAGACGAAAAAAATTATTATCACAACGAGAGCATTGATACCCATTTTTGATGTAAGCGATCAGCGAACTACATCTACCCTGCCCGACCGGGGCGGCGGACAATGGCGGAATGGCAAGTAACCACAGCTCAGCGCAATGCTCGCAACAGTCAACACCCGGCGGCGACCCGCCGGTTGTCGTCGCGGCATCAGCGCTTGCCAGACACGGCTGGATCACTGATCGAGGCCAAACGCCCTGGCGCGCCCAGATCCTCGGGGCGAAGGTTAAACGGCAGCAGCGCCTCAATCGCCTGCGGCGTTCTCGCCAGGGGCAACTGCTCGAAGAGGTGGTTGAGGTACGCCCGGGGCTCGAGTCCATTCACCTTCGCCGTTTCAATCAGACTATAGAGCAGTGCGCTGGTCTGCGCCCCTTCGGGACAACCGGCAAACAGCCAGTTTTTCCGTCCCACCACAAAGGGACGAATGGCATTCTCCGCCTGGTTATTGTCAATCTCCACCTCGCCATGACTGAGGAAGACGATCAGCGTCGGCCACTGATTCAAGGCATAGCCAATCGCCTTGCCCAGCAAACTCTTTGGTGCCACGCGCAGGACATGGCGATCCAGCCAGGCCTTGATGCGTTCGATGATCGGGAGGCTGAATGCCTGGCGCTCACACACCCGAGTGTCCGCATCCGCCTGCTGCCCATGAGCCATCGGGCGCAAGCGCTTCTCAATGGCGTACAACTCGCCAATCATCGCCACCACCTCCTGGGCGAGCGAGGCCTCGCGCCCGGCGGCCGCCTCGACGAACTTGCGTCGCACATGCGCCCAGCAACCGGCATGGTCGATGATCTCCTCCACCTTGGCCAGCACATAATAAGCACTGTAGCCATCGGATTGCAGAATCAGCTCAATGGGTGGATCGCTGCCGGGGGCACGCCCACCAAACAGGACCTCATGGGGGACAGCGGCGGCGCGCGAGGGCGCGTATTCAAACCACCGTACCGGTCGCTGCGGGGGGCCACCGCAGAACACCCAGATGAAGGACTCCTGAGTATTGTCCCGTCCGGGTTCGTTCAATACCTGCAAGCGGGTTTCATCAATGCTCAGCGTGGTTCCAAGCAGCAACTGCGCTTTGATCGCCTCCGCGATGGGGGCCAATGGCGCCTGCAACTGCATCAGCCACCCGGCCATGGTCTGGCGCGGGATGTCGATCCCCTCGCGGGCAAAGATCTTCTCCTGGCGATACAGCGGCAGGGCATCGACAAACTTCCCCGTCACGATCGAGGCCAGCAGCGAGGCATGCGCGATGGCCTTGGGGATGATCTGGGGCGCGCGTGGGGCGATCTTCATCCCGGCCTCCCCGGCCTCAACGCTGTCATCGACCGGGGCATACTTGGCACGCTTGTATTCGATGACATAGAGCTGACGGGGCAGATCAGCGAGCTGCTCGGAGATGTCATAGCCGATGAACTGCCAGTTCTCCCCGAGCGCGGCTTTCTCCTCCTCGGACAGATCAAGGATGCGCTCCACCCGGGTCAAATGCGCTGGCAACGGTTTGCGCTTGGGCTTTTCTTTCGAGGTGTTGGCTTTGGTGTTCTCGCCCTTGGGCGGCTTGGCATGGGCGTCTGCCTCGGCCTCAAGCTGGCCGATCAGTGCTTCAAGCTCTGTCTCATCAAAGAGGTTGAGCTGTCCATCGGGTACCTTGTCCGTGCTGGGACCAAAGCGTTTGCGGCGCAATAACTCAATATACTCGAGCAATTGGTCAATGCGTTTGGCGTCGCTGTCAATGCGCTCCTGTTGTTCGGTGAGCGTCTGCGTCAACCCGGCCAATTGCGTGCGCAATTGGTCAATGATCCCGTGCAATTGAACGGGTTCATTGGGCAGCATTTGAATGGCGACTTCCATGACCAAAATCATACCGAGAAAGCGGGTCTGAATACAAGCTTTTTTTGCATTTTAAATCAGATTAAAACGTGCCTGTTGATGTCCTTCTATACGCGTTGGATCGAGCCCTTCAAGCAGCCAATGCAATTCGCGCAATGAAAGGGTGACGGGGTCTTTGGTGGTGGTTGACGGCCACCAAAAGCGCTGTTGTTCCAAGCGTCGGTACCACAGCCAGAAGCCGTTGTTGTACCAATAGAGGATTTTGAGTTTGTCGCGGGCGCGATTGCAGAAGACAAACAGGTGCGCGCAGAAAGGATCGGCGCCGAGCGTGTCGCTGACGATCCCCGCCAGGCCATCGATTTGCTTGCGCATGTCGGTGGCGCCGGCGACCAGGTAGACGTGGGTATTGGTGCCAATGCCGATCATGCGTCACGCCCTTTGAGGAGGGTGATGAGCCGATGCACGGTGGTGGCATCAAAGCCGACGCTGATGTCCAGGCGCAGTCCGTCGGGAAAGTGGAGACTGAGCGGGCCACCGCTGTGGGGTGTCGGTTCGCTGATCCAGTGCACCGGAACCAGGGTGCAAGCCGGTTCTTGCTCGCGCTTGGGGGTGGGCTTTGTGGGCTGACCTTCACGGCGAAAGACCTCGCGCCAGCGCGCGAAACTCGACACGGAGATGCTGTGGCGTCGGCAGTACTCGCCCTGGGTCAGACCACTGTCCCACCATGCGTCGATTAAAGTCCGCCATTGCTGGCGAGTGCGTCGCTTCTGTACCATGCGGATGCTCCTGTCTTTGTGGATCAGGTGGGCATCTTGGCGGGGTGGCGCTGGCGGGGCTAGATGTATTTCGCTGATCGCTTAC
>CAZHRQ010000233.1:2014-2748 GCA_964535075.1 uncultured Rhodobacterales bacterium | reverse complement strand
CGTAGGTTCGCCAGGCTTCGGCTTGCTCCAAGGTCAGGGTCTTCCAGGCGTGGGTGGCGCGTCGCATTAAGCCGCGGACCAGGGTTTGGGCGGGGGTTTTGGGGTTGTGACCCACGGTGCGGGGTCTCACCGAGGTGCGTCCTCCAGGGAGCCGCACAAAGGTCACGACGCCCGCCGAGCCCCGTAGACCGTCGACCGCTACCGTACCGGTTGCCTTCGCCATAGGGGTTATATTGGCTGTGCGAGGCTTAAACCTCAGCCTGCCCGCGCTTTTGCATCGGGTTTCACCGACGGACCACCCTCGGTCCACCGACGGTCCACCGGTGGACAAAGCGGGTGGAAGACCTGTTAATGGCTCGAAACCGGCAAGGCGTCAACCCATCTGAGCTTACATAGTATTGCCATTGGCGCCACCGTAGTTTTCCGAGGACGAAGGATAACGCGATATCTTAAAATTATGCCAACTGGCGAGAGCGGACTTCTAGAATGAAATCACTTAAAGTCCACAACCAATCTCTTTGCTCAGACGTATATGTGTTGTGAATCGGCTCAGGAACGACCAACTGCAATCTTGCATCCTTCATTTCCGATGTTTGGGAAACTGAGATGCTAGGTTGAAGGGTTAGCAAGTGCTTCTGACTGATCTTGTTCGCTTCCGACAACACCTGTCGCCAACGATCTTTACAAGTTGATTTCGCACCAAGCATCACAAGTTGTCGGTCGTCGACTTCCGC
>CAZHRQ010000233.1:0-2004 GCA_964535075.1 uncultured Rhodobacterales bacterium | reverse complement strand
CCTGCTCATAATAATCTCGGCAAGGGAACAAAAAGTCTGGCTTCTTATTATTCTCCGTTCTGGCATCTCTCTCAAACCTCAAACCGCTGTCTCGAAGTATGAGTTCTACATGATTCTGTAGCGAGAGCCCCATTCGAGCCTTCCGTCGGTTTTGAACCGATAGCGAGAACTGTAGAAACGCGTCGATATCGACCGTGTCTTCTCTTACAAAACCTTCCCGAAGTCTCTGGTTGACCGCATCGCGCTCTATAGCGAGGAAAATCTGTTCTTCGAAGTCTAGCCAGCCTACAAGTGTCCCATCCGGATCCTCGACGGGCCTTGCGCCCGCGTAATTTTCTTGTGCCATCTTAGAGAGTTCCCTAGTACTTGGGAACTTCCCCGCGAACCTGCTTGCAAGTGATTTAGCCTCGTCCTCTAGCGGTATTTGGCCTAATCCAAGTTCTTCGAGAATGATACGCTGAACAAACTGTTCGGTAGTAGATGCTAGGAGGTTGCTAGCCTTAAACCTCCTTTCTGAAGTCGGCAACCCGAATAAGAGACGGAGCTGTTGCTCTTCTGGCGATCCTGCCTCGACGGATAGGAACCAAAGGGTCCTCGATTGATCAAGTGCTATGAACAGCGAGTCGCCTGGATGGGTCTCTTCAATAACTTGGTTACCTTCGTAATATAACCTCCATTCAGGACGTCGACTCGGATTCTTGTATCGAGCGTCATAGTGAGTGCAAGTACCGTAATCTTGGACTACGCGATCGCTCTCTATTCGCTTGAAGATGGTTGGGTACTTCCTTGCTTGGTCATTCCCAAGAAACGCATCACGCATCTCCTTTGTCGTGCCGATTTCATGCTGATTCGAACGTTTAGGATCAATATCAACATGAGAAAGTCGCTTGATCGCCGCTCCCAAGAAGGCTTCCTTGACCAGATTCGCCATCGATTGGTTAGATTACCGGTTTATGATAACGGCAACGTTAACTGGCGATCCGACACCTGCTCAGGTACGGGACCTATAGAGCTCAGAAGACATGAGTACATCCGTTCCGCGATCGCCGAAACTACCGGCACGACTACTGCATTTCCAAACTGCTTGTAAGCTTGGGTATCTGAGACTGGAATGATGAACTCCGACCTTTCTGGACGATCGAATCCCATCAACCTAGAGCATTCACGAGGCGTTAAACGCCTAGGATTACCATTTTCTTGACGTATGAGAATCTCCGACCCGTCTTTGTAGTACCGAGCGGACAAAGTGCGGGCAACGTCCCCTGGGCCAAAAAGAGAGTAGCCAAAACCGTTGCCTGCCGTGCGGTGCTTCTCCTTGTAGTTTTGCAGGTAAGACCAGAGGTGATCGGTGAGGGTGTATTTGGGATCGGCATGATCCTCGAGTATTGAACGTAGTTTCGGGGGTTCATCGATCGGTTGGTGAAGATTCTCAAAATCAAACTCGTTAGGTTCTCGAAAGCCAACGATAAAGATCCTTTCCCTTTTCTGGGGTACCCAAGGACTGGAATCAATGACCTTGTGCTGTACGTAGTAACCTAAGTCATTCCCTAGAACCCCAAGAATCGTCCGGAACGTACTTCCACGATCATGCCTCTGTAGGTTCTTAACATTTTCAAGGAGAAATGCGCTTGGTCTATGATGGTCCAGTATCTTTGCTACTTCGTGGAAGAGCGTTCCCTGAGTTTCATCCATGAAACCATGAGGTCTTCCAAGCGAGTTCTTTTTGGACACCCCGGCGATCGAGAAGGGTTGACAAGGGAACCCTGCCAGAAGAAGATCGTGAGAGGGAATCAACTCAGGCATCGAAGAATAGGGTCGAATATCACCTATAAGTTGGTGCTCACTATCCGATTTCTCCGGGAAGTTCGCCGCATACGTTCGTTGTGCGTACTTATCCCACTCGGAGGTGAAAACACATCGCCCCCCGAGATCGTCAAAGGGTATCCGTAACCCACCAATCCCAGCAAAGAGATCTATGAAACGAAATGCAGGGAGTTGACCCTT
>CAZHRQ010000232.1:0-2777 GCA_964535075.1 uncultured Rhodobacterales bacterium | reverse complement strand
CGGATGGCCGCCTGGGCTCCTACAAGAGACTGTCCCAAGCGTGTAACGCTCCCGGCATCGTTGAAAGGCTATTAAGAAAGTCCAGTATCTTTTGACTGGACCTTCTGTTGAATTTAAGGTGGTGTTCTGCCTGCTTGCAGGATTGGCAGTAGAAATGAGAAGAAAGCAAATGATCTTGGAAAGTCTGTGGTACAGCCCCAGCAAATGAGAATATAGATTGATCAGGATCACCAACCAAAAACAGAGATGTTCTCCCGCTATTCTGAAAGACCTCAAGAATCGAATTCTGTAGTTTTGTTGTATCTTGGAATTCATCAACCAGAATACATGAAAATCTTGCAGCTAGACATTCTCTAATTGGATCTGATTCTGTCAATATACGCCAAGAATAGTAAAGTACGTCATGTAGATCAATATAACCGGCTTGATGCATCTGACTCTTGAATATCGACATCTGTTTTGATGATGGTTTCCATCCTCGAACCTCGCGATAGCAAGTTAAAGTGCCATCGAATTCATAACCAATTGACTCAAATAAACGAAGTCTGATTGTGGGCATATTTTTCTTCATCTGAGAAGGATAGAATCGATCTGCATACCCATCCGGTGGGGTGAACCTAAAATCGTCAGGAATCTCTGATAGAAAATGACCATATGGTCTGAGAATATAATCTATTAAAAAGCTATGAATTGTGCCAAGAAAAAGTTCACGAGGTCTAGAGGAGAAATGATCTGGTATTAACTCATCTTCGACTTCTTCAATGCCGGTATTGGTATAAGTTATGCAAGCGATCTGTGAGTTTCTTCTCAACCCTTTTTTAATCAACTGGGCGATCCGCTGGGCAATTAAGTAGGTCTTGCCAGCACCGGGTCCAGCACGTACCGCTATCGATTGCTCGAGGGGAGCTTCCACCATATGTTTGAAGTCATCGTTCATAACTTAGCTCCGCTTTATTTATTCTTTCTTTTTCTAGTAGGAAGTCAAACGCACTGGAAATGTAATTTGGTACTTGAACATTTTTCGCGTCTTCGCTGATTTTCTCCGCGAGTGATTGAGCGAATGCTCCCTTTGCACTTGACACGACTTCGAGAACAGCCCGAGAGAAATCCGTTAGATTATCTTTTTTAATTGCCTCATCAACTTTGGGTCTAGTTATCTTGTCGCTAAGAGTTACGGCCAGATTGAGAGCATCCTCGACAAGTTGTCGATTTCCAGCAATGATTAAGTCATGCTCGAGAGTTTTTAGATTACAAAAGACGCGGACGTAGTTATCCTTTTCTCTTTTCATTTCGTCGCGCAGATTTATCACTCGTTGGGCGGGTTGATAGCTTGGATCTTCTATACTAAGCGGGAAAGCTTCTTTGTCTGGATCGGAATCTGTTAGAATGGCACATTTTCTTTGAATTCCTTTAGGCCCAAAGAGTGTAGCAAAAGGTCGGAAGGAAACACCTTGAACAGCTACTATTGAGATGCCTTTATCGTCAATGTCAAAATCCAGGCACTCTTTGGCTATAACAGGTAATAGAATAGCCTCAGCTAGGCCTTCAACTAGCATTACAGATTTACCAAAAAACAACGTTGAACGGGTGGCATCTAGATATCTTTTCAATGCATTGAATTGTTTATCCAGATCTTTCGAACCTTGAAATAGTTTTGCTATGCTTGCAGCACAAATGCCGCCTTTGCTGTCTCGGTGTAACACGACTATATGGGACGGATCCACACTAGAACTTATATGGGTAGAATGAGTTGTAACTACTACTTGCCCGTCGCCTCCGCTAGCAAAGTATCGATTGAAGAACTTCTGCAGATGGGGGTGAAGATGAGCTTCTGGCTCCTCAATAGCTACAATGGGCAGGGTGAGTCCTTTTGGTCCACGTAGTTTTCTGCGTTGGTAAAAGTCTGTTAGCAACGCTCCTACATAGAGCAGGTTGTTATAGCCTAAGCCGTTAAGTTCTACACTATGTTCTAATCCATCCTGGGTCTTCACAAGAACCTGAAGATTTTTAATAAGATCATCGAATTCCAACTTTGATGGCCTAAAAGAAGCTTGCTGTCTATTTGATTCTCCCGATACTTCGGTTAGGCGGACATTGAGATGTTCTTGTGACTGTGCGACGGGCTCAGCTTGCTCGATTCTACCATTAAGAAGCAACAATGCCCTTCTTATTTTTCTTTTATCCAGTACATCTTCGCTGTCGAAACCTTCTGGTTTGAATCTTGAGATGAGGCTGGCCAATCTTCTACGTCCTCCTCGAGACATTTCTCTCTCTGCGTCACGCAAGGCAGGAAGTAGCTCTAAACGGATCTGTGCGAGATCTTTGAAGTCAATTCTCTCTCTTTCAATCTCGCCACCATAAATAACCCAATCATAATCATCGATAGGTAATACATCTGGAAGTTCTCCCTCAAGTTCACCAATTGGGCGATACTCATAAGTTATTTGAGCTTTCAGTTCATCCTTTGAGTTAACAAGCCACTTTGCGACTAATGCCTTTTCCTCCACTGTATTCAAGCCAGTGATTGCAACCTGGATTTTGACGACCGGTAGTTTATCCTCTTGGCGCCAGTTTACCCAAATATCATCCGCTGAAAGCTGTCGGGAAAAGTTTGATGCGTCAGGGGAGAAAATAAGTGCTAGTGCTGTCAAGAGGTTAGTCTTTCCAATATTATTCTCACCAACTAGAACAGTTAACTTGGGATCTAATTCCACCCGGCATTGTCTAAAACAGCGAAAGTTCTCGATGAAGACCTCGGAAATATGCATTGCCACCTC
>CAZHRQ010000231.1:0-2839 GCA_964535075.1 uncultured Rhodobacterales bacterium | reverse complement strand
TATCGAACTTGAGCGTGACTGCGGAGCACTCACCCGCCAAGCACTTGAACAAGGAATGCTGATCAACGTCACTGCAGGTCGGGTGGTACGCCTGCTGCCTCCCCTGGTCATCACTGACGAGCAGATTGAACTGCTGAGCGACAGTCTCATCATTTTGATCCGACGTTTTTTAGCCACCGAGCTGACCTAACGCACATGGCGCGTCGCCACCCCAGAGGATGAAACTGTTGTTTCACAGTAACCCCCGCAGCGGTTCTCGGAGTAGCACTATGGGACAGCCATCCGTTCGTCCACCACGGCATTTTTTGACCCTGCTTGATCTCTCGGCGCGGGAAGCGCAGGACTTGATCGACCGGGCACTGGTCCTCAAGCGGCTGCAGCGCGAGGGAGTAGAGTATCTGCCACTTAAACAGCGCACTCTAGCCATGGTGTTTGAGAAATCCTCAACACGCACCCGCGTCTCTTTCGAGGCGGGCATGGCACAGCTTGGGGGGCACGCACTCTTCCTTTCGCCGCGTGACACTCAGCTTGGACGCGGCGAGCCCATTCCTGATAGCGCCCGGGTACTCTCGCGCATGGTGGATGCTGTCATGATCCGCACCTTTGCGCAGGAGACCGTGGAGACCTTCGCGGCCCACTCGCAAGTACCAGTCATTAATGGTCTGACGGACAGCTTCCATCCCTGCCAATTGCTCGCCGACATCCTGACTTATCAGGAGCACCGTGGTTCAATCCGCCGACGCCGCATTGCCTATATCGGTGATGGTAACAATATGTGCAACTCCTACATTAACGCGGCCAGGCTTTTCGACTTCGAGCTACACATCGCCTGTCCACCAGGTTTTGAGCCAGATGCCGAGTTGCTCGCCGCCAATGCCGAGCACTGCCGGCTCTCGCACGACCCGACAATGGCTGCTGCAAACGCTGATCTTGTCGTGACCGACGTGTGGGCCAGCATGGGGCAAGAAGAGCAGGAGCGCGAACGCCGGCAAGCTTTCGCATCTTTTCGCATCGATCAAGCGCTGCTCGCGCAAGCCAAGGCCGATGCGCTATTTATGCACTGTCTGCCAGCACACCGGGGGGAGGAAGTCACCGCGGAGGTCATTGATGGGCCTCGGTCGGTGGTCTGGGATGAAGCCGAAAACCGCCTGCATGCACAGAAGGCGCTGCTGGAATTTTTGCTCGTCGATCCGCCCTCCACCAATGGCTAGCAAGTTAACCGAGCTGCTGTCGGGTACCAGCGCTCAGGTCGGCGCCACGCGTTTCCCACACACCATGCATCAGGACATGATGAGTTTGACTGGAGTCATATCTACAATGTTTAACCGGGTTGAAACTTGTCACCAGCAGTCCAGCTGCAGCTGCGGGGCTCGCAAGCGGCATCTTGCCATTCTAGCCATTCTAGCTGCGGTGCTGTGCACGACGTCTCCGAGCATTGCGGCTGAAACCGCCTATATCACGGATCAAGGTGAATTCAACCTCCGTAGCGGTGAAACCACCCAACATAAAATTATCCGGATACTGCAAAGCGGTGCCCGGGTCGAGGTGCTCGGCACGAACCAGACCACCGGCTACTCACGCGTGCGCATCGCCGATGGCAGCATTGGCTATGTGTTGACGCGCTACCTGCAGGATGATCCGGCTGCCCGCACCGAACTCGACCGGATGCGCGCACGTCTTGAAGCATTACAGGAGGAGCCCGACCAACTCGCGGCGCAACTGGAGCGCCTTGAGCAAGAGCACAACGCGCTCACCGAGAGTTACGAACTCGTCTCCACGCGCAACATTGAACTCGAGGAAGCGCTCGCGGAGTTTGAGCACAATTCGGCGAATATTGTACGCATCAATGAAGAACGCAACCAACTTCAAGAAGAAGTGGCCAAGCTAACCCGTACCGTGGGGGAGTTAGAGCAGGAAAACCTCAACCTGCGCAGTGGCGATGACCGCCGCTGGTTTTTAACCGGCGCCGGCGTTGCCGGTGCCGGTCTGCTAGTCGGCCTCGTCCTGGCTGGCGTTGGATTTGGACGCCGACGCAATAGCTCACGCGATCTGTTCTAGCCACCAATTTGTGACAGATCCCTCACCGCCCCATGCGCGGCACTGGTGGTTAGCGCGGCATAAGCACGCAGTGCCGTGGTGATGGGGCGCTCACGCTTGACGGGCTTCCAGGCCTGATCCTTGCGCGCCTGCATGTCCGCACGACGCTTTTTAAGTATCTGATCGGACACATCCAAATGAATTCGCCGCGCCGGAATATCGATTTCGATGCGGTCGCCCTCTTCCACTAAGCCGATGGTGCCACCCTCGGCGGCTTCTGGTGAAACATGGCCAATGGAGAGTCCGGAAGTCCCCCCCGAAAAGCGCCCGTCGGTGATCAAGGCACAGACCTTGCCCAGCCCTTTCGACTTCAGGTAGCTGGTGGGATAAAGCATCTCTTGCATTCCAGGGCCACCTTTCGGACCTTCGTAGCGAATGACGACAATATCGCCCGCGGCCACGCGATCAAGCAGAATGGAGGTGACAGCGTCTTCCTGACTCTCAAACACCCGAGCCGTGCCGGAAAAGCTCAGGATGGAGACATCGACGCCAGCGGTTTTGACGATGCAACCATCTTCCGCCAAATTACCGTAGAGCACGGCCAGGCCACCGTCGCGACTGTAAGCAGACTCCATCCGCCGAATGCAGCCCTGATCCCGATCCACATCCAGCGCCGGCCAATGTTCATTCTGGCTGAACGCCTGCTGGGTCGGTACACCACCGGGGGCGGCCAGATAACGCTTGAGGACATCCTCCGTGGAAGTCCGCATGACATCCCACTGCTCAAGCGCTTGAGCAAAGG
>CAZHRQ010000230.1:0-2845 GCA_964535075.1 uncultured Rhodobacterales bacterium | reverse complement strand
GAGCGCTGGCCTGTCACGCCAGAGGCCGCGGGTTCAAGTCCCGTCACTCCCGCCATATGCTCCGGCCCGGTGGTGCCCGTGGTGCCGCCGGGCCGCTTTCTGGGCGGGTGTAGCTCAATGGTAGAGCCCCAGCCTTCCAAGCTGGTTGTGTGGGTTCGATTCCCATCACCCGCTCCAGCCCTCTCCTTCCTTCCGCGCCGCTCCCTGGTTTTTTGCCCCCGCGCACGGCGGGGTTCTTGATCCCGCTTCCGGGCGGACGCATGTGCCCAGGATGGTTTACGGTTCCGGGGGCGCGGTATCATGACTCATGGTGTGTTTCCCGACGAAGCGTCGCTGACCTTCGCCGCGCTGCGGAGCGCGCAACAGCGGCTGCATCCCTATACCGTGCGGACCCTTGAGCGGCCGCGCGTGACGGCCTTGCTCCACGGCCAGGGGCTGTTTCCCGATCATCCCAAGGCGTATTTCCTGTTGGCCCTGCCGCGTGGCGGGTTTTTCGGCGGCGTGGCGGTATGGGCCGGGGTGCCGCCCCTGTTGGGCCCCGGGGACCTGCCGGCACGGGCCGAGGCCCTGGCCGCGCAGGACTGGGACGGGCTTGTGCAGGCCATGGTGACGGCGGTGCCGGCCCTGGCCCGTGGTCATGCGGGCGAGGTCCAGGCGGCCCTGGCCCACTGGCGCCGCCATCGCCTGGAGGTGACCGATCCCGCCCTGGGCCCGGTGGTGGTCTATCCCCTGCAACTGCCCACGCTGGCCCGGACCTTTGGTCTGGAACCGGGAGAACCCGCCGGCAGCCCCCGCCGCGACTGGATGGTTCTGAGCGAACTGGCCCGCCGTTGGCACGTGCCCCTGCCCGAAAACGCGCCCCTGCCCGAAAACGCGGGTATCGGCTTCCTGGCGGAGGAAACCGGCCGCCTGGAGACCGCCCTGGCTTCGAGCGGCGGCCTCATGGCGGGTGAGGCCCTGGCCCGTCTGTCCCTTGCCACCCGCTATCCCCTGGGGACCTATCGCTTTTATGCCCGGCCGTCGCCCCGGCGGGAAGTGCGGCGGCAGGCGGCCGAGGCTTTTCCCATTTTCGCCCGTGCCCTGGCGGAGGTGCCGACTTTGCGCCGGGTGGTGGATCGCCGGGAGCCCCTGGTGCCGGCCCTGGCCCGTTCGTACATGGTTTCCGAAGCCGCCATCCGCTGCCTGCGCACCTTCAACCACCGGACCTTCGCCGATCACGTGGATTTCCTGCTGTTTTTCCTGGACGACATCGACAACAGCCTGTGCCCCGGGGCGGCCGGTGCCCCACGGGCGGGGTGTGACGAGGGGCTGGATCCCTGGGCCTGCTTCGCGCGGTTGGCCCATGTGCTCAATGGTCTGGCCGCCTATGCCGGCGGACCGGGGGGCCGGCGCCGTGCCCTGGCCGATCTATTGAAGGGCTTCGATGGCGACTGGTGCGCCTTGTTCCGGGCGGTGGAGGGGCGGGTTACCCACGATCCCGCGCCGGTCACGGGACTGCCGGTCACCGGGGGGCCGCTGGCGGGGGATCCCCTGGATCCGCCGCGCCGGGCGGCGGAAGAGGAACGTATAGCCGCCCTGGCCGCCTGGGACAGCTTCCACCGCGCCTTGCATCTGCCCTGGGGCAACGAGGCGGTGGGGGATGCGGTGCGGGCCTTCGCCCAGACGGTGGTGTTGCCCGATGCCGCCCGGCGGGCCGGTGGGGAGACACCGGTGCTGTGTTCAGAAACCCTGCGCCGGGCGGAACGGGTGGCGGTACGCTTCATCCTGGGGCGTCGTCCCCTGGTGCAGGTCGTGCGGTTTTGCGAACGCTTTCACGAATCGGTGGGCCGGCTGTTTCCCTCCTCGTCCCTGCGGCGCCTGCAGGGCGCGGATCTGGCCTGGAGCCGTCCCTCTGGTCCGGTGACCGCGCCCAACGGCCTGTCCCTGTTGCCCGTGGGCTCGGCGCGGGAGCTCATGGCCATGGGCCGGGCGCTGGACAACTGCCTGCCGTTCTACACCGTCCGCTGCGCCATCGAGGGCCACCGGGTGGTGGTGATGAAACAGGGGGGCCTCCCCCTGGGCGCCTTGGAGATCGCGCCCGTGGCCGGGGGCTGGCGGCTGCGGCAGGTGGAGGGCCCCGCCAATCAGGCACCGCTGCCGGTGGCGGAGGAAGCCGCCCACTGGTATGTGGAATGGTTGTCGGCCCAGGGCCCCGAGGCGACGGTGCCCGCCACGCGTGAGGAAGGGGAAACGGACGTGCTGGCCAGTTTATGCGGCTTTGATTGGCGGGACCCTCTGGCGCTCAGTGCCATGTGGCGCCTGTGGATCCCGGTTCTGCCCCGCCGGGCCGCCCGCCAGGGCCTGGAGGGCTTGCGTTCCGGAGGGGATGCCGAGGCCCTGCACATCGCCCTCCTGCGCCGCACTTGATGTGGATTTTCAGGTCTCCACGCCCCTCCAAAATTTACTCCGAACAACAAAAAAGGGCGCCTCCCGGCGGGAGAGCCCTTTTTTGGCAAGACAAGACCGGAAACCGGTTACTTCATCTTGGCTTCCTTGAACAGAACGTGCTTGCGGGCCTTGGGGTCATACTTCTTGAACTGAAGCTTTTCGGTGGTTTTCCGAGGATTCTTCTTGGTCACATAGAAGTAGCCCGTGTCGGCGGTGCTCACCAGCTTTACTTGCAGGGTGGCAGGCTTGGCCATGACGCGGCTCCCATGATTGCGGTCACGAAGGGCATCACCCTATACACCCCGGCGGTGGGTGTCAAGGTCCTAGAGCGGATCGCACCCAATCGGGTTCACTCTGTGAACGGGTGGGGTGAGGCACGGTTTTCTTGGACACCTCCGAGCGGTTATGACGGAGCTCA
>CAZHRQ010000229.1:884-2858 GCA_964535075.1 uncultured Rhodobacterales bacterium | reverse complement strand
AGCTTTCCTGCTATTTTTATTTCGGCCCCGACCGCTCCGGCTTCCATTATTTTATTCAGCATTATGTTGCCCATTTTTTTGTGGCTGTAGCCCCTTTCCAGGAAGGATGATATCTTTGATGCTATTATTCCCGCGTCCATATTGGGATTTGGCACGGACTTCACATCCAGCTGCGGATTCTCCAGATCGAAATTCTCCTTGATTGAATCCACCAGTTCGTTTATCTTCTTCCCGCCTGTTCCTATTATCCTGCCGGGCCTGTCGCTGTGTATTACTATCTTCACGCCCAGCGGCGTTCTCTCTATATCTATCTTTGAATAGGTCTCATTGGGAAAGTGGTCCCTTATGAAGTCCTCTATTGCCACCTTTCTTACCGAGTTATTGACAAAGAATTTTTTGGCAAGCATTTTTTCACCTCTGCATCAGCACAACCTGTATGTTGGCTATTTTTCTCCTTGTCCCTCTCATCTTTAGTTTTCTTGGCCGCATAAAAGTGAAGCCGTCGTGGGCAGATGCGTTGACAACAAGGGTCTCCTTATCCAGGCCCTTGTTTTCCGCGTTCTTTTCTGCGGACTCTATTACACTGAGAATGCCTTTCGTGGCATTGAAATATATTTTCCCTCTTATATTTTCCTTCTCTTCCAGCATGTTTTTCAGGAACTTTTTCGCCTTTTCAAGGGGCTTCCCGTTTATTTTCCTGCATACCACTGAAGAGGATTTTCTTGATATCCTCATGGCATTGCCTCTGGCCCTTGCCGATTTCCCGGGGTCTGCATCCAGAGCATATCCTTCCATGTTAACACCTTACTTAAGCGGCACGAACTTTGACGACCTGGTTGCGCCGAAGCCCGGAGATGAGTGGCTTACTTTCTTCCTGGTGACAGCGAATTCTCCTAGCCTGTGTCCCAGCATCTCCGGCTTTATGTCGATTGCCACATACTCCTTACCGTTGTGGATCCCTATCTTGGTATCCAGCATCTGCGGAACTATTATCATTTCCCTTGACCGGGTTTTATGGAACTTTCCGGGGTTCTTTTTTATCCTTTTGAGCAGCTTTTTCTGGTCCTCTGTCATCCCCCTGCTGAGGGAACGCTTCTGTCTTGATTTCAGAAGCCCTCTGAATTCCTTTATATCCATATCCCTGAGCTTCCCCTCTTCTATGCCGCGAAATTTAATGTCAGCCATGTTTTCACCATTCATCTATACCCTTATATAATATATCACTTTTTCTTTCCAGTCCTCCTGGCACCTATTGAGCCCACCTTACGGCCGGTAGGACTGTTCCTGCTGCATGTTGTGGACTTCCCGGGTTTTGTCGGGCCGCCGAACGGATGGTCGACCGCATTCATCGCAACGCCCGATGTTCTCGGGTACATGATGCCCTTCCTGTGCATGGCTATCCATTTCTTGCCTGCCTTTATCCATGGTTTTTCCTTGTGGCCCTCTCCTGCGGGCACGCCCGTGCTTGCACGGCAGTTCCTGTCCAGCTTCACCGTCTTCTTTGACGGCATTTCCACCACGACTTTTTTACCGGATCTTGACATCACTGTAGCGAACGTGCCCGATGTCCTGCACAGCTTTGGTCCGCTGTTGGGCGAGTTCTCAATGCCGAATATGTGCGTTCCTACGGGAAGCTCCGAAAGCTTTGAGACAAACCCCGTGGACTCGCCTGTCCTCAGGCCCCTTGGTGCTATTGTATATCCTTCTGAACCGTCGCCGTACTCAATCCTTGCCAGAGGGGCTGTCCTGGAAGGATCATTCACTATGTCCACCACCCTGCCCTCTGAATTCCTGTATTCCACCTTTGCCTTAAGCCGGCTGGCCGGATGCCTGTACGTGGGGGACGAACCTCTCCCCCTTCTCTGGTGTCTCAGTCTCCTTCCCATAACATCACCTCATATCATCCCAAGCTTTGATGCAATATCCGAAGCCGAAAAGTCCGGGCTTATCTTCACAACAGCCTTCTTTTTCCCC
>CAZHRQ010000229.1:0-874 GCA_964535075.1 uncultured Rhodobacterales bacterium | reverse complement strand
CCTGACCCATTCCACCTTTGCCTCGAACTCGTCTTCCACGGATTTCCTTATATCCTCTTTTCCCGCCTTCCTGTCAACAATGAATACCAGCTTGTTCTCTGTCTCAACCATGTTCATGGACTTCTCTGTCAGGTGTGGATAAAGCAGCATGTTCCATGCATTTCTTTTCAGCGCCTTCATTTTCCTGCCCCCTTCTCAAGCCCCTTCAGCGCTGAAACCGTCCATACAGCAAGCCTTCCGGGATGCGTTCCGGGGGCCAGTAAGCTTACTGTAAGATCTTTTACCGGAACTATGTCTATGCCCGGTATATTCCTTCCTCCCCTGACGTCCTTTGAAACGACTATGATGGGCCCCTTCTTTTTTCTGTACGGCCTGGATCTCATGGTCCCCTTCCCCGGCCTTTTTTTCTTCACCGAGCACCTTTCCATTTCCCTGCCCAGACCCAGTGATTCCAGCACCTTTTTCATTTCCCCGGTTTTGGTGATCTTCTCCAGGGAGTCGTCCACAACAATGGGCAGACTTATTCCTTCCACCCGGTGCCCCCTCTTTTCAACGCAGTCCTTGTCTCCTGTGGCAGATATCGCTGATTCAAGCGCCTTCCTCCATTCCTTCCTGTTGATCTTGAGTTCCCATTTCTTCCCGGATTTCGGCGGGTGGGCCTTCCGCCCCTTGACGGCTTCCGGGACGAACCTGGCTGTCATGTTCAGGAAACCCATGCCGTGTATCCTCTTTGTACGGTGAAGCTCCCTGTTCATCATGGATCCCCTTATGCCGCGCCTGCCGTGATAGTGCGCCGACGATCTTTGTCCTGCAAGGGGGTCTGACCCGTATGGTTTCCTGGCTTTAGAGGCCTCGGAAAGCACTGCCCTCTTTA
>CAZHRQ010000228.1:0-2867 GCA_964535075.1 uncultured Rhodobacterales bacterium | reverse complement strand
CAGGCGCCGGTCCACGTGCTCGGCCCCGCCGGCGGTTTGCAGATAAACCAGCAGGTTTGCTTCCTCCGGATGATGACCGGGCAGGAACAGCACCAGGTGGTCGCCGGCGAACAGGTTGGCACGGTCCGCCAGCGCCCGGCACAACAGAGGCACCACCTCGGGATCGTCCAGCACGGGCCCCCGGGTCTCGGGCGTCAGCGTGGTCTCCTCGGCCTCCATGGGTCCCTCGAAGCGGCCGGCGGCGGCCAGGGTCTCGAACACGGTCGTGTCGCCGGACGTGCCGTCACGGTGCAGCACCAGCACCCCGTTGGGCCCCACCCCCAGCAGGGCCGCGAGCTGGGTGAGCACTCCGCAGGCGAAGCGGCGCAGGGTGTGGGCCTGGAACAGGGCGTCGGAGGCGCTGATAATCTTCTCCAGCCCCTGGCGGCTGGCCTGAAGGCTGCGAATGTCCTGATAGGCCCGCAACGC
This sequence comes from uncultured Rhodobacterales bacterium, assembly GCA_964535075.1. Taxonomy (GTDB): domain Bacteria; phylum Pseudomonadota; class Alphaproteobacteria; order Rhodospirillales; family CAJXLG01; genus CAZHRQ01. The sequence goes on along the minus strand of CAZHRQ010000228.1, from coordinate 2,399 downwards.
CGCCACCGTGGCCGTGGTCAGCTTCTGGGCGGTGAGTTCGGCTTTGGATTTATAGTCGTTGATGTCGTAGTCGATGATCATCCGCTCTTCCGGCGCCTGCCCTGGCTGGCCGGTGCGCAGGATGATGCGGATGGCATGGTTGTCCAGTTCGTCACGGATGCGCCTGACCAGTTGCAGGCCGGCATCGTCGGCCTCCATCACCACGTCCAACAGCACCACGGCCACATCGGTGTGGGCCTGCAGGAAGGCAAAGGCCTCGGCGGCATCGGACGCCGCATGCAATTGCACCCGACGCCCGGCGAAGCGCAAATCCCCTAGGATGAGCCGGGTTACCGAATGCACCTCGGGATCGTCATCCACCACCAGCACATGCCACACCCGGACAGTCGCCGTGGTTTCGTCCCTTTCCCGCGGCCGCTGGGTCCGCCCCTTGTTCGCGAACAGAAACTGCTTTTCCGCCAACGGCCTCTCCTTTATTCAGCGGGCCCGGGTTCATCCCCGGCCCGTCCGCCGGTGCGACGGGGAAAGCAGAGGGTGAACCGGGTTCCCCGGCCCCGACCACTGTCCAGGTCCAGGGTGCCCTTCAGGGTATTGCGTACCACGTTGTCCAAGATATTGAGACCCAAGCCGCTGCCCCCGGCGCTGCGGCGGGTGGTGAAGAAGGGCTCAAACACACGATCCTGAATATCCTCGGGGATTCCGCAACCATCCTCACTGTAAACCAGTTCCACCCAGTCGTCATCCCGCAAGGTGGCCGTAATGACAATGGTCCCGGCACCGCCATCGGGCCAGGCATGACTGAGGGAATTCATCAACAGGTTGGTCAGGGCCTGCGAGAGTGCCCCTGGCTTGTTCTCCACTGGCAGGGGGGCATTGCAGTTCACCGTGACGGTATGCGCGGTTTTCTTGAAGCGGGGCCGCAGGCTGATCACCACCTCGTGCAGGTACTCGCACAGTTCATAGTCACGGGTTTCATCGGCGCTCTGATCCACCGCCACCTGCTTGAAGCTGTGGATGAGTTCTGCCGCCCGTTCGCTGTTGGTGACCAACAGACGGCCGGCCTCGTCGGCCATGGCCAGGTACTGGTCCAGGTCGTCGGCGGTGAGTTCCTCCTTGTCCAACAACTGGCGCAGGACCTCGGTGCGCTGACGCAGGTGAGAAGCCCCGGCCAGGATGTTGCCCACGGGGGTGTTGATTTCGTGGGCCACCCCCGCCACCAGTCCGCCCAGGGCCGCCATCTTTTGGGATCGCAGCAGGGATTCCTGGGCCTCCCGCAGGTCGGCCAGGGCCTGTTCCGCTTGTTCCTTGGCCGCCCGGTGCGCCAGTTCCGCCCGTTTCTGGTCGCTGAGGTCCACGATGGCGCAGATGCGCACGTCATGATTACCATCGCCCTGGTGACCGCTACTGATCGCTTCGTACACCCGCACACAGCGCGGCGTGCCATCATCGCGGGGCCAATGGGTTTCAAAGGTGGTGCGAAAGGCGCCCTGGGCCAGTTCAGTGGCGGAGGCGGCAAAATCGGTGCGGGGACCGGACGGCAACAGGGTTTCCCAATCCCGCCCCACCACGGCGCTCACCGGCTGCCCCACCCAGTGGGGAAAAGCGTTGTTGAACTGGATCACCCGGCCCGTTGTATCCCGCACCGCCACCGGCAGCGGGATGGCGTTGATCAATGCCTGCTGGAACCGCAGTTGCTCGCGCAGGGCCTCATGAGTGGCCCGGGCATCGGCCGTGGCCAGGGCCAGTTCACTCTGGGCCTGTTTCTGATCAGTCAAGTTAACTAGAGTGCTGATGATCACATACCCGCCATGAGGGGTGTCGGGGCCCTCGCTGGCGCTCAGAGCCTCGTGCACCTGCACCGTTCGCACATGTCCGTGGGAGTCGGGCCACTCGGTCTCGAAACTGGTGGTGAAGGCGCCGTCACGCAGGGCTTCGTAGGCCTCGACGAAACGGGTACGGGCGGGCTCGGGCAAAAGCGCGGGCAGCGGTTGTCCGGCCACCGCCGTCAACGGTTGCTCCAGCCATGGCGGCAGGACATTGTTAAACTGGATCAGGTGCTGTTGGGAATCTCGTACCATGATGGGCAGGGGAATGGCATTGATCAGCGCCTGCTGAAAGCGCAGCTGTTCGCTCAGGGCCCGGCGAGTCTCCTCCGCCGCCTGGGCGGCCCGCCGCCGGGCCTGTCCCTGGCGGGCCAGCACCACCAGCATACCTCCGAGGACCAGGATCCCGACCAGGCCCAGCGCCACGCCCATCACCAGTTGCCCCCACCAATCCCGCAACACCCGGTCACGCACGGCGGAGGCCAGGACCCACAATTGGGTTCCGGGCACCCGTTCGGCCACCAACAGGCGGTTACGGTCATCCAGGGGGGACTGCCAGTCCAGGGTGGCCTGCTC
>CAZHRQ010000227.1:0-2889 GCA_964535075.1 uncultured Rhodobacterales bacterium | reverse complement strand
GCTCGGGCAAGATCATGCGCCGCATCCTGCGCAAGATCGCCGGGAACGACACCGGCAATCTGGGCGATATCTCCACTCTGGCCGATCCCTCGGTGGTGGATGACCTGATCGAGAACCGGGGCGGTTGAAGCCGATCGCGGTCAATGGGTCCCTTTGTTGGGCCCCATTGACCGCGTGAATCTGCCATATTTATTATTATTAAAGGGGGTTGAGATTTCCTCTAATTATAGCAGGAATCAACGGGTGGGGGCGACACGGGCAGTTTTGGAACCGACGGGCCTCATCCCCCCGTTTTCTCCAGCACCCACACCTGCTGATAGCCGGGCGTATAGGGGGTTTCGTTGAAATCACGGTAGAGGGCGATGGGGGTGAGGCCCGCCCGGTGGAAGCGCTGGTGCATTTCCGCCACGGTGGCCCAGCGCAGGGACAGCACCTCTTCCTCGGTGGCCACCACGCTGCCCTCCACCAGATGCTCGAAACGCCAGCGTTCGTGCAGGATCTGAGCCGGAGGCACCGGCTGGCGGCTGAGGGCGGTCACCCGTACCCGTCCCCGCTCGGGGTGGGGCAGCAAGGGCAGCACGATGGGGTCGGGGTCGGTTTCCGGCCCGCAGTTCTCCGGGGTGGGGTCGAACAGGTCACAGGCCAGGCAGCCCCCCACCGGCAGGTGTGCCGCCAGGGCTTCCAGGGCCGCCTCCAGATCCGCACCGTTGAGCAATTCTTGCAGGCCGCGAAAAGGCACGGTGATCAGATCAAAGCGTCGCCACAGGGCCAGGGTGCGCATGTCGCCCGCCTGGAACATAACCCGGGCAGCAAGGGCGGCCGGGGCCCGGGCGCGGGCGGCGAAGGCCATGGCACGCAGGGCGTCGGAGGGCTCCAGTCCCAGCACCGACGGCGCGCCGGCCTCGGCCATGGCCAGACTCACCCGGCCCGTGCCGCTGCCAGCCTCCAGCACCGGGCCGGCCATGGCCGCGGCCAATCGGGCGTAGAAGGGGGCGTGATCCCCAAATAACACGGCATCCAGGTGGGCGCGGGCATCGTACGTGAGCACGTTGAGGCCCGGCCGCGACCAGAAGGCCGGGGGATCACCGTCAAGAGTCATGGACGCTGGAATCGGTCACGAGGGTCAAGGCCTCGCAGGTGGCGCGCACCAGGTGCTGACGGGTGCCGGGTTCCAGGCCCGAATGGCCGGCATCGGGCACCAGGGTCAGCCGGGCCCGGGGCCAGTGCGCCGCCAGTTCGCAGGCCGTGACCGGCGGGCAGACCACGTCATAGCGTCCTTGCACGATCCAGGCCGGCAGATGACGGAGGCGCGGCAGATCCTCCAGGAGTTGGTTTTCGCGCAGGAAGCCGTCGTGTGCGAAGTAGTGGGCCTCCAACCGGGCCATGGCCAGGGTCTCGGGCGCGGGAATCACCCGCGAAACCGCCGAGGGGACCAGGGCCGAGCAGGCTTCCTCGTACCGACACCAGGCCACGGCGGCGGGCATGTGGACGGTGGGGTCGGGATCACAGAGCCGGGCCAGGTAGGCGGCCACCGGCTGGTTCCGTTCCTCTTCGGGCAAAAAGGCGCGGAAGGCCTCGGCGGCTTCGGGAAAGAAGGTGCCCATTCCGTCCAGGAACCACGCCCGTTCCCGGGCGCGGAACAGAAAAACCCCACGCAGGATGAAGCCCAGGCAGCGTTCGGGATGGGCCTGACCATAGGCCAGGGCCAGGGTGCTGCCCCAGGAGCCCCCGAACAGCAGCCACTGCCCGATTTCCAGATGGGCGCGCAGGGCCTCCATGTCGGCGATGAGATGGGCGGTGGTATTGGCCTCGGTGGCGGCCACCGGGGTGGAGCGGCCACAGCCCCGCTGGTCGAACAGCACGATGCGGTAGCGCTCGGGATCGAAATAACTGCGATGGACGCCGGCGGTGCCGGCGCCCGGGCCACCGTGTACGAACAGCACCGGCAGTCCGTCGGGGGTGCCCGATTCCTCCCACCACACGTGATGCCCGTCGCCCACCGCCAGCCAGCCGCTGCGATGCGGGATCAGGGGCGGGTAGAGATCGGGGTTTCCCGTGGGGCGGGTTTCGCTGCGCTGGGGCGCCATGGCGGGCCTTGGGTTACGGGGCAGGGAGAAACGGCCGCGACGGAGGTCGTCGCGGCCGTCCGGCGCGGATCAGGAATCCTTGCCTTGCTGTTTCTGGCGCAGGGCCTCGCCCAGGATGTCGCCCAGGGAGGCACCGCTTTCCGACGTGGCGCCGAAGTCGGCCATGGCCTGCTTTTCCTCGGCGATCTCGCGGGCCTTGATGGAAAGCTGAACCTTGCGGTTGTTGCGATCCACCTGGGTGATGCGCGCTTCCACGGTGTCGCCCACGTTGTAGCGTTCGGGGCGCTGGTCGGCGCGGTCGCGGGCTATGTCGGCCTTGCGGATGAAGCCCGGCACCTGATCCTGAACCATCACTTCCAGACCGTTGTCGGTGATGGCGGTCACGGCGCAGGACACCACCTCGCCCTTGTTGACGCCGGAGAGGCCGGATTCGAACGGATCCTCACTGAGCTGCTTGATGCCCAGGCTGATGCGTTCCTTGTCCACGTCCACATCCAGCACCTTGGCCTTCACATGGTCGCCGCGCTTGTACTCCTTGATGACCTCTTCGCCGGAACGTTCCCAGGAGAGGTCGGAGAGGTGCACCATGCCGTCGATATCGCCGGTCAGGCCGATGAACAGGCCGAACTCGGTGATGTTCTTGACGTCGCCTTCCACCTCGGTGCCCGGGGGGTGTTGGGCCACGAAGGTTTCCCAGGGGTTGGACAGGCACTGCTTCAGACCCAGCGAGATGCGTCGCTTCTGCGGGTCCACTTCCAGCACCATCACCTCCACTTCCTGGCTGGTGGAGACGATCTTGCCC